>CAYZLT010000094.1:0-11314 GCA_964479175.1 uncultured Solibacteraceae bacterium | reverse complement strand
ACGGGACGGCGTCGACGACCGTGGAGGGTGTCGGCAGATCCCACTCGAGATCGAGGGGGGCCAGCGGCGGCGCCTCCTCCACGGGCAGGTGCGACACTGCCGGCGCGGCGAGCGCGGCCTGTGGCGGCGCGGACTCCGGGAACGGCGCGGTGCTTCTCAGCTCCTGGATGTCCCGCTGGAAGTCCGAGACAGAGTCCGCATCGAGCCGACTGGGTGGCGCGACAGGATCCAGCCGCGAAAACGCCATATCGAGATCGTCGAGCCCGATTTCAAAGACTTCTTCAATGGCCGACGGCGGAGGCAGCGGCTCCGACACCGACACCGACTCCCGACGACCGGGCGTCGGACGTGGCGCATGGGACGCGGGGTGTGATGGTGGCGTGGATGGCATCGGCGCGTCGATCCGAGGCATGTCGGCGGGCCACAGGTTGCCGGGGGTCTGTCCCGCCAGCAACTGTTTGACCATGGCGACCAGACGTTGAGGTTCAAACGGCTTGACGAGCACCCCGTCACACCCGGACTGCCGCGCGCGCCCCTCGTCAATCGGTTCAAACGCGCCGGTCAACAACAACACGGGCACACCGGCGGTCAGCGGCGACCGCTTCACGAGTTCCGTCAGCGCATATCCATCCACCATCGGCAACCCGACATCGGCCAGCACAATGTCGGGACGTTCCGCCTCGAGCTGCGCGGTTGCGGCGTGGCCGTCGTCCACGGTCACCACCCGAATCGCCTCGTTGGCAAACGTCAGCTCAATCACGCGCTGAATCGTGACGCTGTCGTCGGCGAGGAGCAGGGTGGTGGCCATCGGGCGTCAGATCACTTCCGCCCTTGCGGGCACACTGGTCTGGATGAAATTGACGATGTCCTGCATGGGGGTGCCCGGCAGAAAGATCCCGGTGACGCCCATGGTCCGGAGCTTCTCAATATCGACGTCCGGAATGATCCCGCCGACCAGCACCTGCACATGGGTGAGCCCCTTCTCACGGAGCAGTTCCATCACCCTCGGACAGATGTGCATGTGCGCGCCCGACAGGATCGAAAGGCCGATCACGTCGGCATCCTCCTGGAGCGCCGCCGCCACAATCATCTCGGGCGTCTGGCGCAGGCCGGTGTAAATCACTTCCATCCCGGCGTCACGCAACGCACGGGCGATCACCTTGGCGCCGCGGTCATGGCCGTCAAGGCCAGGTTTGGCGATAACTACACGAATCGTGCGCATCAGATGGACGGGACCTCTTCATATTCGCCCCACACCTCGCGGAGCGCATCACACATCTCGCCGACCGTGGCGTATGCACGCACACAATCGAGCAATGGATACATCGTATTCTCACCGGCACGAGCCACGTCCTTCAGCACGTCCAACGTGCGGGACACGGTCGCGTTGTCACGCGTCTTGCGCAGGTCGGCCAATCGAGCCAACTGCTGATCCGACGCCTGATCATCGATATACAGAATCGGGAACGGCGGCTCGTTCGCATCCACGTACGCATTGACGCCGACCATGATTTTTTCTTTTTTCTCGAACGCCTGCTGAAATCGGTACGAGGACTCCGCGATTTCCCGCTGCGGGAATCCGGCCTCGATCGCCGCGACCATGCCGCCCATCCGATCGATGACATCGAAGTATTTGTAGGCGCCTTCCTCCATGTCCAGCGTGAGGCGCTCGATGAAGTAGGACCCGCCCAGCGGGTCCACGACGTTGGTCACGCCGCTTTCATGGGCGATGACCTGCTGCGTGCGCAACGCGAGCGTCGCCGCTGCCGCCGTCGGCAGGGCGAGCGCTTCGTCCAGCGAGTTCGTATGCAGCGAGTTGGTCCCGCCCAGCACCGCCGACAGCGCCTGCAGCGCCGTGCGGACGACGTTGTTGTAGGGCTGTTGCGCGGTCAGCGAGACGCCGGCCGTCTGTGTGTGGAACCGCAGCTTCAGCGACCGCTCGTCCTTCGCCCCGAATCGATCGCGCATCACGCGCGCCCAGATTTTGCGCGCCGCGCGATATTTGGCGATTTCTTCAAAAAAGTCGCTGTGCGCGTTGAAGAAAAACGACATACGCGGCACGAAGTCGTCCACATCAAGGCCGGCGTCGATGCCCCACTGCACATACTCAATGCCGTCGCGCAGCGTAAACGCCAGCTCCTGCAGCGACGTCGATCCCGCTTCACGGATGTGGTACCCGCTCACCGAAATCGTGTTCCAGCGCGGCACGTCCTTCGCGCAGAACTCGAAGATGTCCGTAATCAACTTCATCGAGGGACGCGGCGGGAAAATGTATTCCTTCTGCGCGATGAATTCCTTGAGGATGTCGTTCTGAATCGTGCCCGACAGCTTTTTCCAGTCGGCGCCCTGACGTTCGGCGACCACCAGATACATCGCAAAAATCATCGGCGCCGGTGAGTTGATCGTCATCGACGTCGTGATGTCGGCCAGCGTGATGCCCTCGAACAACCGCTCCATGTCGGCCAGCGACATGATCGAAACGCCGCACTTGCCCACTTCGTCGAGTGACAGCGGATGATCGGGGTCGCGCCCCATCAGGGTCGGCAGGTCAAAGGCCACGCTCAGACCGGTGCCACCCGCCGCCAGCAGTTGTTTGTACCGCTCGTTGGTTTCTTCCGGCGTGCCGAACCCCGCAAACTGCCGCATCGTCCACAACTTGCCGCGATAACCTGTGGGGTGAATGCCACGCGTATACGGAAATTCACCCGGGGCGGCGACGTCAGAGTCCACGTTGAGCGCGGCGATGTCGTCTTCCGTATACAACCGATCGATGGGCCGTCCGGAGATGGTGGTGAACGGGCCTGTACGCTCGGGAGATTTTGTGAGGGTGGGCTCAAGCACCTCGCGCTCCCACCGGGCTTTGGCAGACTCGGCGGCTGGTTCGGTCGACACCGGTTTCATGACCGTCAATTATATATGCAGCAACAACTTATGGGCGGCCCCCCGGGGGGGCGTCCGGCCGGGCGCGTTGACATCCGCAAAGGACCCTCGGTAATCTCGAAGAGTTTGGCCACGAGCGGAGCTTCCCGCCTGTGGCATTTTTTTCGCGGAGTGACCCATGTCGTCTGAAAACAGCGTCTTCGGCGCGATGCTCCAGGAGTTTGGCGGCGCCGCTCGTCTCCTCGGCCTTGATGAAGGCCTCTGGAAAATCCTGACCCACCCCAAACGTCAGATCATCGTCTCCTGCCCGGTTGTCATGGACAGCGGCAAGGTCGAGGTCTTCACCGGTTACCGCGTGCAGTACAACATCACGCTCGGACCAGCCAAGGGTGGCATTCGGTTCCACCCCGACGTCACCCTCGATGAGGTCAAGGCGCTGGCCGCCTGGATGACCTGGAAGTGTGCCGTGGCGGGTGTGCCGTTCGGCGGCGGCAAGGGCGGCGTCATTTGTGACCCGACCAAGATGTCGCAGCGCGAGCTCGAAGCCCTCACCCGTCGCTACATCGCCGAAATCGCCGATGCGATCGGCCCGGACAAGGACGTCCCGGCCCCGGACGTGAACACCAATGCGCAGACGATGGCGTGGGTGATGGACACGTACAGCATGCACGTCGGCGCGACGTGCACGGCCGTGGTGACCGGCAAACCCGTCGAAATGGGCGGGTCACTCGGGCGGCGTGAAGCCACGGGCCGCGGCGTGATGATCACCGCCCGTGAAGCAGCGGCGCACCTCGGATTCGAGATCAAGGGCGCCACCGTCGCGGTGCAGGGCTTCGGCAACGTCGGCTCGGTCTCCGCCGACCTGCTCCAGAAGATTGGCGCGACGATTGTGGCGGTCACCGATTGGAAGGGTGGCGTCCATAACCCCAAGGGCCTCGACATTACCGCCCTCATCGCCTGGACCGAACAGCACAAGACGGTGCACGGCTTCCCGGGCGCGGAGCCGATGGACCCGTCGAAGGTGTTCGGCCTCGATGTGGACATCCTGATTCCCGCCGCGCTGGAAAATCAGATCACGGAAAAAAATGCCGACTCGATCACGGCCAAGGTCATCGTCGAAGGCGCCAACGGGCCGACGATTCCTGCCGCACACCAGTCGCTGCACAAACGTGGCGTGTTCATCGTGCCGGACATCCTCGCCAACGCCGGTGGCGTGACCACGTCGTACTTCGAGTGGGTCCAGGATCGTCACGGCTATTTCTGGGAAGAGCACGAAGTCAACGAACGGCTCGAACGGAAGATGGTCGAGGCGTTCCACACGGTGCTGCAGACGGCGATCAAATACAAGACCGACATGCGCACCGCCGCCTACATCGTCGCCATCAACAAGGTCGCGACGGTCACGAAGCTGCGCGGGATGTACGCGTAGGAACAAGGGCGCACCTCACGGGGCGCCCCTCTTTTTTTGGCGACGTGTGATGGCTCAGGTCGTTTCGGTCCGGCGCGCGGACATCAGCAGGGTGACTGCGGTATAGAGGACGACGACGATCACCAGCCAGCGGACGTAGTACAGCGGCAACGACTTCACGAGATAGGCGGCAATCAGCACGCCGGGGATCCCTCCAATGGCCAGTCCCAAGGCATTGCGGAGGCTGTACGCCTGCTCGCGAATGAATCGCAGGCTGCCGATCGGCATCAGGAACGCGCACGATCCCATCATGATCGGGAAGGCCGTTCGCTCGCTCATGCCGAGCAGGCTGACGAGAATCATGCAGGGCGCGTAGAGGCCAATGCCCAGCGTCATCAACGCGCCGAGCAGGAAGTTGCCCACAATGGCGATCACAAGCGTCATCCCACGCACGCCAATCGCCTCGCTGCCAGCGGGGAACAGATTGAGTTGGCGCATCAGCATGAATGCGGCGGCCGCCAGCAGCGCCGCGCCCATCCCGATTTGCACCGTCTGCTTGGGCCATTTCGCCACCACACCCGCACCAAGCCAGGCGCCCAGGACGGCCGCGATAATCATCGAAATCAAGGTCAGCACATCGACCGGGATCACGGCGGTGAAGATGAACGCCTGAGCGATGGTCGGCAACGTGTGGCCGACGTTGAGCGTGCCGGGGATGATGCGATCCGGCACCATGTTCTTGAGGCGGAATATCGCCGTCGTGGTGGCAAACGAGCCGATGCCCAGCGCGTCGAAAAAATTGGTAACTGCACCAAGGCCGATTTGAAACAAGTTCGGCGGGCGCGAGTCAGTCGCCGGCGAGTTTGCGCCTCCCGGTTGCCGGCGCGCGGCGACGATGTACTTGGTCCAACCGCCGACATAGACCACAGTCAATGCGCCAAGGGCCGCCAACAAGCCTGTAATTGGATTCACGCGGCCCATCCTATGCGACACCTCAGGGCGTCGCAAGTGGGAAAACTCAGCGGGAAGACTCAGCCGGTCACGCGGAAGGCGACGAGCACACGCGCCGCATCGGCGTCACTTGAGGCCGCCGCCTCGAGCAGGTAGTCGCCCGGCGGCACACCACCCAGCGCAAACTCCCCTTCCACACCCCGCACCGGATCGACCGTCACGGGGACGGTCGACATCACGTCGCCATTGCGATTGAGCAGCCGTAGTGTGGGTGCGGGTGTGGTCCCCCCGGGCGCGTAGACGCGGAAGCGCACGTACAACCGCTCGGTGCGCGAGAACAGCCGCGCGGTGTTGGGCATGGGCAAGGCCGCGGCCTTGAGTTGCTGAACGTCGCGAGCCGTCCGTGCCCGAAACAACTCGGGGGTCGTGACCGCTGCGGCGACGCTGGTGAAATCGGGCACCACCACCTCGCGCGCATCCGCGTCGAGGCGGTCCCCGTCGCCGGTCTCCGCCACCAATTGCAGGGTGAGCGCGCCGGGAGGCGAGGGAAACGTCACGCGTCCCGCCACGCGGCCCGTCGGATCGGCCTCGCGCTCGGCACGGCCGCGATACACGAGCCCCCCATCGGCGCGGCTGGCGGTGACGCTCACGCGCGCGGGGATGTCAGCGCCGGTCGTGCGCAGCGCCTCCCACACGAGTGTGACGGACGTGCGCCCATCGGCACCACGCGCACTGGTCCACCAGCTCCGGATCACGGATCCGGGCGCATCGGCGATCGCATCAAATGCCCGTTCCACCTCCGGCGGACGACTGAACGACGGCCTGGCCGCGCGCTTCACATCCTCGTCCGAGTAGGCCCAGTACCCGCTGCGGGCGCGCACCTCGACGTCCTTGCGCGTCACGTTCACCCGGATGGGATGAAACTTGCCATCACGCGGCGCCTCGGTCGAGGTGTAGCCGAGCAGGTAATAGGCGCTGCTGTCGCGCAACATCTGCTCCAGCGCCGGCTGGGGATCATTCGTGTTCACAATCGCCCGGCCGTCGGTGTTGGTCGCGAGAATATGGAGCGTGTCCATCGACTCGTTCAGCGCCGCACGGTCCTCCGACAACCCGACACGATCGGCGACGGAAAATTCAGACGCCGCCAGCCCGCGGGGATCCAACGGGTAAAACGACGTGTTGCTGCGGCTGGCCGCCAGAAAAATGTCCCGCATGAGATCGAGCAGGTTCAGCTGCCCGGACTGCGTGCCCGCCGACGTGGCCGACGACGCCGCCATCTGCTGCTGCATTGTTTGCGGCGGGACCATCGCCCCACCCGTCCCTCCATAGAGGCCCGTGGTTTGGGCGCCCTGGGGAATCCGGCTCAGCAGGCCTTCACTGACGTAAATCACCGACTTGCGCCCATCACGCACGCTGCCCAGATACACGCACAGCCCTTCAAGACCGGTCGTGACGATCTGATTGCGCAGCCCTTCGATTTGTTCGGCCGTGAGGTACTGATAGACCTCTTCCGCCGGATGCCTCGGGGTGTAGTCGTACTTGCGCCCGTGAAACGCCATGATCTGCCGCGCGGTGGCGTCATGGTTGCGCGAGAAGGTCACGCCGGCGGTCGTCATCAGCGGCGTCATCAGCGCGACCAGGTCGCGCGGATGGAGTCCACGAACGAACCGGGCCAGCCGCTCCCGGATCGCCATCGAGTTGCCCAGACGGGTGTGGTAGTCGTCGAGATAGATCACGATGACGCGCACGTCGTCTCTGCTCAGTTCACGTTCCTGATCAGCGAGCGACCGGATTTCGCGATTGCGCGCGGGGTCCACGTCGAGGGTGTCGTCGATCTGAATCAGTTTGAAGGAATCAATGGTTTGTGGCTTGCGGTTTTCCGTGACGTCAAAATCCGCCGCAGTCAGATCGGTGACCGGCTGACCTTTGCGATCGGTGACCACCACGTCGACGGTGACGGTGTCGATACGGGCCCCGAACACGGGGGGTCTTTGTGTCTGCGGCGGCGTCTGCGTCTGCTGCCCTGCCGGGCTGGCCACCAGGCCCCACGCGACCATCAACAGCCCTGCGGCCCCCGCACGCCTCACCCGCCACCTGCATGTCGCCATGTCCTCGATTATTCACCATGTTGCGCACCGTGTCTCGCCACGAGACGGGAGGCATTTGCGCCTTTCTCAACATGGGGGCATGGGGTCCATGGGGCCGAGGGCTGGGGTCGCGGTCTACCCCATGACTGGTAAACTGAGGCCGATGACCGCTCCTGTCCAGCCCCTCACCCAGTTGACCGACGACGAAACCCTCCTCCGCCAGAGCGTGCGCGAATTCTCCGAGACGCGGGTGCGCCCGCTCGTCCGCGAGATGGACGAACACGCCAAGATGGATCCCGCGCTGATTGCGGATCTGTTCGCGCTGGGCGTGATGGGTGTCGAGGTGCCCGAAGCCCATGGCGGCGCAGGCGGGACGTTTTTTCACTCCGTGCTGGTGGTCGAGGAACTGTCGAGGGTGGACCCGTCGGTCGGCGTGATGGTCGACGTGCAGAACACACTGGTCATTAATGCGTTCCTGCGGTGGGGGACGCCGGAGATGCAGGCGCGGATGTTGCCTCGACTGGCCGACAAGACCATCGGCGCCTATGCGCTGTCGGAGGCCGGCTCCGGGTCCGACGCGTTTGCGTTGCAGACCCGCGCACGGGAGACCGACGGTGGCTACGTGCTCAATGGTCGCAAGCTGTGGATTACCAACGGCAATGAGGCGGACATCTTCATCGTGTTCGCCACGGTCAACCCCGAGGCCGGGTATCGCGGCATTACGGCGTTTGTCGTTGAACGCGGCACGCCGGGATTCACGGTCGGCAAGAAGGAAGACAAACTCGGCATTCGTGCGTCAAGCACCTGCGAACTAATCTTCGAAGACTGCACGGTGTCGGCGGCTGACGTGCTCGGCGATGTGGGCAAGGGTTACAAGGTCGCGATCGAGACCCTCAACGAGGGCCGCATCGGCATCGGTGCGCAGATGCTGGGGCTCGCGCAGGGTGCGCTCGACCACACGCTGAAGTACACGAAGGAACGAAAGCAGTTCGGCAAGGCCATCGCCGACTATCAGGGCGTGCAGTTTCAGTTGGCTCGCGCCGCGACCGACGTCGAGTCCGCGCGCCTGCTCGTGTACAACGCCGCCCGCCTGCGTGATGCCGGCAAACCATTCCTCACCGAGGCCGCGATGTGCAAACTCGTCGCCAGTGAAGTGGCCGAACGCACGGCGTCACTCGCGATCAATCTGTTCGGCGGTTATGGATTTGTGAAGGACTACCCGGTCGAGAAGTTGTACCGGGATGCCAAGATTGGCCAGATCTACGAAGGCACGTCGAACCTTCAGTTGCAGACGATCGCCAAGAACATTCTTTCGTAGTGCGGGGTGCGCACTCCGCACTTCCTATGCGAGGATGTGCTCGGCGATGATCATGCGCTGCACTTCCGACGTGCCCTGGTAGATCTCTGCGGCTCGGACGTCGCGGAACAGTCGTTCAATCGTCGACCCGCGACGATACCCTTCCGACGCGAGAATCTGCATGGCGCGATCCGCGGCGCGATGCGCCGCCTCTGACGCCTGCAACTTCGCCATGGCGGCCTCGAATCGTGCCCCCGACGATCGGTCGCGCGCATCGGCAGCGTTCCACATCAGCATGCGTGCGGCCTCAAGGTCAGTCGCCAGATCGGCGAGCTGAAACTGAATCGCCTGGAAGTTGCCGATCGGCTGACCAAACGCTTCACGGCGTTTCGCATAGTCGACCGCCTCGTCGAGCGCGGCCTGCCCGACGCCGAGTGCCTGGGCCGCAATGGCCACGCGTCCTCCTTCGAGCGCGCGCATGGCGATGCGGAAGCCCTTGCCGCTTTCCCCGAGCAACGCATCGGCATCCACGCGCACATCGTCACACACCAGATCCATGCAGCCCAGCCCACGCACGCCCAGCGAATCGGGTGAGGGCACACGCGTGATCCCGGGACTGCTGAGCGGCACGAGAAAGGCCGAAACGCCGCGACCACTTGCCCCTGGCTGCGTGGCGGCAAACACGATCGCCACCTCCGCCACTTCGGCGTTGGCCACCCACACCTTGCGACCAGAGATCACATACCCGCGATCATCGAGACGCGCCGTGGTCTGCTGATTGCCGGCGTCCGATCCTGCCTGCGCTTCCGACAGCGCAAACGCCCCGAGCACAGCCCCACTGGCGAGGCGGCCGAGCCAGAGGTCTTTCTGCGCCGCGGTGCCAAACTCGAACACGGGTTCGGCCACGAGCGAGTTGGTGACCGACAGGATCACGGCGACCGTGGCGCTCGCGGCGGACACTGATTCCAGCGCGGTCGCATAGGTGGCATACGGACGCCCGCCGCCACCCACCCCGGTGGGCAACGTGACGCCCGTCAGCCCGACGGCCGCGGCCTGTGTGATGAGGTCGCGAGGGAACACACCGGTCGCATCAATCTCCGCAGCGCGGGGCGCCACCACGTCCGTGGCGAAATGCTGAACATCGGCAAGAAACGCGTCGTGGGCGGGGTCGAACGAAAAATCCATTGCAGGCTCCTGTCAGGCGTCGGCAAACCGGGCGACGAGCGGTGCGAGTTGCCGCGCGGTCTCACTGAGCGCCTCCGGCAACACACGCGTCTCGCCCACTACGGTCATGAAATTGGTGTCGCCATTCCACCGCGGCACGATGTGCATGTGGAGATGGTCCAGCACGCCGGCACCCGCCGACTTGCCGAGGTTGAGCCCCATGTTGAATCCGTGGGGGTGATACCGCTCCTCGAGCGCCATCTCCACCGCGCGTGTGAGGCGCATGAGCTCGTCGAGCTCGGCCGCGGTCAGATCGGCCAGTCGGCCGATATGGCGTGCCGGCACAACCATCACGTGACCGTTGTTGTAGGGATACAGATTCAGAATCACGAAACACGTCGCGCCGCGATACACGATCAGGCCGTCGGCCCCGTCGGGCGCCGCGGCGGTGCAGAACACACACGCCGGATCACCTTTGCTGGCAGAGGTCACGTACGCCAACCTCCAGGGAGTCCACAACCGATCCATGGTGTGCCTGCCGACCGACTATTCGCCACCGTCGGATCCGGCCACAGGCTCGTCCGGAAACGGCGCGTTGTTGATGAGATCCTTCAGCTCCTTGCCAGGCTTGAAATACGGCACCTTCTTCGGCGGCACGTCCACCTTGTCACCCGTCTTCGGATTGCGCCCTTTACGGGGCTCACGACGTCGCAGCCGGAAACTCCCGAATCCACGCAGCTCAATCTTCTCGCCGCGGTGCAGGGCATCCACGATGCTCTGGAACACGCTGTCGACGATCAGCTCGGAGTGTTTTTTGGTCAGGTCCGAGACCCGGGAGACTTCTTCGACGAGTTCGGCTTTGGTCATGATCGTCTGGCGCTAACTTGTGCATTATCCATAAGTTAGGGGCACAGGGTCAAACGCGGTCCGCCTCGGGTGAACGCTACCGGCGGATCACGAAAATCAGGTCGATCCCGGCGGTTTCCGTTCGGGCGCTCCGGTTGGCGGGCTGCCCCCCGGGGGCGAAGGAGGTCACAATTCGCAGGAACTCGGTCAGCCGGTATTCAAACGTCAGGCGGTTGGTGCCCTCCCCGCCGAACTCGTGTTTGAAGCCGACAAACAACTTGTCACTCACCTGCCGGCCAACGGTCACCGTGGCTCCGACCGTGCCGGCCTCGGCCGTCTGAATCTCGAACACGTCGAGGTCGAGCGCCCGCGCGACCGAGTCCGCAATCGGACCCGCCAGGGCGCCCGCCGCGAGGCTGCCCGCACGGGCCGCCAGCGACACGCGCTCGCCCCCGCCCAGTTGATTGATCGGGCGGTTGAAGACGACGAGCGCGAGGATGTCGCCCTCGTCGAGCGACGGATCACTCCGCAGGGTCAGCGACGGCGACATGGCGGTGCCCTGGATTCGGGCGCGCACTTCCACCCCGGACACATCGCGCGTGGCGGTGATGTCGAGGGTGGGGTTGGTGTAGTCGTCGCCCCGGAAGCGCAGGCGGCTGCCCCGCTCAATGTCAAACCGTC
>CAYZLT010000093.1:1393-11318 GCA_964479175.1 uncultured Solibacteraceae bacterium | reverse complement strand
GCACAGACTCAAGCTGGGTCATCCGAATCGCGTTCGAGGATCCACCGCGCGGCCGACCGCATCGCCATGTTCGGCACCAGGCCGGTGTCGCACCCACGCGCGCAGACGCTGGTCGATGTCATCCTCGCTCTCCTCCGGAAAGCGTCGGCGCAAATTCTGGCGCATCAGCGCAATGCCGGTCTCAGACAGATCGAGTGCAACGCGCAACGCGCCGTCGACGGTCGATGTCGAGGATGACATGTCGCGAATATACGGCTGACAGGGAACCTATCGCCTGATCAACAGCCTGAGGCCGGCGGCGCTGAGCGCGACAGCCGGTTCCAGTCGATGGTGGTCCGCACGCCGGTATCGGTCGTGATGAGCGTGCCTTCGATGGTGGCGATCTGTCCGTACCGCTCGGGGTTGGCGGTGAATGCATCGGTCACAAGTGCGCGGATGTCCGCGTCCGACGGTGTCGGCCGCTCATGCCGTGTGACCGGATCGAGTTGCCTCCACCCGGACTCCGTGCGCGCCAGCACGTGATCACCCAGCACCGTCCTGAGATACCTGACCTCACGCCAGTCGGCCGATGGCGGCATCGAGATCGTGGTGGTCAACGGATACGTGCGAACGACAAGACTCTCATACGCCCCGTCGTAACCGGGCTTGATGAAGAAGAACGCACCCGTCACCGCCCACGCCAGGAGCGGGAGCAACATGGTGACACCAAGCGCGCGGTGCAGCGAACGTGGAGTCATGGTCACAAGTCCAACCGTCCGTACCTATGGCCTATAGCCTTTGGCCTTTCACCTTCATCACCGTCCCGTCGTCTTCATCAGCGCTGCGACCGCTGCTTCCAGTTGCTCGTCTTTGCCCTTGCTGACCGCTTCGTAGGTCTGCGGGACACGAATGTCGGGATCGGTCTGCCAGTTCTCAAGGAACTTTGCCTTCGGGTCCTTCACGCCGAGGGGTGGAGCGCCCCAGCGGATGCCGGTGTCGGGCAGAGTGGCCCAGCCGGCGAACGTGCACGTGCCTGGCACCGGCATGCCGACCAGTGGGCCAATCTTCTGCGCCTGGTAGGTCCACGCGAAGCAGTGACCGTCGCTGTAGTTGGCTTCGTTCACCAACGCAATGCTCGGCTTGGTCCAGCGGAAGTTCGGCTCAAAGCCGGTGCTGCGGCCGTCGGTCGTGTAGTCGAAGAAGTATTTGCCGGTCAGGAACATGTCGAGGTCGGCGACCAGGTCACCGCCGCCGTTGTTGCGCGTGTCGACCACCAGACCCTTGCGGGTGGCGAATTTGCCAAACACTTCTTCCACAGTCGTTCGATACGCGCCGTCATTCATGCCGGGAATGTGCACGTAGCCGAGCGTGCCATTGCTCAGGCGATCCACCTCAGCCTCGTTGCGCTTCACCCAACGTGTATACAGCAGCCGGCCCTCTTCGGCCTGTGTGATCGGCATGACCACGAGGTCGCGAGTCGCTCCTGCGGCGTCGGCAATCATGAGTAACGTCCGCTTCGACGCCTTGCGATTGAGCAACTGCGCGAGGTCGCGGTCCGCCGGAATCGGCTCGCCATCGATCGCCTGAACAATCGAACCCACAGCGACGTTCATGCCGGCCTTGTCGAGTGGACCACCCTTGATCACTTCCGCGACCTTGTAGCCCACACCGCGGTACGTCTGGTCGTAGAACACGCCGAGCGAGGCGGTGGCGTCGAGATCCGTTCCGGTCCGCGCATACGACGAACCGCTGTGCGAGACGTTGAGTTCGCCCAACATCTCCGCCAGCATCTCGGACATCTCGTAGCTGTTGCCGATGTGCGACAGATATTTCAGGTAGTCGGGCTTGACCTCATCCCAGTCCACACCGTGGAGGGACTTCGTGTAGAACGTCTGCTTCGTTCGACGCCACACGGATTCGAACTGCGCCTTGCGCTCGGCCGCCTGATCCTGCACTTTTTCCCCGCTGATGCCGACGGAGTCGCGTTTGCCGCTGGCGGGATCAATACGAGAGATAGCCCCGTCCGAAAGCAAGTACAGGAACTTCTGCTCCTTGTCCCACTGGAGACTTCCGCTGTTGGCATTGAGCGCGACCAGTTGCTTGGTCTCCCGCGTTCGCACGGTGGTGGTCCACAGATTCAGTCCCCGCTCAAACCGCGCGAGGTAGAACAGGGATTCGCCATCCTTGCTCACGACCGCGTCACCCAAAGACGATGAGTGGATGGTGAGACGGGCTTTGCGATCGGTGACGCCGTCGAGCTCCAGAACCAGGGGGGCCGGCGTCGCGGCCGGCGCCGCTGGATCCTTCTTGGCCGATGCATCGGCCTTGGTCTTGGCTTCGTCGGCCTCCTTGATGAGCGCGAAGTCCTCTTTGCTCAGCCGGAATGTGTCCCACGCGTCCTGCGAAAAAAACATCCCGTACGCATCGGCCTGCGCGCCGCCCGACTGCGCCACGCTCTTGAGACCGTCGCGATTGCTGAACCAGAGCATCGCCTTGCCGTCGAGAATCCAGCGCGGCCGAGAGTCGTTGAAGCCGCTCTGCGTCAGGTTGACCACTCGACCCGTGCCATCGGCGCGCACGAGCCCCACTTCGCCAGGCGCCATGCCCGGCACGGCGTAGTCAAACAGCAACCACTGACTGTCGGGGCTCCACTGGAAATACTGATCGTGGTCACCCATCGAGAAGAGATGCTGGTCGGTCAGCAGTCCCTTTGCCGTGTTTGCGGCCAGGTCGTACACCTTCAGCGTCATCCGGTTTTCAACATACGCAAGCAGCTTGCCGTCAGGGGAAAACTGCGGCTGGTAATTCTCAGAAGCGTTTGAGATGAGCGGCGTCTCGCGGACCAGCGTGGACGCGTAGAAATGCAGCTCCTCATCGCGGGTGCGCCGTGCTTCGATGATCTGCCATTTCCCGCCCCGCTCTGACGAGTACACCAGCGCCTTGCCGTCCGGCGAGAACACTGGCGACCGTTCGGCCTCCGGCGTCTTCGTGATCTGCTTCGTCACCCCGCCTTCGACACTCGTGACAAACACATCGCCACGCGCGATGAACGCGACTTCCTTGCCCGAGGGCGCCACGGCAAGATCACTTGCCCCGCCGGTCACCGTCACAATGCGTTCGTTTGTCGCGCGGGCATCGGCCGCGATCGTGACTAGCACCTTTCGCGGCTGTTGGCCGGGCGTCATCGTGTACAACGCGCCGTCATAACTGAACGACAACATGCCGTTTCTCGCGGCGGTGAGGAAACGCACCGGCCGCGCCTTGAATTGCGTGAGCTGCTGCGATGGCCCACCCGACACGTTCATCTTGTGCACGTTGAACGATCCGCTGGCTTCAGACAGGTAATAAAACGCGCGGTCGTTGTCGGTGAAAATCGGATTGCGGTCTTCGCCCTCAAAGGTCGTGATTTTGCGATGAGTGCCAGCCTGCGTGTCCTGCACCCATATGTCACGTGCGACCGCCGACACGTGATGTTTGCGCCAGGTGTTCTCCTGACCCTTTTTGTCGTGGTAGATCATCTGACGGCCATCGCGGCTGTACTGCACATCCTCCGCGGGCGTCGTCAGCACCTGCGTCACACGGCCGCCGCCGACGGGCACGCTGTAGAGCTCTGGCATGTACCCGGTTGGAAAGCCGCGATGTTCGGCCGTGTCCTGTCGCGCAGCGCCGAACACGATCGATTGGCCGTCTGGCGCAAACGTGAACGGCGATTCGGGCGCCGAGTGGGACGTCAGTCGTCGAGGCTCGCCGCCCTTGACCGACATGAGAAACACATCGAAGTTGCCGTAGCGGTCGCTTGCAAACGCAATCTGCGTCCCGTCCGGACTCCACACGGGCATGAAGTCATGCGCCTCATGCATCGTCAACGGCCGCGCCGTGCCACCAGATGCGGGCACCAGATACAGGTCGCCCTTGTAGGTGAACACAATCTGCGACCCGTCAGGGGATATCGCCGGGTAGCGGTTCCACAGAGGCTCGGCGGCGTCCTGCGCCGGAGTTGTGGACAGGGTCAGAACAACGAGCAGAAACGCGAGGGCAATACGGTTGCGCATAGCCCTCTATCCTACGGCCGATCGTGGCGTAGGCAGTAGGGCGGTCTGGTCTCGAAGACCGCCCTGACCGTTTATTTCAGAACGGGTAAGTCCTTCGGCGACCACACGCCTTCGGCCTTGCCGATGATGCAGGTGGCGGTCAGGTCGGTGATGACGTTGACCGTCGTGCGCGACATGTCGAGCAGCCGGTCCACACCGAGGACGATGGCGATCGCTTCGCCGGGGACGCCAAACATTACGAGAATACCCACGAGTAGCGGAATCGACCCTCCGGGGACGCCCGCAGCACCAATCGCCGTCACTACCGCCAACACCATGACGACGCCCATCTGCAGGATGGTGAGGTCGATGCCGAAGATCTGGGCGAGGAAGATGACCGTGATCCCCTCAAAAATTGACGTGCCGTTCATGCACATCGTGGCGCCGAGCGGCAGCACGAAGCCACCGATTTGTCGGGGTACGCCCAGTTGAGTCTCGGCCACGTGCAGGGACGTCGGCAACGTGGCGCTGCTGGAGCTGGTGGAGAACGCCGTGATCATGACGGCCTTGATGCGCGAGAAGAAATCGATGGGCGACATGCCGATCCAGAAATGAACGATGGCCGACACGATGATCGCCACGTGCAGCAGCAGCGCCACCAGAACGGTGATGACAAAGGCCGCGACGGCAATCAGCAGAGGAATGCCGAATTCCGAACTGACTGTGAAAATCAGGCACGCTACGCCGTAGGGCGCGAGCATCATCGCGAAGTCGATGATCTTGATCACCACCTCGCTGAGCGCCTCGAGCACCTCCACCATCGGTTTCGATTTAGCGGCCGGCAACAGGGTGAGCGCAGCGCCGAACATCAGGCCAAAAAAGATGATGCCGAGCATGTCGGTTTTCGCGGCTGAGTCGATCGGGTTGCGCGGCACGATGTTGACGAATGTCTCCGGGCCAAACTTCGCGGTCGTCGACGCCTGCTCCACGCGCCCCGCTGCCGCCGAACTGAAGCGATCCATCAGTTCAGTGCGAGTCTCAGGCGTCACCTGTTCCCAGGGCTGGATGATGTTGACGACAACCAGGCCCAGCGAGGCGGCCAGCACCGTGGTGCCGAAAAAATAGGCGAGGGTCTTGCCGCCGATGCGGCCGACTTTGCGGATGTCACCGAGGCCGAAGACACCAAGGGCGATCGACGCGAAGACCAGAGGAATCACGATCATGAACAACATGCGCAGGAAGATTTGGCCGATCGGCCCCGCGATGTATGTGTTGACCCACGCCACCGCCGCGTTGTCGACGCCGACGGTCAGGTTGGTGGTGATGCCAATCGCCAGTCCGGCGAGCAAGCCCAGGAGAATCTTGGTGTGGAGTTTCATGCCCGTGCCGCTGGAATCGATGGATTCGCTCATGGGCTAGGAGTCTATTGGGCAATGGGCCAATGAGGCAATGGGCCAATGAAGTGCATTGCCCCATTGCCTCATTGCCTCACTTCCGAGAGGCCTTCTGCTTGTCCACCATCGCCGCCACATCCGCCATCAGCTTCTTGGCGTCGTAGACGATGCCGTCTTTGATGGTCCATCTGACGCCGCCCACACGCTCGACCTGCTCGGTGGCGTCGTTGAGCTTGACCGCGCCGTTGCCATACAGGACTTTCAAGTTGTGCAGGGGGTTCTGGTCGACCAGGACCATATCAGCGAGTTTGCCGGCTTTGACCACGCCGAACTCGACCGGCTGTTTGCGCCACTCGGAGAGTGTCGCTGCACCATTCATTGTCGCCGCCTGGAACACCTCAAGCGGGTGGAAGCCGGCTTCCTGCAGCATCTCAAGCTCGAGCACGTATCCAAAGCCGTACGTCTGGTAGATGAATCCTGAGTCTGACCCGGTGCCGACACGCCCGCCCATCTTTTTGTAGTCGTTCACGAGTCTGAACCACACCTGATAGAAGTTCTTCCACGCGATTTCGTCGTGGGTGGTCCAGTCGAACCAGTACGCACCGTGGTTGCGACGACTCGGCGTGTAGAAGTCCATCAGTGACGGCAGCGTGTATTTGTCGTGGTAGTCGGCCTCGCGCATGCGCATGACGTCACGGCCTGCCGAATAGATCGTCATCGTCGGATCAAACGTGGTGCCGAGTTTGAGGTGCTCCGCGAGGTAGGCCTTCCACTCGGGGGAGCCAGGCTCGTGGATCTTGTTCCACATGCGTGCGACCTGGCCGAAGCGATGCTGCTCATCGTTGGCGTTCATGTCGATCGGCCAGTCCTGCACGACGGTGTCCTTGAGCAGCGACTCGAAGTGGCCGTAGAAATGTGTGACCGTGTCGAGGCCGACACGCGCGGCGTCAATCGCGTTCATCTGCGCCACGCCGCCTTGCTGCAGGTGTGCGGTGGTGCCGAGGCCATGTTTGTGCGCCTCGTCGATGACGGCTTCCATCACGTCCGGCTCCATGGCGCCGAGCTTGAGGCAGTCGAGGGTGTTGGCGTTCTGACGCACCCAGTCGCGCACCGCCTCTGGTGAGTCGCCGCCACCGGGCCGCTGGCAGTTGAAGATGCGGGGTGCGGCGATCTCGTTCTTTTCGCTGCGCGCACGTTCACTGACGCTGAACTGGTTGGATCCCAGCGCCACGCCGCGCACCGTGGTCACGCCATGGGCGAGCCAGAGCTTGTAGGCGTATTCCGCTTCCGCGTTTTTGGGCGGACCGCCTGCGTGAACGTGGAGATCCACAAACCCCGGCATCAGGTACATGCCCGTGCCGTCGATTTCGTGATCCGTTGTTTGGGCCACACCGCCTTGACGTCCGCCACCACCACCCGCGCGCCCCGCTGGCGCAGGCGTGGGACGCAGGCCCGGAGTGCCTGCACCTTGGAGCCCCTGGATGCGATTGCCGGAGACGATGACGTTCATGGGCCCGAAGGGAGGCCCCCCGGTGCCGTCGATGACCATGACATTGCGGATGACCATCCGGTTGAAGGGACCCACCCCCTCGCCAGGACGTCTGGCCGGCGCCGGCACCAGTCCGCCTTGCGCCTCGACCGCGACATGGCCGGGCACAAAGCTGCCGAGCGCCACCATACCGACACACACACTACTGACAAGCAGGGATCGCCAACGATTCGTCATAAGGGTCCTTCCTCCGGTGCGCGGATTATATCTAGGTCGGCAGTCCTAGTTCGCGCGCGGACTGGGCCTGGGCTGAATCAAGCGTCACAAATCGCGTCAGCGGGTGGTCAGTATGGAACCACAGGGCCGTCCGCAAGTGGCCAAGGTCCAGCGACCGCGGGGTCAGCACAGCCGGTATGGGCAACGCATCACAGAGGTCCAGCGTCAGATCGCGTAGGAGAAAGTGGTCAACGTCCTTGGTCACGCGGGTCATGCAGCGCTCGTAGTGGTCGGTCGTCAGCACTGATTCGCGCGCAAGCCGGATCAGGTTGCGCCGGGATTCGAGCAGCAGCAGGACACTTGAGCACAGTTCGGCGCCAGCCGTTTCTTCCGAGAGTCGCTGCGCACCCGCATCGCCGAGAAGGATGCACAGGTAGGCGGACGTATCGAGATACAGACGGCGCTTCACCTGCCGCGCCGGTCCTCAAGCAGGGCCGCCAGGGCCCGTCCTCGAGTGCCGTTCGTGAGGGCTGGAGTCAGGCGTCCACGGCCGACGCGGGGACCGCGGTGCAGTGTGGCATGCATCGCCGGTCCGAGTCGCGCGACGGCTGTCTTGTGCCGAGTCACGATAAGGGTCTGCCCGGCTTCCGCTTCGGCAATTGCCGCCGAGAGGCGCCCCTTGAGGTCCTGCACGGAGATCTCATTCATGGTTACGATTGTTGCACAAAAGGTCCTGAGATCGGTCCAGATGTACGGACAGCTACCGTCTCCTCCCCCACCAACTTCCAGCGACAAACGCGACCACCGTCAGCCCTGCCACAGGCAGGAAGTGATAGTCGAACAGGTGAGCTCCGCGAGAGATGGGGCAAATCAGTTCGGTGCCAACCACGCCAAATGCCGCGGCCGACAGTGCGGCCAGTCCGCCGGTCCAGCGCCAGTCGAGCGGCGCCGCGCGACGCACAAGCAGAATGATGATCAGCGCCGGGCGCACCTGGCACCGACAGCGAGAGCGCCGCCCACCCTGCCAACAGCGCCACAACAAGGATCAACAGATTCGTGATGACGAACGACGGGGCACCGAACGCCGTCGCCCAATTGGCTCGCAGGCCTCGGAGCGCGACCCCGATACATACGGCCACCAGGGTGGCCAACACCCATCGCGCCAGTCGGACGGTCGGGGCCGGCAGGGGACGAACCGGCCGCGCCTCCGACGCAAGCTTGACGATGAGTTCTTCGTGACTCATGACGACTCCACCCCCAGAATTTTCTTGAGTGCCTGATAGCCCCGATGCGCCGTGACTTTCACCGCCGACTCCGACATCCCCAGTCGCTCAGCGACGTCCCGCACCGACTCGTCACGCAATTTCATCCCCTCCACCACATCCCGCTGCCTTGACGGCAGCGCCTTGAGCGCAGCATGGACCAGCTCCATATCGACGCCGTCAGATCGTTCAACGGCCGGCGCGGCCGATAGTCCGTATGACGTGGGTGTTTCGGGGACATAACGGCTCCTATCAGACGCTGGGGCGGATTTCGCCGCCACAAACCCCGACGCCGTGTAGCCGAGGGCTTCGAACTCGGCAAACGACGGTTGTGGCGCGGCGGAGGCCCCAATCCAGCGTGCCCACAGCCACACCTCGGGCCGCCCACACTCGCAGGATCGCCGAAAACGGTCAGTTGGTGGGAGGGTTTGCCACGCCGGCATAGCGGAGCAAGTCTGGCGCCCGGCGTGGACCACGCCGGGCCGAGGCCGGGTGGCAATTTTTGCGTACTCTGGTTCGGGCTGCATTGACAGCCAGCGCTTGATCGGTGCGTTCTACGTCAGTCTGCGCCGCCGATCTCGGCCCGAGTTTCAACGACCGGCGGCATGTGCTGGCGGCCAACGGACTGATCCGTCTGCCCTGGGCGGTTGACCTGACACCCGTGGTCTTCATCTCCAGTGGCGCGTCCGCCGTCGCTCGGGTTCACGTCCGAGAATGCGGACGAACTGCGCACTGCGCTCTTGAGGGCCGCAGCAAGACGTACGCTGAACTCGACAAGTTCCTCCGGTTTCCTCACACACATACTCCTCTGAGTGAGGTCGTTTTCGCCGTTATGACGAGACGGCAGCTCGGACGGCGGTCTGGACGTCGGGGTACTGGAACGTGAATCCGAGGTCACGCGCGTGTTTCGGGACGACCCGCTGGCCGGCGAGCAAGGCGGGGCCGGCCATCTCGCCGACCAGCACCTTCAGCGCAAAGCCGGGCACCGGCAGCCAGCTCGGGCGGCCAAGGGCCGTGCCCAGGGCCTTGGAGAATTCGGCATTGGTTGCTGGTTCCGGAGCGGTGCCGTTAAACACCCCCACGGCATCGTTGCGCTTGAGGAGAAACACGACGAGTTCGATCCAGTCCGTACGATGGATCCACGACATCACCTGTTGACCGGAGCCGATCGGGCCGCCCACATAAAACTTAAACGGCGGGATCAACTTCTGGAGCGCGCCGCCATCGCGGGCCAGCGCGACGCCCGTGCGGAGGATGACCACGCGACAACCAAGCGCCGATGCCGCGTGGGCCTCGGCCTCCCAGTCCACGGCCAGCGTCGAGAGGAAGTCCGTGCCGGGGGGCGCGGACTCGTCGAGCGCCGGGCCGTCCTCGGGTTGTGGTCCATAAAACCCGACGGCTGAACCTGAGAGAAAAACTGACGGCCGGACCGACGCGGCACGAATGGCACCGACGAGGGCTCGCGTCGAGTCGGTGCGGCTCTGCCGCAACTCGAGCTTGCGGGCATCCGACCATCGTTTGTCGGCGATCCCGGCTCCGGCGAGGTTGATGACG
>CAYZLT010000093.1:0-1383 GCA_964479175.1 uncultured Solibacteraceae bacterium | reverse complement strand
TGACGGCGTCGGCGCCGTCGACCTCGCGCTGCCATGTACCGCTTACGTCATCCGGGTCGGCCGACCACGTGACCAATCGCATCCCGGCCGTGCTCTTCGACCGCCCGCGCGTGAGCACCACGACCTCATGCCCCTTCTCGGCCAGCTCGCGCGTCAACGGCTGTCCAAGAAATCCCGATCCGCCGGCGATGACGACTTTCATGCACTCTCCCTCGCCACACGTTGGCCCTCGGCGACGTCCACCTTCGCCAGCACCAGCATACCGGCGATGAAGAACACGATCAGGGAGAGAATGGCGGTCCGGCTTGATCCATCGCCGGCCACAATCGCAAACATCGCCGGACCAAGGATGCCGGCGTATCGTTCAAACACGCTGAAGAAGGCGAAAAATTCCGACGACTTCGCCTTCGGAATCATCGACGCAAACAACGACCGGCTCAGCCCTTGTGTGCCGCCCTGCACCAGACCCACACACACCGCCAACGCATAAAAATGCGCAGCCGTTGTCATGAAATACGCGAGGATCGTGATCCCGAGGTACATCGTGAGGCCGATGAAGATGCCACGTTTGGCACCGATCCGACTCGCGAGCGCTCCAAACAGGAACGAACACGGGACCCCGATAAACTGCACCAGCAACAAGGCGGTGATGAGCGATCCCGTGTCGATACCAATTCCGTCGCCATAGAGGACGGCCACGCGGATGATGGTCTGGATGCCATCATTGTAGAGAAAAAACGCGATCAACATCAGCAGCGCGTGTTTGTAGTGTTTGAGCTCGCGAAAGGTTTCGCCCAATTTTTTGAAGGCTTCGCGGATCGTGCCGCCGACCGTGACGGCCGTACCTGGTCTGACGATGACGGGCTCGGCCACGCGCCGGAACAGGGGCAGCGAGAACAGCAGCCACCAGACGCCGACGGTCACAAACGACAGCCGGGAGGCGACCCCGGCATCCGCCAGCCCGAACCACGCCGGCTGCTGAATCATCAGGATGTTGATGGCCAGCAGCGTGCCGCCGCCGATGTAGCCGATGGCATAGCCGGCCGTGGACACCTTGTCGAGTTCCTCGGGCTTCGCGATAAAGGGCAGCAGCGATTCGTAGAACACGATGCTACCGGCCACGGCGATGTTGCCAAGGGCAAACAGCCCGAGCGCGAGCATCCAGTCGCCCTCGCGGATCCACCACATCCCG
This sequence comes from uncultured Solibacteraceae bacterium, assembly GCA_964479175.1. GTDB lineage: Bacteria > Acidobacteriota > Vicinamibacteria > Vicinamibacterales > SCN-69-37 > SYFT01. The sequence continues at coordinate 191 of CAYZLT010000093.1, read as the reverse complement.
AAGGTCGCCGAGACGCCGACGGTGACAAAGACCGCGAGGAACGTCTTTTTGATCGGTTTGGCGTCGGCGATCGCACCAAGAATGGGCGCAATCACGGCCATGATCACAATGGCGATCGTGGTGGCCCAGAGATACCGGCTGTCCTGCAGGTTCTCGGGCATCCCCGCAGCGGCGACTTGTTTGAAATAAAT
>CAYZLT010000092.1:0-11445 GCA_964479175.1 uncultured Solibacteraceae bacterium | reverse complement strand
TCGTGGCGGAGCGGGGCGCACCGTCGGCGGTGGTGCTGCTGACGCCGCAAGGCAAGCCGCTCACGCACGCGATGGCGGCACGGTTTGCGCAAATGGATCGGTTGATTCTGCTGTGTGGCCGGTATGAAGGAATCGACGAGCGCGTCGCGGAGGCGTTTGTGACCGATGAAGTGTCCATCGGCGACTACGTGCTGACGGGTGGAGAGTTGCCCGCGCTGGTGGTGATGGACGCGGTGGTGCGGTTGGTGCCGGGGGTGGTGGGCGACGAAGAGTCGGTCACGGCCGATTCGTTTGTGCGGGGATTGCTCGATCATCCGCACTACACGCGCCCGGCGGTGTTTCGGGACCGAGCGGTGCCGGATGTGTTGATGTCGGGCAACCATGGCGAGATCGAGAAGTGGCGCGCACGGCAACGTGTGGCGCGCACCCGGGATCGCCGGCCGGAGTTGTTGCACGGTGCCGACCTCACCCGAGAGGAACGTGCGGCACTGGACGAGTTGTTGAAGGCCGACGCGGAAGCGCCGGCCAGTCAGAAGCAGTGAGCAGGAGACGAACATGAACGCGTTGGAATTGATTGAACAGCCCCACCTGGTGCAGCGGCCCGCGATGCGGTCCGGCGACACCGTCCGCGTGCACGTGAAAGTGCGCGAAGGCGACAAGGAACGGATCCAGGTGTTTGAAGGTCTGGTCATCGGCCAGCATCGTGGTGGCGTGCGCGCCAGCTTCACGGTGCGCAAGGTCTCGTTTGGTCAGGGTGTGGAGCGTATCTTCCCGCTGCACTCGCCGACGATCGACAAGATCGAAGTGCTCCGCAGCGCGAAGGTGCGCCGTGCGAAGCTGTACTTCCTGCGCGAGCTGCGCGGCAAGGCGGCCCGCATGAAGGAAAAGAAGCGCAGCTGACGAGAGCCTCGCGCGCGTTCGAAAACGCCGCGCGTCGATTCGGGTTCGCGTTCGTCGCGGGTGTCGACGAAGTGGGGCGGGGGTGTCTGGCCGGGCCGGTGGTGGCCGGGGCAGTCATCCTCCACCCCGCTCGTCATATTCCCGGGCTCGCCGACTCCAAGGTGCTGCGCGCCGCGGCCCGTGAATCACTCGCCGAAGAAATCCGTGCGAAGGCCGTGGCGTGGTCCCTGGCCGTCCTGGACCCCGCCGAGATCGATCGCCTCAACATCCATCGCGCGTCGTTGACGGCCATGCGTCAGGCCGCCATGAGCCTGGTCCCGCTGCCGGGGTTTGTGTTTGTGGATGGGTTCCCGCTGCCAGGGTTACCCGTGGCGCAACGGTCGGTGATCCACGGCGATGCCAAGGTCGCGGCCATTGCGGCCGCTTCGATTGTGGCCAAAGTGGCCAGAGACGCCATGATGTTGGACCTGCACCACGCCGACCCTCGATACGGGTTTGAACGTCACAAGGGATACGCCACCGCTGAACATTTGGCGGCGGTCGCGCGCTACGGCTACTCGCCGGCCCATCGCCGCACATTTCGACCACCGACCCTGTTTGATCTCTCTGATACCATCGCAGACTGAGCGCCGGAGCCCCCCATTCATTTTTTCAGTCGACTCCTCATCGCCGCGTACCTGCTTGAGGCCGGGCTCCTGCTCGTCCTGGCGCCATGGACCCAGCTCTGGGAACGCAACTATTTCGGCGACCTGTGGCCGTGGCTCGACGTGATCATGGAGAACCTGTACGCCCGCGGGGCGGTGACCGGTGTCGGGCTCGTGACCGCATGGGCCGGGCTGCGTGACTTGGTGTCCGCCGTGATGGGGCGCTGGGCGGCGCCGGGCAGTGACGGCCCTGCGTCTAAATGAAGGTTTTTACAAAAAAACTCCGTGACTCCGTGTCTCCCTGTAACACCTCGTGCTCTTGTCATTGACGCTTACTCTCGTCACCGAGTGCCGCCGCGCGTGTCCTGGGGCTCGGACCGATCGCGCACTGGTGGCGGCCGCGACCCGCTGGCTCAGTGACGCCATCGACGCCGGGGTCGACGTGATTCAGATTCGCGAGCGCGACATGGTGGCCTCCACGCTTCGCGACCTGACGCGCGCGGTGGTGGCAGCCGCGCACGACATGCCCATCCGTGTGTTGGTGAACGACCGCGCCGATGTGGCGCTCATCAGTGGGGCGCACGGTGTCCATTTGCGGGACGACGGGTGGCCGGCCGCCCGGGTGCGCGCGCTTGATCGAGAGTGGATCATCGGTCGTTCTGTCCACCATGTGACGACCTCTGAGGTCGTCGACGGGGTAGATTTTGTGGTGTTCGGGGCCGTGTTCGGCAGTGCGGGCAAACCCGCGCGCGGCGTCGAGGCGTTGCGCGCGGTGGTTGCGTCCAGTCCCGTGCCCGTCGTGGCGATTGGCGGCGTAACACCGGACACGGCGCCGCTGGCGATCGCCGCCGGTGCGGCCGGCGTGGCGGCAATCAGCCTGTTCCTGCCGCCCGGGTGTGCTCCCGGAGCGGTGGGGCCGGCAGAGGCGGTGTCCCGGCTGCGGGCCGCCACAGGAAACGTGTACAGTTAGCACTTCAATAGTCAGCAGAACGTCCCTTATGAGTGAATTCGGAGCCCAACTAAAACAGGCGCGGGAAAGCCGCGGCATCTCGCTTCGCCAAATTGCGACGTCGACCAAAATTTCGACCGTGGCGCTTGAGGCCTTGGAGCGCGGGGACCTGTCGAAGTTGCCAGGGGGCATCTTCAGCCGCGCGTTTGTCCGTGCCTACGCGATCGAAGTCGGTCTTGATCCCGAAGAAATTTCCCAACAATTCCTGGTGGAACTTGGCGTGCATGCCAGCCAGGTCAGCGACGACGAAGTGCATCCGGAAGTCACGGCCGACGACCGCGCGTTTCTTGAACGGCAACGTCGTGCCGGGCTGTGGTTGCGCGTCGCTGTTGGTGTGCTCGTCCTGCTGATCATCATCGCCGTCATGTGGTGGCGAATGGCCAACGGTGCCGACGCCCAAGCCACGACGAGCATGGTGCCGCCGCAGTCCGTGGTGACGACGCCGGCCGTGCCGCCACCGGCGACGCCTGGCCCAGCGGTGGCGGAGACCGCGGGCCCGTCCGTCGCCGCCGAGAGACAAAGCGCGTTGTGGATTGAAGTGGCGACATCCGCCAGTTGTTGGGTGCAGGTGACGACCGATGGCACCGTGGTGCCGGCGCGGGTGTTTGCCGCCGGTGAACGTCAGCGATTTAATGCGACGCGCGACATTGTCCTGCAGGTCGGCAATGCCGGTGTGGTGTCGTGGACGGTGAATGGCAGACCGGCGCGATCGCTGGGCGCCGTGGGCGACGTCAGGACCGTGACGATTTCTTCGGCGACCGCTTCGGAGTTTTTCCAGGCGCCGGCCCAGGCCGCACGCCCCACTCCGACCGCATCTGCGACAGCCCGTCCATAAACACCGCCGCCTTCTCGCGGTCGTCCTCATTCTTCAACGTCTTGAACAGATCAATCGCCTGATCCAGATCCTTCTGGACCGTGGGCTTCGTCGTGTTGAAGTAGAGCTTCCGAATTGCGTCGAGTGTGTCAGCCATTGTGTGTCTCCAGCTTGAGACCGGTTGCTTCAATCGCGCAGTCCAGGACGCGCGCGCCGCCGGCGGTGAGCGCGGCGGCGACGTCGGCCTTGCGGTCGGGGGGCACGAGGCAGAAGAGGCAGCCTCCGCCACCGGCGCCACACACTTTGCCCCCGAGGGCTCCGGCCGCCGTGGCCGCCGCCAGCAGCGCATTGATGTCCGGCGTCGTGACGCCTGGCGCGAGGGTGGTCCGGCAGGCCCACTCCGCCACGAGATGTCGCGCCGCCGCATCCCAGTCGTGTGAGGACAGCGCGTCGCGCATGCCGACCGCCGCGTCACGGATGCCGTTGAACGCGGTGATCACGGCCGGGTCGCCGTCGATGCGGCGTTTCATCACGTCCCAGTTGTTGATGCCCGAGTTGCGCGAGGCGCCCGTGTATGCGACGACGATCCGCGCCGAGAGGTCGGCGGCCGAGACGGGCAGGGCCACGCGGCGGATGCCGGTCGCCTGCAACTCCACTGCGGACACGCCGCCGTACAGCGCCGGTCGATAGTCCTGCGCGCCGGTCGGCACCTTGATGACCTGTGCCTCCACGTTCATCGCGATCGTCAACAACTCGTCATCACGCATGGTCCGCCCGGCAAACGCGGCGAGGCCGCCCGTGAGCGCCACGTTCATCGCCGACGAACCCGCGATGCCGGCACCCACAGGGGAATCCGATCGTGTGGTGACCTCGATGCCGCGGGTGCCGCCGTCCAGAAAAAGATGCACCAGTCGGGCCACCAGCGGGAGGTGGTCCAAATCGAGGTCGCCGACCGATGCCGCGTCCACGAGGTCGCCCGTGTCCTCCGACTTCAGCACGACGCGCCCGTCGTCGCGTGACTGCAGGGTGCAGGACGCACGAAGGCTGAGCGCGGCATTGATGGTCTGCGCACGGTCGTGGAAGAGGTAGAGGGGCCAGATGTCAAAGGTGCCGCCCGCGAGATCGATCCGGGTCGGCGCTGAAGCAGTGATACGCACGCTGCGTATTATACGGGCGCGCTTATAATGCTGACGGCATGTCGCTTCGCGATCTCCGGCGTCACGTGGGGCAGTTGGCGATCGTCGGGTTTCCCGGACACGCCATCCCTGCAGATCTGAAACGTATGGCGGCCGAGTTTGATCTCGGCGGCGTCATCTACTTTGCTCGCAACATCGCGGAGCCGGCGCAGGTGGCGGACCTCTCGCGCGAATCGGCGGACCTGGCGCAGGACTGGCCGCTCTGGATCAGCGTGGACCAGGAAGGCGGCCGCGTGGCCCGCTTGCGCAGACCTTTCACTGAGTGGCCGCCCATGGTGACGCTTGGTCGCAGCGGGGACGCGCAGTTGGTCGAGACGTTTGCGGTCGCCCTGGCCGCTGAACTGCGCGCGGTCGGGATCAATCTCGACTACACGCCCGTCCTGGACATTCACACCAACCCCAAAAATCCGATCATCGGGGACCGTGCGTTCGGTGAGACGGCCGAGGTCGTCTCGCGGGTGGGGGCCGCGATGGTCCGTGCCCTCCACGCCAACGGCATCGTCGCCTGCGGCAAACACTTTCCAGGGCATGGCGACACGGCGACGGATTCACACCTCGAGTTGCCGTTGGTGGAACATCCGCCGGATCGGTTGCAGGCGATCGAGTTCGCCCCATTCAGGGCGGCGATCGCCGACGGACTGGCGACGATCATGACGGCGCACGTGATGGTGCCGTCGCTTGATGATCAACTTCCCGCAACGCTGTCGAAAATCGTTGTCACCGATGTGCTCAAGGGCCAGCTGGGCTTTGCCGGCCTCGTCATCAGCGACGATCTCGGGATGAAGGCGGTCGCCGATACGTGGCCGCTGCCGGATGCGATGATCGCGTCGCTCCAGGCGGGGTGTGACGCGGTGCTGCTGTGCAACTCCACGCTGGATGAACAGTTGGAGGCGCTCGAAGCGGTGATTCACGCTGTGGAGAAGGGCGTGCTTCCGCTCACACGTGTGGAAGACGCCATGGCCAGGCAACACCGCGTGAAGACAACGTTTGCGCATCTGATGCTGCCCACGTCGACGGACTTGTCACCGATTGGTCGCGACGCCCACCACGCCGTAGCCGCCCGCATGGCAGCTTTCCTGTGACCGAACGCACACGCGCTGGTCTCCGCAAAGTCCGGTCGGCTGGTCCGGGAAGCCGGATTCGCATCCTCGCGCCCGCCAGTCCGTGTGATCGCGCGGAGTTTGACGCCGGAGTACTGGAACTGCAACGGCTGGGTTTTGCGCCGGTGTACGACGAACGTGTCTTCGAGAAGCAGTCGTATGTCGCCGGCACGGCAGCGTCACGCGCGGCTCAAGTCCGCGAAGCGTGGCTCGACCCGACCATCGACGCGATCATTGGTGTGCGCGGTGGATACGGCAGCGTGCAGTGCCTTCCGATGCTGAACGTCGACGACCTCGCGGGCGCGCCCGTCGCGTTCATCGGATACAGCGACTTGACGACCATTCACAGTTGGCTGGGATGCCAGGTGGGCGTCACGTCGGTCCACGGACCGATGCTCGACCGCAAATTGTCCGCCGGTCCGGACGCCTACGATGTCCTGTCGTTCATGCGAAGCCTGTCGTCGGAGCCTGTTGGTGAGCTGCAGCCCGACGGCGTCGAGACGCTGAAATCCGGTGAGGCGGCCGGCCCGCTGTTCGGCGGTACGCTTGGTCAGTTGTTGGGATCGCTCGGCACGCCGTGGCCCTTCACGCCTCCGGCAGGGTATGTACTGTTTCTCGACGAGGTCGGTGAGCGGCCCTATCGCCTCGACCGCATGCTCGTCCACGCCAGGCAGGCGGGGCTGTTTGAGCGAGCGTCCGCGGTGATCGTCGGGCAGTTGCCAACGTGTGATGAACCCAATGGCACAATCGCGGGGCGGTCGGTGGTGGCCGATGCGCTGGCTGATTTCCGCGGACCGGTGTTGTTCGGGTTTCCGTCCGGCCATACCACGACATCGCTTGTGACCTTGCCGTTTGGTGTACACACGCGGGTGATTGCAGGCGCGACGCCGATGGTGGTTGTTGAAGAGTCTGGGGTCGTTGGGCAATGAGGCAATGAGGCAATGAGGCAATGAAACGCGTTCACTTCATTGGCGTGTGTGGCACGGCGATGGCTACATTGGCGGCGATGCTCAAGCAGCGCGGCTTCGACGTGCAGGGATCCGATCACGGCGTGTATCCGCCGATGAGCGATTTCCTCGCGCGCGAGCAGGTCCGTGTGTTCGACGGTTACCGCGCGGAGCAGATCACCGGCGACATCGACACGGTGGTCGTCGGCAATGCCATCTCGCGCGGCAACGTCGAGCTTGAGGCGGTGCTCGATCGCAAGGTGCGCTACCTCTCGTTGCCCGAGGCGATTCGTGAGCACTTCTTGTGGGATCGTCGGTCGATTGTGCTCGCGGGCACCCACGGCAAGACCACCATGACGTCGCTCACCGCCTGGCTGCTCACGTCGGCAGGCACCGACCCCAGTCTGCTGGTGGGCGGCATTGCGAACAACTTCGATGGCAGTTATCGCCTCGGCAGTGGTCGCGACTTCGTGATCGAGGGCGACGAATACGACAGCGCGTTTTTCGACAAGACCGCGAAGTTCCTCAAGTACCTGCCCGACATCGCCGTGATCGGCAACATCGAATACGACCACGCGGACATCTATCCGGACATGGAGTCGCTACGAACCGCCTTCAGGCGGTTCGTCAATCTCATCCCGCAGAACGGCCGCCTGATCCTCGGCGCCGACTGCCCCGAGGCCAGTCGGTTGATCGGTGTGGCGCGTTCACCGGTCGAGACGTTTGGGCTTGCGCCAAACGCCAACTGGCGCGCGGGTGAGTTGGCGACCGCAGGAGACTACACACGATTCGAGCTCACACACGACAGTGAGCCGCTTGGGCACTTCGAGGTGCCGCTCTACGGCCAGCACAATGTGCGCAATGCGCTGGCGGCCCTGGCCGTGGGCCACGCGGTGGGCATCGCGCCGGACACGCTGCGCAAGGGCCTTCGCGAATTCCAGGGCGTCAGGCGCCGGCTCGAAAAACGCGGGGAGGTGCGCGGCGTGTCCGTGTATGACGACTTCGCCCATCACCCGACGGCCATCTTCGAGACCATTCGCGCCGTCAAGACCACACATCCCGACCGCCGCGTGTGGGCGGTCTTTGAGCCTCGTTCTGCGACGTCATGCCGGAAGGTCTTCCAGGACGACTTCCTGCGTGCGTTCCAGGATTCGGGCGCAGACGAGATCATCCTCGCGTCGGTCTTCCGCGCGTCGTTGCCAGACGATGAGCGGCTCGATGTGGAGGCCATTGTGAACAGCCTGCACCAGCGCGGGCGCAATGCCCGTCATCTACCCGACGTCGCGACCATCGTGAACGTGATCGCCGAGGGCGCCCGCGAGGGTGACCTTGTGCTCATCATGTCCAACGGTGGATTCGACGGCATCCACGACAAACTCCTGAAGGCCCTCGCGGACTGATCGCCGTGTTGCACACGCTCGCCGCCATCGTCGGAGACACGCGCGTCACCGCGAACGCCCCGTTGGCACCGTTGACGACGTTTGGTGTCGGTGGACCGGCGGACTGGCTGGTGGAGGTGCGGTCTGTCGAGGAGTTGCGGCAGGTCGTGCAGGCCGCTCCAGCGGCGGGGCAGCCCGTGCACGTGCTGGGCGGCGGATCCAATATCCTGATTTCCGATCGCGGCGTCAGAGGCGTCGTGCTGCGCCTCCGGCTCACCGGTGTCAGCCAGCCCTCACCAGATCGCGTTCGCGCGGAAGCGGGGCTCACGATGAACGGGCTTGTGCGATGGATGGTAGGTCGCGGGCTGGCCGGCCTGGAGGCCTGGGCGGGCACACCTGGAACCGTGGGTGGCGCCATTCATGGCAACGCGCACTACGGGGGGCACGACATCAGCGAACATGTCACGACGGTCGCGCTGGTGACGCCGCAGGGCGAGTGGCGCGAAGAGCCGGCATCGGCGATGGGATTTGGCTACGACACCAGCCGGCTGATCGATACCCGCGAAATTGTCGTGTGGGCGGACATGAAGGCGGGCCCTGGCGAGCCCGAAGCCCTGAGGGCTGTCGCGCGCGCGTCACTCGCGCATCGCAAACGGACGCAACCGCTGCATCTGCCCAGCGCCGGCTGTGTGTTTCAGAATCCGCTGCCTGGACGCGACGTGGTGCCCGACGGGATTCCGTGGTCGGCGGGTGCGCTTGTGGACCGGGCAGGCTTGAAGGGCGCGGTGCTGGGGGGCGCGATGGTGTCGCCGATCCACGCGAACTTCATCGTCGCCGGCCGGACGGCCTCGGCAGCGGACATCCGGGCGCTGATCGATCGGGCGCGTCGGGACGTGTTCGACCAGTTCGGTGTCCAGCTGAGAGAAGAGATCGTGTACCTGGGGGAGTTCTGATGGCCTCATTGATTGTGCGCGGGGGGCGTCGGCTGTCTGGCCGTATCGCCGTGGACGGCAACAAAAACGCGGCGCTGCCACTGTTGGCCGCGTGTGTGCTCACACCGGAGACGTGTGAGTTACGAAATGTCCCGCAGATTCGCGACGTCGCGGTGATGTTGTCGCTCCTGCGGTCGCTCGGCGCGACCGTGGAGGGCGAAGGGACGTCCACGCTTCGGGTCACGTGTGCAGACATCTCGTCAGCAGCCCCCGATCCGGCGCTGGTGGGCCGCCTGCGTGGCTCGGTGATGTTGATGGGGTCGCTGCTCGCCCGTGTGGGCTGGGCAAGCCTGGCGCCGCCTGGAGGCGACTTCCCGGCGCGGCGAACCATCACGACGCATCTTCGGGCGCTGGGCGCCCTGGGCGCACAGATCACCGAAGGGGCCGCCGGTCATCGCCTGGAGGCGCCCAAGGGCCTCAAGGGCGCGTCCATGTATCTGCTTGAAGCGAGTGTGACCGGCACCGAGACCGCATTGATGGCGGCCGCCGCTGCGGATGGTGTGACCGAGATTCGACATGCCGCCTGTGAACCCCACGTCAAGGAGTTGTGTCAGTTTCTGAGCGCGATGGGCGCGGAGATCGAAGGGGCGGGCACGTCGACGGTTCGCATCACCGGCACACAGACGCTCCGGGGCGCCACCCACACCCTTCGCGGCGACTACATCGAGGCCGCCAGTTGGGGCGTCGTCGGCGCGGTCACGGGCAGTGAGCTCACGATCACGGGATGCCATGCGATCGACCTTGAGCCGACGACGGCCGTGCTCGCCGAGATGGGGTTGTCGTTTGACCTCGATGACTCGGCGTTTATTGTGCGGCGTTCACAACTGCGCGCCGCCAAGCGAGTGACGACCGGCCTCTGGCCCGCGTTCCCGTCCGACATCGTGTCGCTCGTGACCGTACTCGCCACTCAGGCCGAAGGTCGCACGCTCCTGCACGACTGGATGTACGAACTGCGCCTCTTTGCGCTCGAACAGCTCAGCGCCATGGGCGCCGATCTCTTCCTGTGCGACTCCCACCGCATCATCGTGACCGGTCCTTCACGTCTGCGTGGACGTGTGCTCGACAGTCGCGACATTCGTTCAGGGATGGCGCTTGTCGCCGCGGCGCTGGTCGCAGAAGGGGAGAGTCGCGTGCTTGAGATCGAAACCGTCGAGCGCGGCTACGCGGATTTGGTGAACAGGCTGACCGCACTGGGCGCGGACGTACAGAAGGTGGAATGAAGGCCAAAGGGAGAAGGCGAAAGGGAAAATGTGCGGAGCAGTCCGTACCTTTCGCCTTTCGCCTCTGACCTGTGACCTTCCGCATCATTCGAAGCGCAGCGCTTCGATCGGGTCCAGCGCGGACGCTTTCCTGGCGGGGTAGTAGCCGAAGAAGATCCCGACTCCGGCGGCGACGCCGAAGGACAGCACGATGGAGTTCATGGGAATCACGGCCGGCAAGGCGCTGTACCACTTCATGAACTCGGCCGTCGCAAAGCCGGCGACGATTCCCAGTCCTCCACCCGCGAGCGAAATGACCAGGGCCTCCACCAGGAACTGACTCAGCACGTCGGTGCCGCGGGCACCGATGGCCATGCGCAGACCAATCTCGCGCGTGCGTTCAGTGACCGACACGAGCATGATGTTCATGATGCCGATGCCGCCAACCAGCAGTGAGACGGCGGCGATGCCGCTGAGCAACGCGGTCATGGTGCTGGTGGTCTGGGTCCGCATGGCCACCATGTCGTCCTGCGTCTGCACCCGGAAGTCGTCCTCTTCCCCTGCCGCGAGGTCATGGCTCATACGCAGGGCCGCCTTGACGCCTTCCGCCGTCTGCGCAATGCCTTCGGCGGAGGCCGCCGACGCCAGGATGTAGCCGAGGAACTGCTGACCGCTCAGCTTCTTCTGCACGGTCGTGTACGGCATGAACACCTGGTCATCCTGATTCTGACCCGATGACGAGGCGCCCTTGGGCGCCATCACGCCGATGACACGCATGACGTGATTGCGCACACGCACCATTTCGCCCGTGGGGTCCACGTCCGCGCCAAACAGAATCTCGGCAACGTTGGTGCCCAGCGCGACCACCTTGGCCGCGCTCTGGACGTCCTGTTCGGTGAAAAACGTCCCGTATGTCATCGGCCACGACTTCACCATCGTGAAGTCGACATTGGTGCCGACAATCGACGCGTTCCAGTTCTGCGGGCCGGCCACCATCTGCTGCCGCGACCAGACGGCTTCGACCACGTAGGCGATGCCGGGGACGGCGCGCAGTGCGACCGCGTCCGCCGCAACCAGGCGCGGCGACTGGCCTTCACCCATCCGCACGCCCCCGGTGGTGACGTTGCCTGGGAAGATCGTGATCATGTTGGTGCCGGCGCCACGAATCTGCTCTTCAATCGCCGCCTGCGCACCGTTGCCCAGCGCCACGATCGTGATGACCGCGCCGACGCCGATGATCATGCCGAGCATGGTCAGCGCCGTAC
>CAYZLT010000091.1:5442-11471 GCA_964479175.1 uncultured Solibacteraceae bacterium | reverse complement strand
AAGGCGACTACGTGATGCCGCCCCTGACGCTGCTCGACGCCGCCAAAGAGGCGCACAAAATCGACGAACGCGAGCTGATGGAAGCGGCCAAACTCCTCGAGGAGAAGTGCCGCGAATTTTCCGTCGAGGGCACGGTGGTCCAGATTCACCCGGGCCCGGTGGTCACCACCTACGAGTTCAAACCGGACGCCGGCGTCAAATACAGCCGCATCACGGGATTGCAGGACGATCTGTGTCTTGCCATGAAGGCCGAGTCCATCCTGATCGATCGTATCCCGGGCAAGTCGACCGTCGGCATCCAGATTCCCAATGCGACGCGTGAACCGATCTCGCTGCGTGAGCTGCTTGAATCGGACACCTACACGCGCTCCGCGTCGCGACTGACGATGGCGCTCGGCAAGACCATCCATGGCGAACCGATGGTCTCGGACCTGGCGACCATGCCTCACCTGCTGATTGCCGGTTCGACCGGCGCCGGCAAGTCGGTGAGTGTGAACGCCATGCTGACGAGCGTGCTCTTCCGCGCCTCACCGGAAGAAGTGCGCTTCATCATGATCGACCCCAAGCGCCTCGAGCTCGGCATGTACGAGGACATCCCCCACCTGATGACCCCGGTGGTGGTGGATCCCAAACAGGCGGCCAACGCGTTGCGCTGGGCCGTGCGCGAGATGGAAGAGCGCTACAAGATTCTGGCCAAGCAAGGCGTGCGCAATATCGAACAGTACAACCGCAACCTCAAAGCGATGCTCGCCGAACTGAAGGAATCGCAGAAGGAAGCGGCCGAGGCTGAAGTCGGCGAGCCACTCAAGACCCTCCCCTACATCATTGTCATCATCGACGAACTCGCCGACCTGATGATGGTGGCCAGTAAGGAAGTCGAAGAGTCGATTGCCAGACTGGCGCAGATGGCCCGCGCGGTGGGCATCCACCTGATCCTCGCCACGCAGCGGCCCTCGGTCGACGTCATCACCGGCCTGATCAAGGCCAACCTGCCGGCGCGTATCGCGTTCCGCGTCGCGTCAAAGATCGACTCCCGGACGATCCTGGACGGCAACGGCGCCGAGGCCTTGCTGGGCAAGGGCGACATGCTCTACCTGCCGCCCGCGTCCTCGCGGTTCGTCCGTATTCACGGTCCCTACATTTCAGAACAGGAAACCGCACGACTGTGCAGCTTCCTCCGCAAACAGGGCAAACCGGTGTACGACACCTCGATCACCGCCGAGGAAAAGACCGCCGAGAAACTGGAGTTCGAGAAAGACGACCTGTACGACGAGGCCGCGCGCATTGTGGTGTCGAGCGGGCAGGCATCAATTTCCTACCTGCAGCGTCGGCTGCGCATCGGGTTCAGCCGTGCGGCCCGCCTGATCGACATGATGGAAAACGACGGCGTCGTCTCCCCCGCCACCAACGGCAAACGCGAAGTGCTGGTGGATGCCGGTTATTTCGAAGAAGTCGACGCTCAACTGAGGTAAGACATGCCACGATCCCACTCTCTCCGGCGACGAATCAGCGCGACGATCCTCGGGTTGATGGCGTCTGTGATGCTGTGGCCCGTGGCCGCCGAAGCGCAGACGCCGGCGGTGCTCTATCAGCGCGCCACCACCCGCGAGGCCGCCGCCCGAAAGAACCCGACGACGGCCAACGTGCGTGCCGTCGTCGCCGCCTACGAGCAGGTGGTGCTTCGGTATCCCCGGAGCGGGTATTGCGATGATGCGTTGTGGAATGGCGCGGAGATGGCCCGTTTCGGATGGGAACGGTTCAAGCAGGAGTCCGACCGCAAGACGTCGGAGCGGCTCTACTCCTGGCTCAGGCGCGAGTATCCCACCAGCGCCAAAGCCAGGCAGGTCGCGCCACAACTTGCCGCGCTCAAGGCGGCGCCTGCTCCGGCACGCGCGACAGCCGCACCGCCGGCTTCCACACGGCCGGCACCGGTGTCCACATCGGCACCTCCCGCGAACGCGCCGTCAATTTCCGCGACACCGACAGGTCCGGTCGCGACCATCCGGGCCGTGTCCGTGGTGCCGTTGCCCAAGGGCGATCGCCTCGTGATTGAATTTGATCGCGAAGTGCTCTTTTCGAGCGAGCGCATCATGAGTCCCGAACGGGTATTTTTTGATCTGCAGCAGGTCGACTTTGCGGCGAGTCTCCAGTCCGGTGCCGAGGGCTTGACCGGATCACGGCTGCGGGGTGTGCGCCTCGGGCGGCAGGACGGCCAGGTTGCCCGCGTCGTGCTCGAAGTCGCCGACACGGCCAGACACAGCGTGTTCCAGATGTATCACCCGTATCGGCTGGTGATTGACCTCGAGAGCGAGGTAGCCCCTTCGAGCAATCCATCCACTGCGGCGTCCTTTGGGCCCGCGCCGGCCACGCCCGCACCACCGCCGATCGCCCCGGCGGGCACGCCGTCGATCGGCCCGGCCTCCACCACCAGTGGCGGAGACTACACCTTGGCCCGGCAGCTCGGGCTGGGCGTGTCGCGCATCGTGATTGACGCGGGCCATGGCGGCAACGACCCCGGTGCGAAGGCCAACGGTGTTGAAGAAGCGGAACTGGTGCTTGATATCGCCCTGCGCGTGGAGAAGCTGCTGAAACAACAGCCGGGGATGCAGGTCATCCTCACACGCCGCACGGACGTGTTTATCCCCCTGGAAGAACGCACCGCGATTGCGAACCGTGAGGGCGCCGACCTCTTCCTCTCCATCCACGCCAACGCCGCCCGCCGAGCAACGGCGAAGGGCGTGGAAACGTACTTCCTGAACTTTGCGACCAATCCTGAAGCGGAAGCCGTGGCCGCCAGGGAAAACGCCACAAGCGGCAAGTCGATGGGCAACCTCCCGAAGCTCGTGCAGCAGATCACGCTGAACACCAAGGTGAAGGAATCGCGCGAGTTTGCGCAGATGGTGCAGACCAGCATGATTCGTGGTCTGCGGGCGCAGAACAAGGCCGTCAGCGACCTGGGGGTGAAGCAGGCGCCGTTTGTGGTGTTGATTGGCGCCGAGATGCCGAGTGTCCTCGCGGAAATCTCGTTTGTGACCAACAAGGCCGAGGCCTCGCTGCTGAAAAACGACGCCTACAAACAGCGCATCGCGCAGTCACTGGCCGACGCGGTGCTTCGGTATCAGGCGTCCCTCAAGAAAATTTCCACCGTCGCGGTCGCGAAGTAGTCTGCCAGGATAGATCTGCGTGCAGCCACCGCCCGATTCCTTCATCGTCGAGATCATCCGACCGGCGACGGCTGAAGTCACCGTGGTTGATGTGCTCGTGGGCTCCCTCGCCCTGGCGGGCGCACTGGCGTTTGTCGCCCTTCTGCTCGGGTTGCTCGCAGGGTGGCTGTTGATTCGGCACAAACAGCGTCATCGCCCTGAGGACGACCACATGCCGTCCATTCGGCGTCATTCCGACAATGAGGCACTGGGGCAATGAGGCAATGGCTCATTTCTCGAGCGAAGCGCGGAGCCCCAGCTCGACCAACGTCCTGACGGCAACGCCCGTGGCGCCCTTCGCCTGAAACGCGCGACGCTCTTCGGCCCACGCGGTGCCCGCGATATCGAGGTGGGCCCAGGGCACGTCCTTCTTCACAAATTCACAGAGGAACATCGCCGCCGTACTGGCGCCGGCCCATCGGCCTGCGGAGTTGATGATGTCGGCGATTTCGCTGCGGAGCAGGTCGCGGTATTCGTCGTACAACGGGAGTGGCCACAGGCGATCACCGGCCTCGGTTCCGGCAGCACGCACCGTCTCCACCCAGGACTCGGGTGCGCCAAACAGGCCAGACGCCGTGCGACCGAGTGCCACCATACAGGCGCCCGTGAGCGTCGCGACGTCCACCAGATGCGTGGCCCCGAGTTGCTGCGCGTACCAGAGGGCGTCTCCGAGAATGAGGCGCCCCTCGGCGTCCGTGTTGATGATCTCCACCGTGGTGCCGCTGGCGCTGGTCAACACGTCCCCTGGACGGGTGGCTTTGCCCCCGACCATGTTCTCGGTCATCGGAATCACGCCGATGATTCGGCGCGGTGCCTTGAGGAGCGCCAGCGTGCGCATCGCGGCCGCGACGGCCGCGCCGCCGGTCATGTCGTCCTTCATCCGCTCCATGCCGTCGGCCGGCTTGATGGATATGCCACCGGTATCAAACGTCACACCCTTGCCGATGAAGCCCAGCACCGGGGACTCCGGTGCGCCGGGCGGGTCGTGACGAATGACCACCAGGCGCGGCGGCTCCGCACTGCCCTGCGCCACACCGAGCAACAGCCCCATCTTCAGGTCGCGAATCTGCTGCTCGCCGAGGACTTCGGCCGACAAGCCGACACTCTGAGCCATGGCCGCGACACGCGATGCGAACTCGCTGGGCGTCAGCACATTGGCGGGTTCGTTGGCGAGGTTGCGGGCGAAGTTGGACGACTCGCCCAGCGTGCGCCCCTCAAAGACGGCTGCCGCCAGCGCCGTGTCATCGGCCCCCGGCGACACAATGACCATCCGCTCGGGGAAGTCACCGGCGTCACGCTCCGACTTGTAGGTGCCTGAATCAAACTCTGCCGCCGACATCCCGTCGGCCCCGATCCGAGCGGTGCGAATGGGATCCAACCCGGCGCGCACAAGAAATCCCGCGGACCGCATGGACCGCAGGCGCGCCGTGTAGCTGCACGCCGCGGCGACGCGACGCAGGCGCTCCGCATCGGCATCCTCACGCCGCCCAGCGCCCACAAGCGCGACGCGAACGGCCTGGTACGGCCCGCCGGTCACCCGCGCGATAAAAAACTCATACAGCCGCCCTCGGAACTCCGACGACTCCCGCGCCGTGGAAATGTCGCCGCCCGTCGCGTCGTCGAGTCCCGGAAGGTCCTCCAGCCGATCGTCCCCCTCAAACACGGGCACGAACAACATGTCGACCGTCACCGACTCCGGTCGACCGGATGTGCCGATGAATTCGGGTTGTGCCTTCTCCTGCGCCAACGTACTGCCCCTTTTGGTAGACTGCCAGTAACTGTGAGACCGAGCATGATAACCCGGCAAGCCTGGCTCCTGGGCCTGGTTGGTACACTGATCCTCACCTCCGGCGCCTCGGGAGACTCGGTGCAAGGCAAGGGCCGCCCGAAGGCCGCCCTGCGTGTGAACCCCGCCCTGATTTTTGTCCCCCAGCGCGTGGTGGCCACCGCCGAACTCACCGAAGGGGCCAACGACCACCAGGACTACTACTGCCCGAAGATCGAGTGGATTTGGGGGGATGACACCAAATCAGAGGCCGGTGAGGACTGCGACCCCTACGAATCAGGCACGAGTGAAATCCGACGTCGCTACACCGCCGATCACACCTACAAGGAACCGGGAAACTACGACGTGATCTTCCGGATGAAACAGGGCAGCAAAACCGTGCTCTCCCTGCGACAGCAGATACGCGCACAGGGACAATAGGTCAGCGGTTCAGGTCGGGCAGGTCCTTGAACAGCTCCAGCGCCTCAGGGTTCGCGAGCGCGTCGCGATTTTTCACGGGCTGACCGTGGAGGACGTTTCGCACCGCCAGTTCCACCAGTTTCCCGCTCTTGGTGCGTGGCAGGTCGTCGACCTGCACCACACGTGCGGGCACGTGACGTGGTGACGTATTCGCGCGAATGTGCGTCGTGATGGTCTTGCGGAGCGCATCATCGAGCGTGAGCCCTTCACGCAGCCGCACAAACAGCACAATGCGTTCGTCACCGTCCCACACCTGCCCCACGGCCAGGCTCTCGAGCACGTCGGGCAACTGCTCCACTTGTCGATAAATTTCGGCCGTGCCGATACGCACGCCTCCGGGGTTGAGCGTCGCATCCGACCGGCCGTGGATCACAAATCCCTCGTGGTCAGTCCGCTCCGCCCAGTCGCCGTGGCACCACACGCCGGCAAACCGCTCAAAATATGCCTCGTGATATTTGCGGCCATCCGGGTCGTTCCAGAACCCGACGGGCATCGACGGAAACGGAGCAGTGCAAACGAGTTCCCCTTTCTGCTGCCGTAGAGGCTGGCCGGCCTCGTCGAACACGTCGACGGCCATTCCC
>CAYZLT010000091.1:0-5432 GCA_964479175.1 uncultured Solibacteraceae bacterium | reverse complement strand
GTGCACACCAGTTCGCCCTGACCACTGCCGACGGCCACGGCACGTCCGTCGGGGCTCCAGACCTCCACCGCCATCCCGAGGCCTGCCGCCTGAATCTCTCCCCGCCAGACCGGCTGCGTCGGCACCCCGCCGACAAAACAGCTCACGATGTCGGTGCCGCCGGAGATCGACGCAAGGTGCACGTCGCGTTTGATGGCTGTGTAGACGAAGTCAAAACTCTCCGGTGACAGCGGTGACCCGGTGGATGTGAGAGTCCGGACCGTCCCGAGATCATGCGTCTCGATCGGTCGCAGCCCCGCCTTGTGCACCGCGTCAATGAACTTGGCCGAGGTGCCGAACAACGTCACGCCGTAGCGATCGGCTAGATCAAACAACCGGCGCCCGTCGGGATACATCGGCGCCCCGTCATACAACACCAGCGTCGCCTCCGAGGCCAGCGCCGACACCAGCCAGTTCCACATCATCCAGCCACACGTCGTGAAATAGAAGACCCGATCGCCGGGCTTCACGTCGGCGTGTAACTGATGCTCCTTCAGGTGCTGCACCAACGTGCCGCCGTGCCCGTGCACGATGCACTTGGGAACGCCTGTGGTGCCGGAAGAATAGAGGACGTAGAGGGGGTGCGAGAACGCAACACGGACCACTTCTGCGGTCCAGGGTCCTTCAGTGGTCCAGGGTCCGAGGTCCCAGTCGGGCACAAGGAACGTCGCGCGCACGGACGGCAATTTCCTGGCGACTTCGGCAACCTTCTCGCGGCAGTCGTGGTACTTGCCGCCGTAGTGGTATCCCGCGACGGCCACCAGCACCGTGGGTTCGATCTGGCCGAAGCGATCGAGCACGCCCTGCACGCCGAAGTCCGGGGAGCACGACGACCAGACGGCGCCAATCGAGGCGGCCGCCAGCGCGGCACTCACCGCCTCGGGCACATTGGCCATGATGCCGGCCACACGATCTCCAGGCTCCACGCCGACGCTCCTGAACAACCGCGCACAGGCGGCCACCTGATCGCCGAGCTCGGCCCACGTCAGCGTCCGCTCGACGCCGGTCTCATCCACCGCGATGATCGCCAACGTGTCATCGTGCCGACGAAGGAGGTTCTCGGTGAAGTTGAGGCGTGCGTCCGGAAAAAACTGTGCGCCGGGCATGCGCTCGGCGTTGATGACCGTCCGTGCGCCCTTGTCGCCGATGACGCCGCAAAAGTCCCACACGGCCGACCAGAACGCCCCGCGCTTGGTAACGGAGTACTGGTGCAGCGCCGGGTAGTCTTCGAACGTGCGCCCGACCCGCGCCGACAGGAAGTCCGTGAACCGTGTGAGTGTGGCCGCGTCAGTGCGCGCCGGATCCGGCGTCCACAGCGGCGTGGTCATTGTCGCGAGGCCGGCTGTTTGAGCGCGCGGGCCCGGTCGAACAGCGCCCGCACGGTCGGCGCATCCATCAACGCCTGCGAGGAGGTCGGCAACTTGGCCGCAATCCCGGTCAGGGCATCGGCGATGAAGTCGGCGTTGGTTTCGAGAATGCCCTGCCAGACATCGGACGGGCTCGACGCGAGCCTCGTCATGTCCGCAAATCCGCGGCCTGCCCACGCGACGCCCTCGGCGCCCACAGCTTCCCCCGATGCGGCCATCAGGGCCGTCGACACGACCTGCGGTGCGTGGCTCACGTGCGCCATCACGCGATCATGGGTCACCGCATCGGTCCACGAGGGTTTTGCGCCGAGGCCGACGGTGAACGTGGTCAGCATCGCTTCCCGGGCCTCGATCTGATCAACCACACCGGCCGGCACCGCCGCGGGCTCACGCATCGACACCAGCAGCCACGGCCGATCGTCGAACAAATCCGCGCGCGCGGCGGCCAGCCCCGACTGCTCGGATCCGGCAACCGGATGCCCGCCCACAAACGACAACGGCGTCTGCTTCGCGGCATCCATGACCACCCGCTTCGTGCTCGACACGTCGGTCACGAGCGCCTGTGTGCCCGTGCGGCCCAACCGACCAAGAATAGACGGCACCTCAAGGACGGGCGTGGCGACGATGATGAGGTCGCAGTGCTGCAGCTCTTCGGCGCTGGCCACCACGGCCGTGACGACGCCCTGGGTCACGGCTTCCTGCGTGACAGGTGCCGGGTCGCACACGGTAATCACGACCGAGGGCCATCGTCGTCGCGCGGCCAGGGCGACCGACCCACCGACCAGGCCCAGGCCGATGATCCCGATGTGCTCAAACGGCGGAGGGGTAGGCACGCCTATCTCCCCCACCCACGTCGCACGACAGACTCCGTGCAGATGCTGCGGCCGATGGCCGGCGCAATGATGCGCAGCTCCGCCATGAGCTGATCAAACTGCTGCGGGAACAGTGACTGCGCCCCATCAGAGATCGCGTGATCGGGATCATGATGGACTTCAATCAGGAGTCCATCGGCACCGGCGGCCACCGCCGCGCGCGCCATGGCGACGACTTTGTCGCGGCGCCCGGTCCCGTGGCTCGGATCGCCAATGACAGGCAGATGGCTCAGTTGCTGAACCACAGGAATCGCCGAGACGTCAAACGTGTTTCGTGTGTAACTCTCGAACGTCCGGATCCCGCGTTCACACAACATGACCTCGCGATTGCCGCCCGCGAGGATGTACTCCGCCGACATCAGCCACTCTTCGATCGTCGCCGAGAGTCCACGTTTGAGCAGGACCGGCTTTCGCGCCT
Source organism: uncultured Solibacteraceae bacterium (assembly GCA_964479175.1). GTDB lineage: Bacteria > Acidobacteriota > Vicinamibacteria > Vicinamibacterales > SCN-69-37 > SYFT01. Next base: position 2,736 of record CAYZLT010000091.1, on the reverse strand, counting down.
TGCCGAGTTCCCGCAACAACGAATAGTTCTGCATGTTGCGCGCGCCCACCTGCAGGATGTCGGCATAGTGGGATACGACATCGATCTGCGCGATTTCCATGACCTCGGTAATCAGTTTCAAGTCATGACGGTCGGACGCCGACCGGAGCATCTTGAGACCCTCTTCGCCCAGTCCCTGGAAACTGTACGGGGAACTGCGCGGCTTGAACGCTCCGCCTCGGAAGATCTTCGCACCCGCCCGTTTGACCGCGATCGCGCTGGCCTCGACCTGCCCTTCGTTTTCGGCCGAACAGGGGCCCGCCATCACGACGACCTCGTCGCCACCGATCCGCACGTCGCCGATCGTGATGACGGTGTTCTCCGGCTTGAACGTACGGCTGGCGAGTTTGTAGGGCACGGTGATGCGCAGCACTTCGTGCACCCCCTCTTTGAGCCCAATCAAGGCGGGATCGCCATGCCCCCCACCCACGGCGCCAATCACGATGCGATTCGCGCCGCTTGAGCGGTGGATGTCGTATCCCATTTCCAGCAACTGCGCGACCACCGCTTCCACCTGGGATTCGGTTGCGCGTTCCTGCATCACCACGACCATGTCTTCACCTGCGCCTTCGTCAACGTCCGTGCCATAAAGTCTAATCCGTCCCGGTACCGGCAGCCTGACGCTCCAGGCGGCGGGCCTCGTCAATGATTCGTTCAAACAGTCGTGTGATCGCGGCGGCGTCCAGGGGCCCGGTGTTGTGCCCGCGCACGTGGGCCAACACGTCGGCCTCTCGCGTCGGCTGATAGACCGGCAGTCCCGCCGCTTCCTTCAGCCGACCAATCGCCAGCGCACTCGTCGCGCGTTGATTGAGCAACGCCACGAGTTGCTCATCCAGGGCATCAATTTGGCGTCGCAATTGGTCCAGGTTGTCCACGTCACCCTTTCAACCAGCGTACAAACGCTCCGGCGGCACGCGCTTCGTCACCTGGGGCGGCGTCTGCGATCACCTGGACCAGCGCGCTGCCCACCACGGCGGCATCCGCGTACTGACAGGTCTCGCGCACATGTTCAGGGCGCGAGATGCCGAAGCCGAGCGCCACAGGCATGTCGGTGACCGCACGAATCTGCTCCACCACCGGACGGGCCGTGCCGGCCACACTGTCGCGCACACCGGTCACACCCAGTCGTGAAATCGCATACAGGAACCCGCGGCCCATCGTCGCCGCTCGCCGGAGTCGGTCGGTTGCGGTGGTTGGACTGATGAGAAAGATCGTGTCGAGCCCGGCCGCGTCCAATGCGGCGTGCATGTCATCGGCCTCTTCAATCGGCAGGTCGAGCAACAGGACGCCATCCACCCCTGCACGTGCGGCCCGTTCGACGAACTGGTCGGTGCCCATGCGCACAACAGGATTCACGTAGGTAAAGAGCACGATCGGCGTCTCGATGGTGCGACGTACGTCCGACACCAGATCGAGTGCGCTGGAGAGTGAGCCGCCAGCGGCCAGCGCGCGCTCCGACGCACGCTGAATCACCGGACCATCGGCAATCGGATCGGAAAACGGCACGCCAATCTCGATGACATCGGCACCGGCATCGGCCAGCGCAAGGACGACATCACGCGAGGCGCTCGGATTGGGATCACCGGCGGTGACATACGTCACGAGTCCGCCGCGTTTGCGTGCCCGGAGGCCACCAAAGGTCTGTGCGAGACGGCTCATCGCGCGGACTCCTGTTCCGCAAGCAGACCGCGCACCGTCTCCACATCCTTGTCTCCGCGTCCCGACAAATTCAGGATCACCATCGCCCCTGGAGACCACTCGGACAAATGCGTCTGCAGCCAGGCCGCGGCGTGCGACGACTCCAACGCGGGCAGCAGCCCTTCGTTTCTGGCCAGCCAGGTGAACCCGCGCAACGCCGCGGCATCGTCCACCCAGACATACTCGGTACGGCCCGTCGACGCCAACCACGCATGTTCGGGCCCGACCGACGGATAGTCGAGTCCGGCCGAGACCGAGTGCGTCGGCAGAATGTTGCCGTTGGCATCCTGCAACAGCAGGCTGCGCGTCCCGTGCAGCACACCGGCGACGCCCCCAGCGAATCGCGCCGCGTGTTCGCCATCGGTGATGCTTCGTCCGCCGGCCTCGACGCCAATCAGGCGTACCGAGGCGTCGGCGACAAAGGCATCAAAAATGCCCATCGCGTTGCTGCCACCACCCACACACGCGACAATCGCGTCGGGGAGTCGGCCCGTCTCACGCAGAATCTGTGCGCGCGCTTCAGCACCAATCACCGACTGAAACTCACGCACCATCAGCGGATACGGGTGAGGGCCGAGCACCGACCCGAGGACATACGCCGTGGTCGACACAGTGGCGACCCAGTCACGCATCGCTTCATTGATCGCATCCTTCAGCGTGCGGCTCCCCCCGTCGACCGAGGTCACCGTGGCGCCCAGCACGCGCATGCGGAAGACATTCAGCGCCTGCCGACTGATGTCGTCCGCGCCCATGTAGACCACACACTCCAACCCCAGCAGCGCGCAGGCGCTGGCGGTCGCCACCCCGTGCTGCCCCGCGCCGGTCTCGGCGACGACACGGGTTTTTCCCATATGGCGCGCGAGCAACACCTGTCCAACGGCGTTGTTGATCTTGTGGGCGCCAGTGTGGGCCAGATCCTCGCGCTTGATGAACAGTCGCACGCCGCTGTCACCCGCCAGGTGGGTCGCTTCGTACAGCGGCGTCGGCCGCCCCACGAAG
>CAYZLT010000090.1:10401-11609 GCA_964479175.1 uncultured Solibacteraceae bacterium | reverse complement strand
GCAGCCCGACAACAACGTTGTGCGTGTGGCCCTGCAGGCATTGGCCGCGATTCTCGGTGGCACGCAGTCGCTCCACTGCAACGGCCGTGATGAAGCCCTCGCGTTGCCAACCGAAGACGCGGCGCGGTTGGCGCTGCGGACCCAGCAGATCATTGCGGCCGAGACGGGCGTGGCCAATACAGTGGACCCGGTGGGTGGCTCGTGGGCCATTGAGCAGCGCACCGACGACATCGAAGCGGAGGCGCGCGCGCTGATCGACACCATCGATGCCGCAGGCGGCACCCTCGCCGCCATTGAGGCGGGCTACATCCAGCGACAAATTCAGGACGCCGCGTATGCCGCCCAGCAGCGGATCGACAGCGGCGAGTCGGTCGTGGTCGGCGTCAACACATTCGCCACCGACAACCACTCAACGATCGAACAACTGGCGCTCGATCCCGACAGCGAGGCGCGGCAGGCTGACGCGGTGCGGCGCACCCGCGCGGAACGCGACTCTGCCGCATCGAGTCAGGCGCTGCGGGCGCTTGAGACTGGCGCACGCGGCACCGACAATCTGGTCCCCCTGGTCCTGCACGCCGTCGAGGCACGCGCCACGCTCGGCGAAATTTCGGATACCCTGCGCGCCGTGTTTGGGGAACACCGTGACCGCGTCGTCTGACACGCCGTTGCTGCGCGTCGACCACCTCCGCACGGTCTTCCCGTTGCGAGGGGGCGGCGACGCGGCAGCTGTCGCTGATGTCTCGTTCACACTCAATCGGGGCGAGACCCTCGGTCTGGTCGGCGAATCCGGATCGGGCAAATCCGTCACCGCGCTCTCGATCATCCGCCTGATCCAGCCGCCAGGCCGCATCGTCTCCGGGGCGATCCACTTCGACGGGCGCGACCTGATGACCCTCGATGACACCGCGATGCGCGCGGTCCGGGGCCGACGCATCGGATTTGTGTTTCAGGAACCGATGGTCGCGCTCAACCCCGTGTATACGATTGGTCAGCAGATCGCGGAAACCCTGACGGTGCATGGACTCGCCCGCGGCGCCGCCGCACGCACCAAGGCCGTGGCGTGGCTCGACGCCGTCCGGGTGCCCAATGCCCGCCAGCGCGCCGACGCGTATCCCCATCAGCTCAGTGGCGGTCTGCGCCAACGCGCCATGATTGCGCTGGCGCTCTGCGCCGAACCGTCCCTGGTGATCGCCGATGAGCCGAGCACC
>CAYZLT010000090.1:0-10391 GCA_964479175.1 uncultured Solibacteraceae bacterium | reverse complement strand
GCGGAAATCCTCGATCTGCTGCGTGACCTGCGCCGCGAGTTCGGATTGGCGATCATCCTGATCACCCACGACATGGGCGTGGTGGCCGAAATGGCCGACCGGGTGGCCGTCATGTATGGCGGACGCATCGTGGAACACGGGCCCACCGCGAAGGTATTTGCGGCGGCTGGTCATCCGTATACACGCGGTCTGCTCGCGTGCCTGCCCGGGTTCGACGTGACGGCACGACTTCAGGCGATCCCCGGCACGGTCCCGTCGCTGGGGGCCTTTCCGTCCGGGTGCGGCTTTGCCACGCGGTGTGCCGATCGATTCGCGCCGTGTGACACCGCACCACCGCCGGATTTCGCCTGCGGCCCTGACCACCACGCGGCGTGTTACCTCCTGCAGTCAGGCCCGTCGTCATGAGCGCGCTGCTGCAGGTGCGTCACCTCGTCAAGGAGTTCCACCAAGGCGGGTGGTTCAGCAAGGGCGCTGTCACGCGCGCGGTGGACGACATCAGTTTTGATATTCAGCAGGGCGAGACTTTCGGACTGGTCGGCGAATCGGGCTGTGGAAAAACGACCACAGGCCGGTGCATTCTTCGGCTGATTGAGCCAACGTCCGGACAAGTGCTGTTCCAAGGGCGCGATCTCGCACCGCTGTCTCCGCGCGACATGCGACTCGCCCGTCGTGACCTGCAGATCGTGTTTCAGGATCCCTACTCGTCGCTCAACCCGAGAATGCGGGTCGGCGCGATCGTTGGTGAGCCCCTGGTGATCTTCAGGGAAGGCACCACCGCTGCACGCGCCAGGCGCGTCGCCGAACTGTTCGAACTGGTCGGGCTCGACCCGGCCCACACGGCGAAGTATCCGCACGAATTCAGCGGGGGCCAGCGTCAGCGCATCGGCCTCGCGCGTGCGTTGGCTCTGAACCCGTCACTCGTCATCGCGGACGAACCGGTATCGGCGCTCGACGTCTCCGTGCAGGCGCAGGTGGTCAACTTGCTGCTCGATCTCCAGGCCCGCCTGGGACTGACCTATCTCTTCATCGCACACGACCTCCGGCTCGTGCGTCAGATCTGCACGCGGGTGGCGGTCATGTATCGGGGACGTATTGTGGAATTGGGTGAGGCGGAGCAGATCTTTCTCTCCCCCGCCCACCCGTATACTGCCGCGTTATTGTCGGCCGTGCCAAAAATAAACCCGGGCGATCGCATCGCCCGGGTCCAGTTTGACGCCGACTCGTTTACCCCGCAGCCGCTCCGTGAAGTGCGGCCAGGGCATCTCGCTGCGGTGTAGCGCTTATTTTGACGTTACGCTGAGTGTGACGGTAATCGCCGAGCTTTCCCGCCCGTTCGCCACGATCTTGTAACTAAACGTCACCGTGCCGGTGCTCGAGTCCGCCTTGTAGGTGAAACTGCCGTTCGAATTGAACGTGAGATCGCCCTGCGAGGGTCCGCTCACCAGGACGGCCTGGCCGCCGTTGGCGTTGTCGTTGTCAAGAACGCCGTCTGACGCACTCACCGTCAGCGTCTTTTTCTTCACGACTGAGTAGGCGTCGCTCGTGCCGGTCGGCGCGGACGGTGCGGGGCTGCCACCGCTACAAGCCACGTCGAGCATGTTGACCTTGAACTCGTCATTGGTACCGTTCACGTCCGCGGCAATCACTACCACGTTGGCCGTTACAGCGGAACCGTTGAACGACGCCCACCGTGCGGAACTGCTGCCGGCTGAGCTCTGGGCACTGCCCAGATTCGTCAGCACCGCATCACTCAGCGTGACGTGGTTGCTGTACGGATTGTTCGCGGTGCCGACCCAGATGGTGGCATCGCTGTCGGTGCTGATGCTGTTGAGATAGGCACGGGTCACGACCACCGGCTGCGAGAACTCGAACATCACGTAGTTCAGGCGATCCACGTTGTCCACCTTATGCGTGTTGTTGCCGCCGGTGCCTTCGGCACCATCGGTCACGCCGAGGCCTTCACTCCACGCACCCAGGAATGCGGTGGACCAGGTGCCCGACGAACCCTTCGTCCGGCTGAACGCGCGAGCCTTGACCGAGACCGACCCCGAGGTGAACGTCCGGATGTTGCCGGCCGTGCCAAAGGTCGACGAGCTGCCCGTCAGGCTGAACTGCGACACCGAACACGTCGGCGTGCTCGCGGTCACGGTCAGTGTTCCGTTGGTCTTCGTCACCGCGTAGTTGGACAGCTTGTTTCCGCCGTCCACCAGAGTCGGCACGATGGCGTACGTGCCCACCGGGCTCGAGGTCGTGGCCGACGTGCTGTAGGTCGCGGTGATGGTGTCGCCGGCGACCACACCGGTCAACGTGCCATCAAGCGCGGGATTGGCCGCACCCTGCGTCTTCGTCTTGGGATTGGCGACGACCGTCAAGCTGGCCGGCGTGATGCTGAACGTCCCGGGCACGTAGGTCACCGAGTAGTTGGACAACACAGCGCCGGTCGCGACAGCGGTCGTGGGGAAGCTGCCGACGGTCTGACCCGCCGCCCGCGCCTGCGACAGGCCGATGCTCGATAGATCACCGCTGAGGAACCCGTTGGTGCCGACCGACGTGAGCGCCGGGTCTGCACTCGTGCCATACACCTTCGAGCCGGAGCCGGCAGAGACGGTGGCCGGTCGTGGGGTGACGGTCATTGTCGCGTTGGCCGTTGCCGCCGAGTAGCTCGCGTTGCCTGCAAACGCACAGGTGGCGGTGTAGGTGCCGACCTGTGACGGCGCCGAGGAACCAGGCGAATAGCTCAACGTGCCGGTCAGCGCGAGGTTGTTGGCACCGGTCACCGTGCAGGTGGCCGTGTGTGGCGCGCCTGAATAGACGAAGGCGCCGCCGGTCGCAGCGATGGTCGGCGCCACTGGTTCATTCGGCTCTTCGGGTGTCGAACCACACTCAAGCTGCAGCTTGGAGACCTTGAAGGCATCGTCGGATTCCGTCGTGCTCGCCGCGATCACGATCACGTTGCCACTGACCTTCGAGGCGTTCAACGATGCCCAGCGCGCCGAGCTGCCGCCGGCCGACGCCTGCCCCGCGCCCAGGCCCGCCAGAACCGCATCACTGAGTGTCACGTGGCTGGTGAAGGGATTCACCAGGGTGCCGACCCAGAACGTCGCATCGCTATCGCCGCCGATGCTGTCGAGGAACGCCTTGGTCACGATCACCGGCTGCGAGAACTCGAACAGGATGTAGTTCAGGCGACCGCTGTTGTCGAGGGTGTGGGTGTTGCTTGCGCCGTTCTCGGACGTGTCGGTCACACCGAGGCCCGGACTCCAGACGCCGAGGTAGGCCGCGGCCCAGCTGCCGCCAGAGCCCTTCACGCGGCTGAACGCCGAGGCGTTCACCGACACACCACCGGCTGAGAACGTGCGGATGTTGCCGGCCGTGCCGCTCACCGAGGAATTGCCTGTGAAGGCCAGTTGTGTGGCTGAGCACGGCGTCGTCCCGCCGCAACCCAGGAGGCCCTGATTGACCGTGCCCTCGTGGAAGTTCATGTTCAGCGATTCGAGGATGCCGCTGAGCGTCGACATGCTCATGCCTGACGGCAGCGCACTCGTGGTGCCGCCGATGACCGTGTTGGCCATTGCCAGAATGGCGTCAACCGTCATGCCCGCCAACGGCCCTGACTGCATCACAAGCGCGCCCATGCCCGCCTTGGTGACCCCAGCCGCAGAGAAGTCGACGGCCAATCGCATCGCGAGCAATTGCGCCGCGAAGTTGCCGGCCGACGAGCTCGTGGGGTTCGTGGCGTTCGACGTCAGCACGTTCGAAGAACCGCCCTGCGGCAGGAATGCCGCAATGGCGGCTGCGCTCGTAAATGTCAGCTTCTTGATCCCACCGATCTGCACCGAGCCGCCGGGATACACCGTCGCAAATTTCGCCGCGAGGAACGCACCTGGGTTGTTGCCGGACGGATTCGATCCCCAGCCACCCTGCGAATAGGTCAGGTAGCCGGTGGTCGAGCAGGTCGTTGCCGTGACGAGCACCGTGACCGTCGCCACCGCCGTGCCGCCGTTGCCGTCGCTAATCGTGTAGGTGAACGTCGTCGTGCCCGTGAAGCCAGCCGTGGCCACAAAGGTGAACGTGTTGCCGGTGAGGGTCACGGTGCCGTTGGCCGGCTGCGTGAAGCCCGTCGGCACCACCGTCAACGGGTGGCCGTTCGGATCGCTGTCGTTGTCGAGGACCGTGATCGACACCGGCGCGGTGCCGGACGTCGTGCGCGAGTCATTCGCCGCCACGGGCGGCGCGTTCACAAACGGCCTGACCTCGAGCGTTCCTGGGACGATCGCCAGGATGTAGTTGGACAGGATGTTATTCGGGTCCGACGGTGTCGGCGTAATCGGATAGTTGCCGGCCGGGCTCCCTGTCAGCGCCGACGTCGTATACACGGCCAGGACCGAGTCCCCGTTCACGAACCCGGTCCACACGCCATCAAGCGTGGGATTGGGCTGTCCCTCGACACGCGTCTTGTCGTGGGCCTGCACGGTCAGCGGGACCCGTGTCACCGTCAACGGGCCGGGCAGATACGTGATCTCGTAGTTGGCAAGGCCGGTGCCCTGGGCGTTGCTCGGCGTGATGGGGTACGGCGCGCCGACGACACTCGCTGCGGCGGGTGCGCCCGCCGGGCTGACCAGCGTGACCGACGTCACGGTGTCTGCGGCAAACAGCAGACCACTCACGTCGAACTGAGTGCCGGTGAAGGTGAAGACCGTGCCATACGGCTTGGACTGCGCCCTCGCCGTAATGGTCAGCGGCGCTGGGATCACCCGGTGGGTGTCGCTGCCTGAGGCGGCCGGGCAGCCCTCAGTCACGTTCGCAGCAGGCACGCCCGAGTACTGAGCAACGATCACGTGATTGCCGACTGGCAACGACGCGGCAAGCTGAGCGCGCGCCACGCCATTCACGACGGGCACGTTCGCTGCGATGACCGTCGTGCCCCTCAAGAACGTGACGGTGCCGACGGAGGGCGCCTGTGAGGCCCCGCACGTGACCGTCGCAGTGACGTCGGCGGCCGCGCCGTAAATCGACGGATCGGGCGTTGTGACCGTCACGGCCGAGGACACCGGCAAAACCGTCAGCGTCACGTTGGCTCTGAAATCGGTCCCATCCCATCGGCGGACGCCGTAGAGGAACACTTCCTGGCCCACAAAATTCAGGGCAGGCGTATAGACCAGACTCCCGTCCGGGAAGAGCGTGACCGTGCCGCCCAGCGAGGTCGGCCCGGTGACCGGCGCCCCGTTGAGCGGGACGTGCGGACCGGCTCCGCCCAACCAGAAGACCGGCAGGCCGACGTTGGTGTCGTTCGCGAGAACGCCCGACGCTCCCGGGACGGAGATCGGCGTATTCTGCTGGGTCGTGTAGGCGTCGTTGGCGACCGCCACCGTTCCGGGTTCCGAGACGAACACAGTGACGTCCGCCGTCGCCGTCGCAGGCGTCGGCGCATCGTCTTGAATTGTGTAGGGGAACGTGAACGTGCCCCAGAAGTTTTCCGGTGGCGTGATGGTCACGCTGCCCGCCAGGGTGTTCACCAGAATCGTCGCGGTCTTGTTGTCGGGCAGCGCCAGCGTGACCACGGATCCCACGGTCACGGGTTGACCGTTCACGTGGGTCAGCACAAAGACGTCACCCTGCGGATCCGAGTCGTTGACGAACAGGTTCCGGGTCGTGGCGGTGAAGTAGGCGGTCGTGTAACCGTCGTCGGCGGCCAACACGGCGTTCACATCAGACACCGCGATCGTGACGGTGGCCGTCGAGACGGAATCCGAATTGCCGTCGTAGCCCAGGTAGACAAACGTGTCGTCACCGATGAACCCGGTCGCCGGCGTGTAGACGAACGTGCCGTCGGCGTTGAGTACCACCGTCCCGCCATTCGTCGTCTGGAAGGTGATGGACGGCCCCGTCAGGGAGGTAATCGTGTCGGGGCCAGCCGCCGACACCACCATCGGCGCGATCGAGTCGTTGGCCAGCACGGTGGTGCCCGTCAAGGGCGTGTTCTTCGTCGTCGCGTAGTTGTCGTTGGCGACCAGTGGGCGCACGTCAATAGTGACCGTGGTCGGCGCGCTGGTCGAGACACCGTCCGTCACGCGGTAGACAAACGTGAACTGGCCGTGGAACGTGGCCGCAGGGTCGAAGAGGAAGGATCCATCGGCCGCCAGAGTGACGGTGCCGAAGGCGGTCACGAGCGGCGTGCCAGGCGCGAGGTCCGGCGTCGCCGCACCATAGGCGGCGACAAGCAGGGTATCGGCACGCCACGGCTCTCCCACGACCCCGTTGTCCGGATCGGTGTCGTTGTTGAGCACCACCAGCGTTCCGACCGAGGGCACCGAGAGATTAACGTTCTGATCGGTGACATAAAAATCCGGCTCTGCGACGGGAGGCTCCTCGGTGCCGCAATCCGGGTCGTTGTTGTCGGGCAGAAGGTCGCCGTCGTCATCCACCACGTTGTTGCAGACTTCGATCGCCTTGCAGTTCTCGTCGATGAAGCCGTCGCCGTCATCGTCGTTGCCGTCAGGGCTTCCGTCGGCGGCGAAACAGACTTCCTGCGGTGCGGTGTATTCCCACATCACGCACAGGGCGCCGATGACGCGCCCTTCCGGCAAATTGGGGTCGACGTCCACGTCGAGATATTCGACCGCTTCGATGCGGTTGAGTTCGCGACCGGACGCGATGTCGAACTGGTAGATCCACCCGGAGTCGTTCGAAGACGCCCAGAAGGTCCTGCCGTTGGGGTCGATTTCCATGGCATACCACGTGGTGACCAGACCCGCGTTGTCCCACTCGGGGGTGCCTTCCGCGTATTGCCCCTTGAGGTACGGGTCATTGTGCACCTGATACTGCTGGACGAACGCGCCGTTCTGGGCAAAACGATAGATCGCCTTGTCAGCAGCGGTGAGGAATCCGCCCGACCCGTCACCAGGCGGCAGGATGCGCATGGCATTAAACCGGACGCTCTCACCTGGGATGAGTTGGCCCAAGCCCACGTCCGGCAACTGGCCGACTGGGTCGTTGTTGATTCCAGGGCGCACGCGGTAGCGATGGATCAGAGAATCTTCGGAGGTGTAGTAGACGACATCTCCGGTGACGTCCAGGTCGATCCAGTCGGTTCCGACTCGACTGGTGACGGCCCAGAACAGGTCGCGATCGGGACCACCAGGATCCGACGTGTCGGCACCGAGATAACTGCCGTCCGGCTGCACGTTGTAGCGGTGGATGCGGCGTCCCATCGGCCAGCGTCCGGGGATTTCCGATCCGCCCTGCACCATGAGGGGCTGACCGGTCACGGGATCGGCCATGTACGTTTCGGGCATCAGGGCGGGCACGCCAAGGCTCGCAATCGAAGCGAGGGGGCTGAAGATCAGGTTGTTGCCGCTGTATTTGAGTCGGGTTGCCACGTCGAAGCCATACGGGCGGGACACAAAGGGACCGACACCGTTGGGCCCCACGACCAGAACCCCGCCCGTCTCATCCACCACCACCGGGTAGCTGTTGCCGTCGGAGTACGAAAGCGGCCGGCCGGTGATATCGAGGAAATACCAGTCGGCGGGGTCGTCGTACAGGGTCGGATGGTTGAGGGTGAGGGCGTCGAAGACGTTCGTGGTCACCGGGCCAAGGAACGAGTCCGAGTGCCCGACGTACATGTTCATCTGCGCGTCAAACACCACCGATTCCGGGTTGATGTCGACGGGCAACGCGGCATCCGGGTGGTCGTACGCGGTGGTCGTGAGGATGCGACGATCAGCGGGAGAATACAGCGACCGCCCCACACTCGACGGGTGCCGGGTGATGACGTTGACCGCTGGATCGAAGTCGGCGAAGTTTGTGGCATACACCTCGCCCGTTTTCCAGTTGGCGGCGCAGCCTGCCGTGATGTTGTATGCCAGGCTGGCGTCCGGATGGTCAATATCGGCCGAGGCCACAAACCGCTTGAACTCGCCGGTGCGATCCAGGACGCGATACGTGAACTGGTTCATGCCGATGAAGAGATCGCCCTTCGACCACCGGCCGATGTCCCAGGTGAACGTGACGGTGTCGGCGCCATCGGTCAGTGCCACAGCAGGGTGCTCACCGACGCTGCCGTTGATATCGAGCGCCGCACGATCGGTGTCGGTGGGCGTCAGTGGACCGGTCCAGACGCCGACGTGCCCCGGCGGACGCGTCTGGAGCGAATCAGCCGCATGGGCAGGTTCAACTGAGAGGGCGCTGACCGCGAGCCGGATGTACGTCGGCGCACCGGTCGCCACAGGCACCGTCGTCAGCGGCGCAAACGCCACGAGATTGGATGCGCCCGGCAGAGGAATGTCGAGTGCGTCGAGGTCCTGCGCGGCGAGCGTTTCGATCGTCAGGCCGGTCGGCACGTTGGACAACGACACCGCCCCGCCACCTTGCGACCGCAGTTCGAAGATCGCGCCTTCCGAGTGCCGCAGGGTCTCACCGTCGCCAATAATCGTGGCCACCCACTTCTGTTCGTAGTGATCCCATTCCGCCATGCGGATACTGGCGGCGGGTGCCCCTTCAGTGGTGGCATCGGCTGACGCAAACCAAGCGCCGTGAACGGTCGCCGCACTCACTGCGATGGCCATCGCAACAATCACTTGACGTAGGGAGGTGGTCTTCATAAGTAATCTCTCTCGTGCCAGACAACTCTGCGTTGCTTGGGCGCTCTAGACTGATCCTGCCCTATTAAAATACACCACAAATGTCGTTCGTGTCATATCAACTTGAAGTCGATTACGTGTTTGTGATTCTTATTAAGAAAATTATGTTCGCTAAAATAAACCTATGCGGCACACGTACACCCTTGTCGCCAGACGAGGGTGTCCGAACGTGTAATCGGCTGAATTGGCTGAACTTACAGGGGATCAGGCAGCGCGCCGGACGTCTTTTTCGACCTGTCCGTCGCGAATATGAATGGCCCGGTGTGCGTGTGCCGCCACTTCCGGCTCGTGGGTCACCAGCAAGATCGTGTTGCCGGCTTCATGGAGCCGCGCAAACAAGCTCATGATTTCCACGCCGGTCTTGGAGTCAAGGTTGCCCGTCGGTTCGTCCGCGAGGAGGATGGACGGGTTGTTGACGAGCGCCCGGGCAATCGCCACACGTTGACGCTGACCGCCCGATAACTGGTTGGGACGATGGGACTTGCGGTCGGCGAGTTCGACTTTGTCGAGGGCCTGGGCCGCACGTTCGCCCCGGACTTTCGCAGAAACCCCAGCATAAATCAGCGGTAATTCGACATTGTGGAGAGCCGTGGCGCGGGGCAACAGGTTGAACGTCTGAAACACAAACCCGATTTCTTCATTCCGAATCCGGGCGAGTTCATCGTCATTCATCTCGCTGACCTGCTTTTCGTTGAGGAGATAGCTCCCCTTCGACGGCGTATCCAGACACCCGATGAGGTTCATCAGGGTGGACTTGCCCGAACCACTCGGGCCCATGATCGCGACGTATTCGCCACGTTCAATCTCAATCGACACGCCCTGGAGCGCGTGAATGAGTTCCGTGCCCATCTGATAAGTCTTCCACAGGTCTTTGGTCTGGATAAGTGCCATGACTTCACTTTATACGCTTCCAGACAGAGGGGTGTTCAGCCTAAACGGACCATCCGCCTGATTGGACGGGCGGGGTTACGACTCTTCCGCCTCGTACTCGTCCTTGAGTCGGCGAACCACGTTGGGATCGGCCAGCGTCGTCGTGTCGCCCAGCGCCTTGCCTTCCGCAATGTCGCGCAGGAGGCGCCGCATGATCTTGCCCGACCGTGTCTTGGGCAGGTCGGCGGCAAACAAGATCTGGTCGGGCCGGGCGATCGCCCCGATCTTCTTCACGACGTGTTCCTTGAGTTCGTCGACCAGTCCCGCGCTGGCATTGATGCCTTCTTTGACCGTCACAAAGGCGGTAATCGACTGGCCCTTGATCTCGTGCGAACGGCCGACGACGGCTGCCTCCGCCACCGACGGGTGATCCACCAGCGCGCTTTCGACTTCCATCGTGCCGATGCGATGCCCGGCCACGTTCAGCACATCGTCGACGCGCCCGAGCAACCAGTAGTCACCCTGTGTGTCACGGCGCGCGCCATCCCCGGTGAAATACGCCCCGTCGTCCCACCGGCTGAAATAGGTCTGCACAAAACGTTCGGGGTCGCCGTAGATGCCGCGAAGCATGCCCGGCCAGGGTTTGGTCAAGGCGAGTAGACCACCGCCGTGCTCCACGGGCACACCGGCACCGGTACGAATCTCTGCGGTGATACCTGGAAAGGGTTTGGTCGCCGAGCCGGGTTTGAGCGTGGTCGCACCGGGCAGCGGGCTGATCATCATGGCGCCGGTCTCGGTCTGCCACCACGTGTCGACGATCGGGCAGCGTTCCGCGCCGATGTGCTTCCAGTACCAGACCCAGGCCTCGGGGTTGATGGG
>CAYZLT010000089.1:7839-11714 GCA_964479175.1 uncultured Solibacteraceae bacterium | reverse complement strand
CGTTATGTGTTTGTCACCAACCCGGCCGGAGCAGTGACGTTCCTGCATACCGGCGGCCGTTCGTGGAGGAAGATCCCGTGAAGAAGATTTTGATCGTCGGAACGTGTGTGTGGGTGGCGTTGGTGTCGTTCCCCGGAGCCAACGCCCCGGGGCGACCTGCCGCAGCCCAGTCGGCAGCCACCGTGCAGGCCAAACCCGTCTTTGTGGACGGTCAGGCGCAGGTGGTGCCGGCGTTTGCAGACCAGGCGCAGTGGGTACGGCATCGGCTGTGGGTCGAGACCGAGTTTGATTCCGACGGCGACAAAAAACGTGATCGGGTACACGTGGACGTGACACGTCCGAAGCAGACCGACACCGAAGGCCTGAAGGTGCCGGTGGTCTATGAATCGTCGCCGTATTTCGCCGGCACGTCCAACGATCGCAGCCGCTTGTGGAACGTCAACCAGGAACTGGGCACGGAGCCGCCGCCACGGCAGTCACAGGCCGAGGTGGCGTTCAACGCAGGTCGCACCAGCATTTCCAACTCGCAGGTGACGACGTGGGTACCCCGCGGTTTTGCCGTGGTGCACTCCGAGGCGCCGGGCACGGGACTGTCGACCGGGTGCCCCACCGTGGGCGGCGCGCCTGAAGAACTCGCGCCGAAGGCCGTCATCGACTGGCTCAACGGTCGCGCCAAGGGGTACACGACTGTTGACGGCACCGAGGAAGTGACCGCGACGTGGACGACGGGGAAGGTCGGGATGACGGGGACGTCGTACAACGGCACGATTCCGCTGGCGGCGGCCACGACCGGCGTGGCGGGCCTCGAGGCGATCATTCCGATCGCGCCCAATACCTCGTATTACCACTACTACCGGTCCAACGGGTTGATTCGCCATCCCGGCGGCTGGCTCGGTGAAGACATCGACTACCTCTATGACTTTGTGCACAGCGGCGATCCGATACGCCGCGCGGTGTGCAACAAGATCTATCGCGACGGCCAGTATGTGGAAGGGCGAGATCGTGTGCACGGCGATTACAACGCCTTCTGGGCGGAGCGTGATCTGCTCACCAAAGTTCAGAACGTGAAGGCGGCTGTGCTGATGGCGCATGCGTTCAACGACTGGAACGTCGTGCCTGAACACAGCGTGCGAATCAGCGAGGCGCTGAAGGGCCGTGTGCCGCTCATGCAGTATTTCCATCAGGGTGGTCACGGCGGCGCGCCGCCACTCGCGCTGATGAACAAGTGGTTCACGCGGTATCTCCACGGCGTGGAGAACGGCATCGAGAAAGAACCGAAGTCCTGGATCGTGCGCGAGGCGCCGCCGGCACCGCCGGTGGATCCCGCTGCGCCGGCCGCCGGCCGCGGTCGTGGCCGCGGCGGGATGTTGCCGCCGACGCCCTACGCGGACTATCCGCATCCGCAGGCCGCCAACGTCACACTGCGTCTGATGCCTGGGGGAGCCACCATTGGAGGCCTGGAACTGGCGGGACGCATCCTCGCGGTGAAAAATTTTGAAGAGACGCTCACCGACAACGTCGAGTTCGCGGCACCGGCGCTGGCCGCAGCGGCGTCGTCGCCCCATCGGTTGCTGTACGCCACACCCGAACTCACGGGGCCTGTCCACATTTCCGGCACACCCCGCATCACGATCAGGATGGCGTCGAACACACCGGCGGCGAACCTGTCGGTGTACCTCGTGCAGCTCCCGTGGACGGACGGGCCCATTGGCACGGACAACCTCATCACACGCGGCTGGGCGGATCCCCAGAATCACCGTGTGCTGACACAGGGCGGCAACTTCAACAGCATGCAGAAGGGCGAGCCCCTGAAGCCGGGGCAGTATGTCGAGCTGACGTTCGACCTGCAGCCCGATGATCAGATCATCCCGGCCGGCAGACGCATCGGGTTGATGATCTTCTCAAGTGACCGGGACTTCACGTTGTGGCCCAAGCCTGGGACCCAACTGTCGGTGGACATCAACGTGACGCGGATCACCCTGCCTGTGGTGGGCGGAGAGGCCGCACTCAAGGCGGCGCTGTCGGCGTCGCAGCCCACCCCGACTGGGCGGTAGAATCGGGCCATGCGGAAACCACGCTGGGCCGTCGGGCTGTTGCTCGTGCTGGCCGTGCTGCCGTTGGCGGCACAGCGGCGTGGCTTCGGAGGTGGGCGTGGCGCTGTGCCTGTGCCCGCCGCCTCTCCGTACGACGCCAAGTTTGCGATCGTCCGCCTCTGGTATCCGCACTACGGCGGCTGGGCGTTTGACTACCCGGACATGGAACAAAATCTCAACAAGATCCTGCCGGCCGTCACGGCGATTACGCCCAGTCCCAGCGGCGGCAACGTGCTGCGCATGGACGACCCTGAGTTGCTGAAGTTTCCGATCGCGTATCTCTCGGAGCCAGGGTATTGGTATCCCTCAGAGACCGAGGTCGAAGGCCTTCGGACCTATATCGAAAAGGGCGGCTTCCTCATCGTTGACGACTTCCACTTCCAGAATGAATGGAACGTCTTTGAAGTCGCGATGACTCGTGTGCTGCCTCGTGCGAAGATCAGCAGGCTCGAGCTTGCCCATCCGGTCTTCAACACCTTCTTCGAGATCAAGACGCTTGACGTCCCCTACCCGGGCCGCCTGGGTGAGCAGGGGCTGATGGGCGAGTTTTACGGCATCCACGAAGACAATGATCCCACCAAACGGTTGTCGGTGGTCATCAACTACAACATGGACATCGGCGACTATATGGAGCACTCAGCCGAGGGCCGCTACGCCGTCAACCCGTCCAACGAAGCCTACAAATTCGGGATCAATTACCTGATGTACGGCCTGACGCGCTGACCGCTTTTTACAGGGAGACACAGAGGCGCGGAGGTGTGTTGTTCTTTAAAAAAAATATTCTCCGTGTCTTCGTGCCTCCCTGTAAACCTGATCTGCTCTGCGCCTCCCTGTGAAAAGCTCTACCGAATCGCGAAGAGGTGTTTCTCACCGCGAATATAGATCGTGCCGTTGGCGAGCGCGGGTGAGGCCCAGATGGATTCGTCCAGCGAGTTGGTGCGCAGCACCTCGTGGGTGGGACCGGCCCGCACGACGAAGGTGTCGCCATCTTCGCTCGTCATCAGCAACTTGTCGCCAAACGACACCGCCGACGCACGGAAGGTCGCGGGCACAGGGACGCGACCACCCTCATAGACCACTGCGCCGGTCTTGGCGTCGAGGCAGGTCGTGATGCCCCCATCAGTGAAGAGATACAGATAGTCGCCAATCGCGATCGGCGAGGTCACATACGCCGTGCCCTTGTTGTAGCGCCACGCAATACGCTCTTCCTCGGTCTTGGCATCCGGTCGAAGAGCCATCACGACCTTGGCAGAGTTGCCGGCTGTGGCGAACACCAGTCCGTGCGTCGTCACAAAACTGGGGATGGGATGGCTGCGCGTCCCGGCCGTCTGCCAGCGTTGCCTGCCGGTCTCTGGGTCATAGGCGATGACCGACTCAGCCCCCGAGGCGATCAGATCAATTCGACCGTCGACAGGCAACAGAATCGGCGTCGCCCAACTGCGACGATGGCTGCGTTCGGCGCGCCACACCTCCTTGCCCGTGTTGCGATCAAACGCGCGCATGTTCGACCCGGTCCCCATCTCCTGATCCACCTGCAGGATGACCAGGTTCTTGTAGAGGATGGGTGACGTGCCAGGGCCCATGCCCGCTTTGGCGATGTTGCCCAACTCGGTCTTCCACTTGAGCGTGCCGTCCATCGTGTACGCGTACATGCCGTGCGCTTCGAAGGACGCAAACAGCATCTGCCCGTCGGTCACCACCGAGGCAGAGGCGTACGTGTTGAGGCGATGACGGTCGTCGTACATCGGGCCGTCGTACGCGGTGTGATTCCAGAGAATCTTG
>CAYZLT010000089.1:0-7829 GCA_964479175.1 uncultured Solibacteraceae bacterium | reverse complement strand
CTTGCCGGTCCTGGCGTCGATGCCGAGCACGTGCAGCGAGTGGTCGTAGTCCACGGCCGTGCTATCCGGGTTGACGTATCCGGGTTTGAGATCAAGCCCCAGATGGTCGGGCGCCTTGCGCCCGGGCACGTGTTTGCCCTGGATGGACGTCGTGAGAAAAATGCGGTCGCCCCAGACAATGGGCGACGAATGTCCACGGCCGGGAATTTCGGATTTCCATGCGATGTTTTCGGTCGCCGACCAGGTGTCCTGATACACGCCGGTGGCGATCCCCTGACCGTTGGGGCCGCGCCACTGCGCCCAGTTCGGATTGTGGGTCTCATCTGCCGCCAGGGGCATGAGCGCACAGCCAGCCAGCACCGCCACAACGCCAACTTTCAAACAGCTCGGCAGGGACTTCATGCTTTGGGTTCCTTCAAGAGCGCGTCCATCACGGCCTGAATGAGATCTTCGGGACAATCCTCCACCCCGTCGTCTCCACACGCGAGACGGCCGGCGACGATGGTCTCGCGGTATTGAACCAGGAAGGTCTTGCAGTTGTGGCACGCGTCCACGTGGGCCTCGAAGTGCCCCTGAACATCGGAGGGCAGTGCCTCGCCGCAGTAGTCCATCAGGAAGTCGGACACCTCGCGGCAGGTGAGTCGTGTGGTCATGCGTGGGCTCCTGAGGCCAGGTGTGGGGCGATCAATGTGCGCAGCGCGAGCCGCCCACGGTGCAACCGGATTTTCACGGCATTGGGCGTGGTGTTGACGATCTTGGCGGTCTCGTCCGTGGACAGGCCCTCGATGTCGCGCAACAACACGACCGTCCGGTAGGTCTCGGGCAGATCCTCGATGGCACTGCGCACCATGGCGGCCGTTTCCTTGCGGGACAACGCGACGTCGGCCGGCTCGGTCCACGACGGGAAATGTTCCGTATGGTGGCCATCCGGAAGGTACCGGGGCAGGTAGTGTTCGATGGGCTCTTCCGGCTTTCGACGTCGTGTACGCAACTTCATCAGCGCGGCATTCACCACAATTGAATGCAGCCAGGTCGAAATCTGTGCCTCGCCTTTGAACGACTCTCGCGCGCGGAAGGCGTTGATGAACGCGTCCTGCACCGCGTCTCGCGCGTCCTCTTCGTTGTGCAGCATGCGTCGGGCCGTGGCCAGCAACCGCCCGCCATACGTACGCAGCAACGTCTCGAACACGGAGTTGTCGCCAGCCTTCAGGCCGGCAATCAGGGCGGCTTCGTCCATCGGTGATCGAAGCCTAACATGGGCTCATTTTTTTCAACACGGGGACCATGGGCTCCATGGGGAAGCAGATCACGCCGTACGTCCACCGCGCGCCCTCGATGTCTGCAGGCCTTCCTGTGAATCCGACCAGGACGATCGCAGGAGGATGGCCGAGCACCGGAGCGTTTGAGACCGAGGCCGCGCTTAACGTCGAGACGGTGATTCGGGATGAGGTCGGGAAATGGGGACGTCGGAAGTTGAGGTCTCTGGACCGGTCACCTTTCCCTCTTTGATCGTCATCTCGCCCTTCGTGCCGCCCGTGCCGGTCCAGGTGACGAGGTTGAAGGTGGAGGCGTTGGTCACGGTGTACACGGCGACAGGGAAAAACGTCAGCGGACTGCCGACCTCGCACCGCTGCGGCGCGGTGGTGGCCTGCATGAAATACGCGGTCTTCGGGCCGACGATGGTGGCGGAGCCGTCGGGCTCCACGAGGACGGCGGTTTCACGATCGATGGCGATGGCACGCGCAGGCCGTTCGCCCAGCCAGCCGTCACGTTTGAGGCGCGCCATGAACGTGACTGTGCGTCCGAGGCGGTCGCGTTCAACGACATGGCTGTCGGTGATGATGCCCGACAGATGAGGCAAGGCCAGGAAGTCGCGGTCGAGCGTGATGTTTTCGTGGAAGGGCTCGGCCGTGGCCTCGTTGGTCGTGGTGGAGGCGAACATCGCCGAGTAGGAGAACTCGCTCAGGATGGCGAGTCCGGCGGACGTGCCACCAATCGGAATCTGTCGCCGTGCCGCCGCGTTGATCAGGTCTTCGACCGGTGTGTCCTTGAAATACCTGACGTACCGGCTCTGATCGCCGCCGGCAAAAAAGATGGCCTCCGCTTTTCCCAACTGCGCAAGGAGGGTGGGATCGCTCGAGGCCTCACGTGAGTGCACGAGGAACGTCTCTATCGAATCCACGCCACCCAGACGCATGACAAACGAGTGGTACCCGTCCGCACCAGAGGCGCGAAGCACCACGATGTCGCCGCCTCCGGCCTTTCGCATCAACCAGCGGAAGGCGTCGGGCTGGTCGGTACCGCCGCCGGCCAGCAGCAGGCCCCCGTGTGTCGCGGGACGGACGTCACCCGCGTTGCCGGTGACGTAATGATCAAACAGCGGCCCCTTGGTCAGGGTGGTGGGGAACTCGGGTGCCTGCTGTGCCGCGTGGATCTGGGTCACGGCGACCAAAGACATCAGAAGGAGGAGTGGGGCTCGCATCCGCAGAGTCTACCGCGACGCCACCCACATCACGCGCGCGGAGAGCGTGCGGGCGCTGAACCCGGCGCCATCGGAAAATTCGGCGAGGCGGGGCGGCAGGTCGACATCAAACTTGTAGTCGCCACTGACGACGCCGACGGGCGTCAGCGTGCGCGTCCAGTGGTCCCACCACGGCGCCACCCCACGCGCCAGCGGCTCCAGCATCAGGAATGACGCGCCCTTCGAGATGGCCGTCGTGACGGCGAGATGCAGGCGCTCCCGAGCCGGCGCCTCCAGTTCGTTGACGGCCCAGCCGGCGACGATGGCGTGGCCGGCCAGTGAGGTACGACCGGACACGGTCCGCTCCAT
The DNA here is from genome assembly GCA_964479175.1 of uncultured Solibacteraceae bacterium. Taxonomy (GTDB): domain Bacteria; phylum Acidobacteriota; class Vicinamibacteria; order Vicinamibacterales; family SCN-69-37; genus SYFT01. Next base: position 4,999 of record CAYZLT010000089.1, on the reverse strand, counting down.
CGCGGTGACCGCGTCGAGTCGCACGGCGCGGCCCTGCAGCCCGAGTGTGCGCCAGTTCCAGCGCGCTTCGTCGAGCGCCCACGGGTGCAGGTCGTATCCGTCGATCGACGGGCGTGGCGTGGGCAGCGACATCGCCCAGGCGGCACTGCACACGCCGGTGCCGCAGCCCAAATCGATGAGATGAGTCGGGCGTGCGTCGGGGGCGACGGCGGCCACCGCCGCTTCGACCGTCAGCATGTGCAGCGGCGCGTAGAACAACCCAAAGGCGGCGCGTTTGCCGGCAGAGTCCAGCGGTGATCGCGTGGGCAACTGACCGCGGCGCTCCACATACCGAATCGACAGCGCGCGTACGGCCTTGGTGAACTCCGGTCGGGTCAGGTTGGCTAGGTGGCGGGTCTCGAGCGCGGTCAAAAACTCCGTCATCGACGAGCCAGCGTGTAGCGCGACGACAGCGGATGCGTCAGCAGGGGGGCGATCCCGCGAGCCGCGTCGGAGACGCGATCGATGCGCACACCGGTGTCGATGCCCAGGCCGTCGAGCATGTACAGCAGATCCTCGGTGGCCACATTGCCGGTGGACCCTGGTGCATACGGGCAGCCACCAAGACCACCGGCCGAGCTGTCAAACGTTGCAATGCCGAACTCAAGCGCGGTCAGCACGTTGGCCAATGCCATGCCTCGTGTGTCATGAAAGTGCAGGGCGATCCGCGTGGACGGCACGGGGAGCAGCAGTTGCGACAACAGGAGCTGAACCTGCCCCGGATGCGCCGTGCCGATCGTGTCGCTGATGGCCACCTCATACACGCCCAGGTCCAGCAGCCGGGAGGTCAGTTCGACGACCCGATCCACAGGGACCGCACCCTCGAAGGGGCACGCGAATGCGGTGGAGAGATACCCACGCACCCGCAGGCCTGCGGCGATGGCCGCGTCGGTCACCTCGCGGTAGGTCGCGAACGATTCGTCGATCCCGCGGTTGGTGTTTTTCTGGCTGAACGTCTCCGACGCCGCCGCAAAGATCGCGACGTCGGTGACCCCGGCCGTGATCGCGCGCTCAAGCCCCATCATGTTAGGCACCAGCGCGGAGTACCGCGTGCCGGGTTTCCGGACAATGCGACGGAAGACCTCGATGGCATCCGCGAGTTGAGGCATCCACGTCGGGCTGACGAATGCCGAGACCTCGATCTCGCGCAGACCGGCCGCGCTCAGACGGTCGACATACGCCACCTTCTCGTCTGTGGAGATGTGCGCGGATTCGTTCTGGAGGCCGTCGCGCGGGCCAACCTCCACGATCGTGACGGACGCAGGCAGTGTCGGCATCGCGGCTACTCCAAGCTACTCCAGGTCGACGAGGACGGTCGAGGGCATGACGAGCTCACCCTCGCGGCAGTGGATGGCCGTCACGACGCCGGCTCTCGGCGCGCGAATCGGCAACTCCATCTTCATCGCCTCGAGCACAATCAGCGGATCGCCTTCAGCCACCGTCGCGCCCACCGCCACATGGATTCTGACAACGGTCGCCGACATCGGCGGTCGAAGCGCATCGGCGTCCGACGTGCGCGCCCGGGGGCGTGCACTGGCCGAATCCACCTGCGCCAGCGCGACTGTACCGTCCAGGCCCACCCATGTGCCGGCGGGGGTCGTCAGAGCGGCGCCGGTGGCGGACGTCTCGCCGTTGCTGACCGACCATCGCCCGTCCGCGCGTGTGGTGGTCGTCCAGGTGCCCTCGACCCCGTCAATGGTGACTGTTCGCTGGTCGACCGTGGCGAGAAAATCCTGTCCACCAATGGTGATGCGGAGTGTGGCGGCCATCAGAAGGTCACCTTGCCCAGGGTGGCGAAGGGATCCGCATCAGTGCGGAGTGCGGCGTGTGTCGTGCGGGAGGCGGGCTGCGGCGCGCTCTGCGCGGCGGCGGCCAGGGCGACGAGCGCGTGCAGTCGGTCTTCCGAGTAGCCAGGCACAAAGTCGTCGATGTGCTCTTCGAGAAATCGGGTGTGTGTGTCGCACGCGAGCACGCGCGCGTCGGTCAGCAGCGACACCAGGAAGCCGATGTTGTGTTGCAGACCGAGAATGTCGAAATCCTTGAGCGCGAGGGTCGCGCGTGCGAAGGCGGCGGCACGGGATTCCCCCGAGGCAATGACCTTCGCGATCATCGGGTCGTAGTGCACGGTGATCGTCTGGCCTTCGCGGACACCCGCATCAACACGGACGCCCGGCCCCTGGGGCTCGCGATAGCGGAGGAGCGGGCCGGCCTGCGGCAGGAATCCCGCCGCCGGGTCTTCGGCATACACGCGGCACTCGACGGCGTGGCCACGCACCTGGAGATCGTCCTGACGGAAGGGAAGTCGTTCTCCGGAGGCCACCAGCAACTGCGCGCGCACGAGATCGACGCCGGTAATCGCTTCCGTGATCGGATGTTCGACCTGGAGGCGGGTGTTCATCTCCAGGAAATAAAACTCATCACCCGAGAGCAGGAACTCGATCGTGCCGGCGTTGACGTAGCCCACCGCCCGTGCCGCCGCGATGGCTGCGCGGGTCATCCGCTCTCGAATCGCCGCCGTGACCGTTGGCCCCGGGGCTTCTTCGATCACCTTCTGGTGTCGTCGCTGCAACGTGCAGTCGCGTTCGAACAGGTGCACGGTCTGGCCCTGCTGGTCGGCCATGATCTGCACTTCGATGTGCCGCGGCCGTTCGATCAGGCGCTCGACGTACACCGTGCCATCGGCAAACGCGCGGGACGCTTCCCGCGATGCGGCACCAATGGCCTCATCCGCTTCACTCTCGGCGCGGACGATGCGCATGCCTTTGCCACCGCCGCCGGCCGACGCTTTGAGCAGGGCCGGGTAGCCGACGCGACCCATGGCGGCGCGCACGTCGTCGATCTCTTGTGACGCGGGTGTTTCGCCAGGCACCACCGGGACACCGGCCGCCGACACGGCCTTGCGGGCCGCGGTCTTGGACCCCATCGCGGCGATCACGGTGGACGACGGGCCGATGAAGGTCAGGCCTGCCGCTTCGCAACGGGCGGCAAACGCCGCGTTCTCGGAGAGGAACCCATACCCGGGATGGACGGCGTCCGCGCCCGTCCGGCGCGCCGCGTCAAGCAGCGCGTCCACCTTCAGATAACTCTCGGACGCTGCGGCCGGGCCCAGCAGGATGGCCTCGTTGGCCGCCATCACGTGCGGTGCGTCGGCATCGGCGTCCGAGTACACCGCCACGGTCTGGATGTGCATCTCGCGGCAGGCGCGGATGATGCGCATCGCGATCTCGCCGCGATTGGCAATCAACACTTTCCGGATCATCACCGCCTCACTCCTGCCATGATGCCGGCCGTTTCTCCATGAACGCGCGCATGCCTTCCTGGCCCTCCGCCGAGACGCGCTGGGTCGCGATGGCTTCGACGGTGCGCGACAACACGTCCGCCGGCTTCCGGCCGGCGACCTCACGCAGCAATGCCTTGGTCGCCGCAATGGCCGACGGGGCCGCCTTCATGAACTGTTGCACGTACCGGTCAACGGCCAGGTCCAGCCGGTCGGCCGACACCACGTCGTGCACAAGGCCGATCGCTTTGGCCGTCGCTGCCGGAAACCGTGCACCACTCACACACCACTCGCGAGCGGCTGACAGGCCGATCTTGCTCACGACATACGGCGAGATCATCGCCGGCAGAATGCCGAGCACCACTTCGGTGAACCCGAACATGGCATCCTCGGCGGCGACCACCACATCACACACCGCCGCGAGGCCTGCGCCGCCCCCGAGCGCGGCGCCCTGCACGCGGCCGATCACCGGCACCGGCAGGGAATCAATCGCGAGGAACATCTGTGCGGCCCGCGTCGCGTCCGCGATGTTCTCCTCGCGGGTATACGCGGCCATCTTCGACATCCACTGCAGGTCGGCGCCTGCGCAAAACGACGCGCCGGCTCCGCGCAGGACCACCACCCGCACCGACCCATCCGAGGGCACCGAGGCGGCCCACGTGGACAGGTCGCTGATGAGGGCCTCGTTAAACGCGTTGCGCACCGCCGGCCGATTCAACGTCACCGTGGTGACGGGCCCGGATTCCACCGTAAGGGTTGTCATGGTCACATCCGGAAGATGCCGAACCGGGCATCGGGCACCGGCGCGTTACAGGCCGCCGAGAGGCCGAGGCCGAGCGCATCACGTGTGCGCGCCGGATCAAGCACGCCGTCGTCCCATAACCGGGCGGTGGAGAAATACGGAGAACCTTCGGTGTCGTATTTTTTCAGAATCGGCGCCTTGAGCGCGGCTTCGTCGTCTGCATTGAAGGGTTTGCCTTCGCGCGCGAGCTGATCCTTCTTGACGGTGGCCAGCACGGAGGCCGCCTGCTCACCGCCCATGACCGAGATGCGGCTGTTGGGCCACATCCACAACAGGCGCGGTTCGTAGGCACGTCCACACATGCCGTAGTTGCCGGCACCAAAGGACCCACCAATCACGACCGTGAACTTGGGCACCACGGAGTTGGCCACGGCATGCACCATCTTGGCGCCGTCCTTGGCGATTCCGCCGCGTTCGTACTGCTGGCCGACCATGAAGCCCGTGATGTTCTGCAGGAAGATGAGCGGCACCTTGCGCAGGTTGCACATCTCGATGAAGTGCGTGACCTTGAGCGCGGACTCCGAGAACAACACGCCGTTGTTGGCCACAATCCCGACGAGGAAGCCATGCAACCGCGCAAATCCCGTGACGACCGTCGTCGCGTAGCGCGCCTTGAATTCATCAAAGCGTGAGCCGTCCACCGTGCGCGCAATCACCTCGCGCACATCGTAGGGGTGGCGCGGGTCAATGTTGACCACGCCGTAGAGCTCCTCCGGGTCATACCGCGGCGGCTCAGGCGTCGTCATGTCGAGCGGCATCTGTTTGGTGGTGTGCAGCGTCGACATAATCGTGCGCGCCAGATGCAACGCATGGTCATCGTCTTCCGCCAGGTAATCCGCAACGCCGGATAACCGGGTGTGGACATCCGCGCCGCCCAGGTC
>CAYZLT010000088.1:10125-11790 GCA_964479175.1 uncultured Solibacteraceae bacterium | reverse complement strand
CCGACACGATGTCGGAGGTACTCGGCGGGCTGCAAGAGATGTTCGCCGACTAACCGGCCGCGCTGGCGAACCGGCGCGCGTCTCACATCACAAACCGCGCCCCGTCCTTGACCACATCGGGCGCATCACGCTCGCGGTTGGTGTGATTGAGGTGGATGAACCACAGTTGCGCACGTTTGCCTGTGAACAACTCGCGCGTCATCGGCATCAAGGGATGCGGGATATCGACAATGGCCCGTCCTGGAATCTCGTTGGCTGACGCGAACGTCCCATCCACAAACGCATAGTCCACATCGTCTGCCAGCGTGCGTATGTCGCGGTTCCATTTTGACCACTGGTCAATGTCTGGAATAAACAGCGCTTTGCGACGTGGGCCTTCGATGACAAATCCGACGGTGTCGGTGAATTCGTCCCGATGCGGCACCAGGAGCGGCCGCACTTTCAGGCCATGGGCGAGCGTGACCACGACGTCCGGCTGCAGGCGCTGATGGACGATGTTGCCCAACGACACGAGTTGGCTCCACGGTCCGTTTGACGAGAGGAACGACCACATGCGATCGGTCGCAAACACCGGCACCTTCGATGCGCTGATGGACTCGCGCCCGAGGTACATCAGGCCCGTGTAGTGACCGATGTGACCGTGCGTGAGGAAGACGCCGTCCGGCGTCTTGCCACCGGTGAGTGAATGCACCTGCGACGGCAGGTCGGGTGTCGCATCAAACAGATATGCGGTACCGCTCGGGTGATGCACGAGGCCCAAGCTCGACACACGTTCAACGGGTCGCTTTCCCGCGCGACGGTCCACGCACAGATCCTGCTGACAGTTCAGCTGCGGGGACCCGGCGTCCTGCGCAACACCAAGGACGACGAGTTCCCACCCGTCCGGGACCTGAGCGGGCACGAAGACGGCTGATGAGAGCAACGCCGCGATCAGGACACAGGTTCTGGCAGGCATGCGCCATCTTCGCATGGCGCCAGGTCAGACTGACCCGGGCAGGGCGCGGGCAGGCACAATGCTGATCGACCCGGTCGACGGATCAAAGACGACATACGCCTCGCGTCGCTCCAACTGCCCCAGCACCTGCGCGACCTTGTCGTTGAGTTCGACCTCATGGAGCCCGTAGTCCGTGCCTTCGCGCAGGACGAACGACTCGATGACCGCGCGCAGCGTGTCGGGCGCCAGATCGCCAGGCGCCACGGGGATCGGCGGCGCCTCGTCGGCCTCGTCCAGCCGACGGGCGTCGCGGTCCTCGGTGTCCTCGGTGTCCTCGGTGTCCTCGGTGTCCTCGCTGTCCATTGCCTCACAGTACAACGAACGCGGTATCCTCTCGGCCATGCAGATGAGGCACCTTCGTGGCGTCGTGGTGTGTGGTGTATTCGGGCTCGGGATCTTCGTCGCCGCAGTCGGGGAGATGCAGGCCGTGAACGTCGGTCAGGCGCCCGGCACCGGGCCAGGCGGCAGTCTCCCGGTTGCGGCAACCAGCGCGGACGCGCGGCGTGAGGCCTGGGCGCGCCATCAGCAGATGGCACGTGAGTCACCCGTCGCGGACCTGGCATGGCGCGCGGTGGGGCCCCGGCTGCAAGGCGGACGCATCGAAACCGTGGCCGTGGCTCCGGGCCGGCCTTCCACCATCTATGCCGGCGCCGGCATCGGCGGCGTGTGGA
>CAYZLT010000088.1:4768-10115 GCA_964479175.1 uncultured Solibacteraceae bacterium | reverse complement strand
CAACGGCACGACGTGGACGCCGATCTTCGACAAGGAAGCCACCACCTCGATCGGCTCCATCGCCGTCGCGCCATCCGATCCGAACGTGGTGTGGGTTGGCACGGGCGAAGTGCTGATGGCCCGCAGTTCGTACGCCGGGTTCGGCGTGTACAAGTCCATCGACGCCGGTGCGACATGGACGAACATGGGGCTGACCGACTCCCATCACATCGCCCAGGTGCTCGTGCACCCGACCGATCCCAACCGTGTCTGGGTCGCCGCCATCGGCCGGCTCTACTCCGAGCACGAAGAACGCGGCGTGTTTCGCACGCGTGATGGCGGACGAACCTGGCAACGCACCCTCCACGTGAACGCGCGCACCGGGGCGATCGACCTGGCGCTCGACCCGTCGAATCCTGACGTGTTGTACGCCTCGATGTGGGACCGGTCGCGCAAGGCGTGGGGCCACGTGCCCAACGGCCCCGGCAGCGGGGCGTACAAGAGCACGGACGGCGGCGCCTCGTGGACACTCCTGGGCAACGGCCTACCGTCGGGCGCGAACGTTGGCCGCATCGGCCTCGCCATTGCGCGTTCCAACCCCAGGGTGGTGTACGCGCTCGTCGACAACTACGCGCCACTCACCTCGACATCGGATCGGATCGGTGGCGAGGTCTATCGATCCGACGATGCGGGAGGGAGTTGGCGGAAAGTCAATACCGAACCGGTGGCGACAGGCTGGGACTTCTGCCTGATTCAGGTGGCACCAGACAACGAAGACGTCGTCTATCTCCCCAACAACAGGTTCATGGCATCGGGCAATGGTGGACGCACGTATCGTCAGATTCAAGGCACCCTCGTACACCTGTTGCCGCACGGATCGACGGTGCTGCACCTGGACCAGCACGATCTCTGGGTGAACCCTGCCAATGGCGACCACATGTTGCTGGGCAACGACGGCGGCCTGCACCTCAGCTACGACCGTGGCGCCTCCTGGCTGCATCTCAACAACATCCCGATTGGCGAGTTCTACGCCGTGTCGGTGGACATGGACACGCCGTACAACATCTACGGCGGCACGCAGGACAACGCCGCGCTGTTCGGGACATCACAGCAGACGCTCGCTGATGACCGCGGCGACCAATGGACCCACGTCTATCTCGACCAGTGGGGCGGCGGCGACTCGTATTTCACATACCGCGATCCGTCCGACCCGGACGTCTTCTATTACGAGCATCAGTTCGGCGACTTGAGGCGCAAACGCATGTCCACAGGACGCACCGAGGCCATTGCCCCCAGAGCCCCGCGCGGCCAGCCGGCGTATCGCACCAACTGGATGACGCCGTTCTTTTTCTCGGCCCACGACCCGCGCACGATGTACTACGCGACCGAGCGCCTCTTCAAATCGCCTGATCGTGGGAATACGTGGACGGCCGTCAGTCCCGACCTCACCAGTGCTCCGCCGGTGCAGGGCAACGTCCCCTGGGGCACGCTGACCAGCGTGTCGGAGTCGCCCCTGCGGGCCAGTCTCCTCTACACCGGTGCCGACGACGGACGGTTGCATGTGACCCGCGACGGCGGCACCACGTGGACGCGCATCGGCGAGTCGTTGCCGGAACGCTGGGTCTCACGCGTCGTGGCGTCACGACACGACGAAGCCACCGTGTACGTGACGCTCACCGGCTACCGGTACAACGAGTTCACGGCGTACCTCTACGTCTCGCGTGACTATGGGCGGACGTGGACCTCGCTCGTCGGCAACCTCCCGGCTGAACCGATCAACGTCGTCGGCGAGGATCCCGCAGACGCGCGCATCCTGTACGTGGGGACCGATTCGGGTGTGTATGCCTCCGTCGATCGCGGTGTCACGTGGATGTCGCTGCGTGCCAACTTGCCGACGATTCCGGTGCACGACCTGGTGGTGCATCCTCGCGAGAGCGATCTGGTCATCGCCACACACGGGCGCAGCATTTACGTCGCGGATATCAGTCGGATTCGGGGCATCAAGTGATGCCCGGCAGGCGAAGAGGCCCCACCCGCCGGGAATTCCTTGGCACCACTGCCCGCGCCGGCGCCGGCCTTGCGCTGGGCTGGCCGGCCGATGGGCTCGCGTTTTTTGTGATCTCCGACACTCACATGCTCGCAGACAGCACGTCGCCCGGCACAGTCGATGCCGCGCGTTGGGCGCTGAACGAACGCCTCGTCAACGTTCTGAACACGTTGCCTGGCCAGGAACTGCCGTCGGCACTTGGTGGCGGCATCGTCGCACCGCCCAGGGCCGTATTGCATTTGGGCGACATCGCAGATTCGGGCGACCGACTCGGCGCCCTTCATGAACAGATGACGGCGACCGAGTGGGCGGCACACACGCGCCTCTACGGCCTGACGGGCACCGAGGGCCAGCTCCGGTATCCCCTGCATGAATTGCACGGGAATCACGACACGCCGCGTGGGGCGAACGTGGTGCTTCAGGGACTGATGGCACGCAACGCCCGTCGTCGTGGGCTCACGGCCATTTCGTCGAATGGCCTGCACTATTCCTGGGACTGGGATGGCATTCACTTCATCGCGCTCGGGATTGTCGTGGGTGCCAATCAGGAGGACCTGCCGATCAGCCGGTATGGGGCGTACGAGAGCCTCGCTTTTCTCATCGAGGATTTGCGCACACACGTCGCCGGCAGCGGCCGGCCGGTGATTGTGCTGCAGCACGTCGACCTGCAGCGGTACAGCGTGACGTGTGACGATGCCGCCAGGGGCGGCAGCCGGGCGATGTGTTGTGACGGCATGGCTCGGATTGCCTGGCACAGCAAGGACTGCCCCAGGCATGCCGACGGCATCAGCATGAGCGAGTGGAGCGCCTGCGACGTGCGCGCGTATCACCGGGCGCTCGCGCCCTACAACGTGGCGGCCATTTTTCATGGTCACCTGCATGCGCGCAGAACCGACGTGTGGGATGGCCTCTCCGTCAGTGCGCCCAGGGGGATTGCCGTCTTCGGGGCGAAGAACGCCGGCGCGGGGGGCGCGAATCGTGCCTTCTTCTACTGCCGGATCGAGGGCGCCGATTTGGTGATCCGCGAATACCAGTCCGTCGGTGTGGAGGGCTGGAGCCGTGAACGATCCGAACTCCGCTGGGACCCGCGTCTCTGGCGCGTTCCGCTCCGGCGGACGCCATGAACGGCGGGGCGCTAGAATAGCCCCGGATTCTTCCGGAGGGGTTATGCGCCATGTCCGCCTGTCTGTCGCGCTTGCTGTGTGTACGGTGGTTGTCGCCTCGGTGTCGCCCTCGCTGCTGACGGCGCGGCAAGCGGCGGTGCCAACGGTTCAGGACCTGGCGGCGCTCACGTTCAGGTCGATTGGCCCCGCGAACATGAGCGGCCGGTTCGTCGACATGGCCGTCGTCGAATCTGACCCGTACGTGTTCTACGTCGCCAGTTCGACCGGCGGCATGTACAAGACCACCGACAATGGCGTGACCTTCACACCGGTCTTCGAGCGCGAGGGAACGCCCTCGCTCGGCGATGTCGAAATTTTTCAGCCGAACCCCTCCATCGTCTGGGTCGGCACGGGCGAGCGGGCCAATCGTCAGAGTACGTCGTGGGGGGACGGCGTCTACAAGTCCACCGACGCGGGTCGCACCTGGACCAACGTCGGGCTGCGCGACTCCCACCACATCGGCCGCATCGTCGCCCATCCCAGCAATCCGGACATTGTGTATGTCGCCGCCATGGGGCACCTGTGGGGACCCAATGCAGAGCGCGGGCTCTACAAGACCATCGACGGCGGACGAAGCTGGCAGCCGGTGCTGCAGGTGGATGCCGATACCGGCGTCGTGGACGTCGCAATGGATCCTTCCAACCCGAACATCCTGTTCGCGGCAACTTATCAGCGACGCCGTACCTCCTATGGATTCCACGGGGGCGGCCCCGGCAGTGCCCTTCACAAGTCGACGGACGGCGGAGCGACCTGGCGGAAGCTCACAGGCAACGGTTTGCCCGAGGGAGAGTACGGCCGTATTGGCATCGCGGTATATCCGAAGAATCCGCGCATCCTGTACGTGTCCATCGAACAAGGCGACAAATACAACGCGTCGACGGCGTACCTCACCCCGAAGGGCGGCGTGTTCCGGTCGGACGATGGCGGCGAGACGTGGACGTTCCGGAGCACCTGGAACCCCCGACCCATGTATGCGAGCCAAATCACGATCGACCCGAACGATGACCAGCGCCTCTACATGGTGAACACGTTCAGCGTGTCCACCGACGGCGGTCGCACATTCACCGCGCCGTCACAGTCGCTGCATGGCGACGACCGCCTTGTGTGGGTCAATCCGCGCGACTCACGACATGTCATCAAGCTTGATGACGGCGGCGTCGGTATTTCGTACGACCGCGGTCAGAAGTGGCTGTACGTCTCGTCCCTGCCGGTCAGCCAGTACTACCGCGTGGCCGTGGATCACGCGACACCGTTCAACGTCTTCGGCGGACTGCAGGACAACGGCTGCTGGGTGGGCCCGAGTGCCACGTATTTCTCCTCAGGCATCCTCAACGAAGACTGGCGCAGGCTGTGTGGCGGCGACGGCTTCTTCACCGTGCCGGATCCGGAGGATGGGCGCACGGTGTACGCAGCGTCACAGTATCTGGGCCTCGCACGCGTGGACCTGCAGACCGGTCAGTCGCAGGACATCCGGCCCGGCGACCCGCGTGGTGCCATCGGTGCGCGGCGCAACTTCGACGTCTGGAGCGACGGACTGCCTGAACCCGAGATGGGCAACGCGATGCATCCGGCCAACTGGGATGCGCCAGTCGTCGTGTCCCCCCACAATGCGCGCACGATTTATGCCGGGATGAAGCACTTGTTCCGCAGTCGCGATCGTGGAGTGACGTGGGACGACCTCGGTCGCCTCACGACTGACATCGATCGACGCGGACTGCCGATCATGGGATTCGAAGTGGCCGACCATGTGCCGTCGCTGGACGACGGTGTGCCGTACTGGCCGACGATTTCCGCGCTGGCTGAATCACCACGGATCGAAGGACTGCTGTATGTCGGCACCGACGATGGACAGGTGTCAGTGTCGCGTGACGCGGGCAAGAGCTGGACCGAGGTCAGCCGCCGTCTGCCCGATCTACCCGAGCGCTCGTGGATTGCCGGCATCGAGCCGTCGTCGCACCGGGACGGGACGGTGTATCTCACCGTGGACAATCACCGATCCGATGACTTCCGCAACTACGTGTATCGATCAGACGATTTCGGGCAGACCTGGACGTCGATTGCCGGTGACCTGCCGGCGGGCCGAGTCGCGCGCACGATTCGAGAGGACGCAAAAAATCCCCGCCTGTTGTACCTCGGGACGGAGATGGGACTGTTCGTA
>CAYZLT010000088.1:0-4758 GCA_964479175.1 uncultured Solibacteraceae bacterium | reverse complement strand
TGCCAATCAACGATCTGGTCGTGCATCGTCGCGATCAGGACTTGGTGCTGGGCACTCACGGGCGGGGTGTGTGGATTCTGGATGATGTGACCGCGCTGCAGGAATGGACACCCGAGATTGCCGAACGTCCAGCGCATCTGTTTTCGCCGCAGCCTGGTGTGCAGGTGCGGTACACGAATCCGAAGGCGCACATGGGCGACATGGTGTTCCGCGGGCAGAATCCGCCGACTGGCGGCATCATCGACTACTGGCTGGGCACCGAGGGCGGCGAGGTCTCACTGAGTGTGCACGATGGTGCCGGCACGCGTGTGGCGAGCATCGTGCCGACTCGCCGACGAGGACTCAATCGCATCGTCTGGAATCTCCGGCGCGATGACGTCGTGGTTGTGGCTCCAGGAGCAGCGCCTGCACCGACGGGCCGCGGGGGCCGCGGGGGCGCCGGCGGTGGCAGTCGTCTCCAGGGGACGTGGGTGCCGGCCGGTGAGTACACGGTGCGACTGACTGCGGGCGGCATGACATCAGAGAAACGCATGACCGTGCGCGACGACCCCAGGGTGGATGTGTCGCCCGCGGATCGCCAGGCCTGGTCGGAGATGCTGACGGAGATCGCCGACGTGTTCCGGCGCGCGGTGCCGGCGGCGGCCGCGGTGATGGCGCGCGAGAATGCGGGCGCCGAGGATCGGCGACTGGCCGGTCTGCTGCCGGGCCGGATCAGTGGACTCTACGATGAGGTTGGACGGTTTGCGGGTCGGCCGACGGAAGACCAGCGGTCGCAGCTGCGGTACTACCGGGAGGTCGCGGAGCGTCTTGAGCGTGCCGGTCGCTGACGTATGATGCGCCCATGCGACCGAAGCCTCTCGTCCTCCTGATGGTGCTCCTGGGCGGTCTCAATCTGGCGGCTGATCACCGCAACGTCGGTGCGGCAACCACCGACCGGCAGAGACCGACGGGATATGCGGCACTGACGACGCTGTTTGACGAGTGGCTGGCCTTTGAGCGTCCGGCCGTTGTGGACGGGGCGCCCGATTACAGCGCGCCGGCCATGGCACAAAAGCTTGACGGTCTCAGGACCTTTCAGAGTCGCCTGGCGGCCCTGGCGCCCGAGTCGTGGCCGCCCGAGCAACAAATCGACCACGCACTCGTACGCGCGCAACTGCACGGCCACGAGTTCCATCTGCGTGTCCTTCAGCCGTGGGTCCGGGACCCGGCGTTCTACAAGACCCTCTGGACCTCGCAGTCCGATACGCCTGAGCACGAAGGCCCCACGCACCACGCGGCGCTCGAATTGTGGACCTACACATTCCCGCTGTCGCCGACCGAAGAGACCAGGCTCACGGCCGAGCTGCGGACCATTCCCCCGCTGCTCAATCAGGCTCGCCGGAATCTCACCGGCAACGCACGCGACCTCTGGCTGACCGGTACCGGCACGATGCAGACGCAGGTGGCCGACCTGGCCCGACTCGCCGAACGCACCGCGACCGCCGGCCCCGCGCTGCGGGCGGCCGTGGCGGACGGGGCATCGGCGACCGCAGGATTTGTCCAGTGGCTGGAGTCACAAGCCCCGTCAAAGACCGGCCCGTCCGGCATCGGGAAGGAGCCATACACGTGGAACCTGCGCAACGTGCATCTGGTGCCGATGTCGTGGGAAGACGAAGTCGTGCTCCTCACGCGGGAGCTCAACCGCGCTCACGCCTCGTTGAAACTCGAAGAACACCGCAACACGGGCCTGCCGCCGCTGACGATGGTGCGCAGTCAGGCGGAGTTTGCCGCCCGTGCCGATGCCTCCGTCACGAAATACATGGCGTTCCTGAAACACGCGCCGGTGCTGACCGTGCAGGAGTACCTGGAACCAGCGCTCCGGCGACATCTGGGCGGATTCGTGCCCGAGGCGAACCGGAATTTTTTCGCGATCGCCACGCACTATGAGCCGGTGACGCTCTACACGCACTTCTACCATTGGTTTGATCACGAGTGGCTGAAGGCGCGTCCCCACCCGAGCCCGATTCGCCGCAAGGCCTGGCTCTACAACGTCTGGGACAGCCGGAGTGAAGGTATGGCCACCGCGTTTGAGGAAATCGTCATGCACGCGGGGTACTACGACGACAACCCGCGCGCGAGGGAGATCGTCTGGATCATGCTGGCGCAACGCGCCGCCCGGGGCCTCGCCTCTCTGTACGCGCAGGCCAACGAGTTCGACATCGCACAGGCCAAGGCCTTTCAGGTGCAATGGACACCGCGCGGCTGGATGCGACCTGACCTCGATCTGCTGGGATTCGAGCAGCAACTCTACCTGCGGCAGCCGGGATACGGCACGAGTTATGTCACGGGCAAAGCCCTGATCGACGACCTGCTGCGTACGCGCGCACACCAACTCGGCGACCGCTTCTCCCTCAAAGGGTTCTTCGACGACGTGAACGGCGCGGGCATGATCCCGGTGTCGCTCATCCGCCGGCAGCTCACCGGCGAACGGTGAAACTTCCAGGCATGCCAGGGACAGACAATGTAGTCGCCGTCGAGGCGACCGTCACCCGCGCGCCGTGCGTTACACTCCAAAGGCTGCCGGCATTTCACCCACCATGACCGACCTGTCTGACGACGTACTCCTCGATCGGGCGCTCACGGGCGACGAAGACGCGTTTGTGTTTCTGGTGGAACGGTACCAGGGAGCGCTGCTGCGATTCGCGCGCGGATTCGTGCGCCAGCCGAGTCAGGCGGAAGATGTGGTGCAGGAGGCCTGGATGGGGGTGCTCCGTGGAATGGAGCGCTTCGAACGTCGGTCATCCTTCAAGACCTGGCTGTTCCGAATCGTGGCGAACCGCGCCAAGACCAAGGCCGTCCGAGATGCCCGGTACGTGTTGCTGGAGATGGACGGCGACGACGAGACCGTACCCGGCCCCGACGACCGCTTCACGGCCTCAGGCCACCTGAAAGCGCCCCCGCCCGAATGGGCCATGACGCCTGAGCGCCTGCTCCAGTCAACCGAAGCCCGAGCGCTGGTCATGACCGCGCTCTCGGAGTTGCCCGACGCGCAGCGGATGGTGGTGACGTTGCGGGACGTCGAAGGCCTCGATGCCGAGGCGGTGTGTAACATTCTGGATATCAGCGAGACCAATCAACGGGTGCTGCTGCACCGTGGACGCACCAAGGTGCGGGCCGCACTGGCAGCCAAGCTCTCGCTGCAGGAGTAGATCATGTTGAGTTGTCAAGATGTGGGTCGCCTGACGTCGGACTATCTCAACCGGGATCTGCCGTGGCGCCGCCGACTGGCCATCCGGGTACATCTGTTGATGTGTGAGGGCTGCACGCGGTACGTCGCGCAGATGCGCGCCACGCTGCAGTTGATCCGCAGCATGGGGCAGGAGCCGCCGGCGGCCGAGAGCGCGCACGCGCGCGACTGGTTCCGTTCCGGGCGGTCCTGAGCGCACCGCACTGATGCGCCACGTCGTCCTGGCAGGACTCGGACACACCCACGCACTGGTCCTTCGCGACCTGGCCCAATTACCGTGGCCCGCCGCGAGAGTCACGTGCGTGACGCCCTGGGAGGCGTCGATGTACTCCGGCATGTTGCCCGGCGTGCTGGCCGGACAATATCCCCGAGCCGCGATGGCGCTCGATGCATCCGCCCTCTGCGACCTGGCGGGAGCCAGCCTGCGCATCGGTGCCGTCGACGGCATCGACCATGCGGCATCAACCGTGCGGCTGGCCGATGGTTCGTCGCTGCCGTTTGATGTGCTCTCGCTGAACATTGGATCGACGTCGGCGGCGGCGCTCCCCGCTCAGGCCCACACGCCGGTCGTGCCGGTCCGTCCACTCCAGACATTTCTTGATCGCCTCTCGAGTGTCTGGGCAGAAGTGACCGCGCAGTCGTCACGCCGGTCATGGCGGGTCACCGTCGTCGGTGCAGGTCTGGGGGGGATCGAACTGGCGTGCACGGTGCCGGCGTACCTTGTCCGGCACTCACCCGCGGGGACCCACGTGGACGTACGGATTGTGACGCGCGGCACGTCGCTGGGGCACGGACTCACCGCGCGCACCACCAGTCGCGTGCTGGCCAGCCTCACACGCCGCGGGATTCATGTCCAGTTCAACACGGCGGTCAGCGCGGCCGCACCAGGCGACGCCGATGTCCTGATTTGGGCCGGTGGTGCGGCAGCGCCCCCGGTGCTGCAGCGGCTTGGTCTGCGGGTCGACGACGGCGGGTATGCGGTGGTCGATGCCACACTCGCAGCGTCTGCGACTCCTCCGATTCTTGTGGCTGGGGATGCGGCCGGGGCGCGCGACACGGATGGGACCCGAATCCCCCGTGCGGGTGTGTATGCGGTGCGTCAGGCACCGATCCTGGCGACCAATATTCGCGCGGTCCTCGACGGCCGCGCGATGCAGCCGTTTGTGCCGCAGGCGGATTTTCTGAAGTTGATCAACACCGGCGACGGTCGCGCGATCGGTCAGTGGCGCGGATGGTCCTTCGAAGGCCGGTGGGCGTGGTGGCTCAAAGACGCGATCGATCGGCGCTTCATGCGACAGTTCCCGTCGTCGGCCGCGTCGCCAGCGACACCACAACCCCAGTCGCCACGATGATCGGAATGCCGTAGATCGCCCACGGCCATGTGTACATCCCGGCGTCGCCGATGATGACAAAACAGCCGACACCCCACAGGGCACCGACAATGACGCTGGCCCACGCGCCGGCCGTGGTCGCACGGGGCCAGTGGAAGCCGGCCAGCAGCGCAAACGAGAGCGCCACGACCGGAATGTTCG
>CAYZLT010000087.1:0-11834 GCA_964479175.1 uncultured Solibacteraceae bacterium | reverse complement strand
CGAATCGCGCGAGACAACGCCGAGATGGCCTTCTCCTGGCTGATGACGCGGTGATGGAGCTCTTCCTCCATGCGGAGCAGCTTGTCGCTCTCATCCTCGTTGATGGAGGTGAGCGGCACACCGGTCCACTTGGAGACGACCTCGTCGATCTCGTGACGCCCGACCAGAATCGGACGTCCGCCGGGCTTGAGGTCCACAGTCTCACGCACGACCACGCCGGTTGCATCGCCGGCGGTGATCACCTCGTCGAGATCGATCGTCGGCACGGCGACGACGACCTGGCGCCCATGCCCCCTCGCTTCCGTGCGCGCGTGCGCCTCGCGCAACTTCACGCGGGCGCCGGCCTCATCGATCAAGTCGATGGCCTTGTCGGGCAGGAAGCGGTCGGTGATGTAGCGGCTCGACTGATACACCGCCGCCTCAAGGGCTTCAGGCGAATAGATGACGTGGTGGAACGACTCGTAGCGATCCTTCACGCCAAGAATGATCTGCAGCGATTCCAGTTCGGTCGGCGGCTCGACCTTGACGGCCTGGAACCGGCGCTCGAGGGAGCGATCCTTCTCGATGTACTTCCGGTACTCCGCGGGCGTCGTGGCACCGATGCACCGGATTTCGCCGCGCGAGAGCGCGGGTTTGAGAATATTCGCGGCGTCGAGTGACCCTTCCGCCGACCCGGCGCCCACCAGCGTGTGGAGTTCATCAATGAACACGATGATGTTCGGGTTCTCGGTCAGTTCCTTCATGATCGCCTTGAGGCGTTCCTCGAACTGTCCGCGGTATTTGGTGCCCGCGACGATCAGCGAGATGTCGAGCGCAAGAATCCGCCTGTCGGCAAGAAAATGCGGGGCCTCGCCGTCCACGATGCGCTGCGCGAGCCCTTCAACAATGGCCGTCTTGCCGACGCCGGGCTCCCCGATGAGCACGACGTTGTTTTTGGTGCGGCGGCACAACACCTGCTGCACACGCTCGATTTCCAGCGCGCGTCCGACCAGCGGATCGAGGTGGCGTTTGCTCGCGGCGTCCGTAAGGTCGCGGCTGAACTCGGCCAGCAACGGCGTTTCCTTCGGCCGGACGGGCGCGGTCTTTTCGTTGAGCAGCTGCACGATGTCGTCGCGCACACTCGCGAGGCGCATGCCCTTTTCGTACAGAATCGTCGACGCGACGCACTTCTCCTCGCGCAACAACCCAAGCAGGAGGTGCTCGGTCCCGATGTAGGTGTGGAGCAGGCGATCGGCTTCTTCGGCCGAATACTGCAGGACCCGCTTCGTGTCCGGACTGAAGGGAATATCAACCGAGGTCGAGACCTTCTCCTTGAACACCGTGCGGCCTTCGATTTCCTTCCGGATACTCTCGAGCGACAAATGTGATCGCGCGAAAATCCGGCTGGTCAGCCCCTTGCCTTCACGAATCAGTCCGAGCAGCAGGTGCTCGGTCTCAATCGACGTACTGCCAAGCTGCGTGGCCTCGTATCGGGCAAAGAACAACACACGACGTGCGCGTTCCGTATAACGTTCGAACATCCCTGCCAATTATACGAGATCGACCGGCACCAGCCGCCCGCCTTCGAGGCGCAGGACCCGGTCACAGGCGGCCGCCAGAATGGGGTTGTGGGTGACGATGACGGAGGTCAGGCCGTGTTCGGCGTGCATTTCCTTCAGAAGCCGATGCAGGTCGGCCGCCGTGGCCTCGTCCAGATTCCCGGTGGGTTCATCGGCCAGGAGCACAGTCGGCCTGGCGACCAGGGCGCGGGCGATGGCCACCCGCTGCTGCTCGCCCCCGGACAGGGCGGCCGGACGGTGGGTCGCGCGGTCGGCCAGGCCGACCCGGGCCAGCAGCTCTTGCGCGCGGGCCCGGCGCTCGGCGGCCGGGGTGCCGGCGATCCGGAGCGGCATTTCGACGTTCTCAAGCGCCGTAAACTCCGGCAGCAGGTGGTGAAACTGGAACACGAACCCGACGTGGCGGTTCCGGTAGCGCACACGGGCCTCGTCGGTCATGGCGTGAATGTCCGCCCCGCCGATGGAGACCGTCCCGGCCTCAAACGCGTCGAGGCCCCCCAGCACGTGGAGCAGCGAGCTCTTCCCCACCCCTGACGCACCGACGATCGCGACCATCTCGCCCTGCGAAACGTCAAGGTCCGCGCCTCGGAGCACCTCCAGCGGGCCGGTCGCCGTGGCGTAGGCCTTTACAATGCCGCGCGCGGTGATGCAGATCATTGGTAGCGGAGGGCCTCCGCCGGGTCGATGGCGCTCGCGCGCCGCGCAGGATAAATCGTCGCCACCAGACACACGAACATCGCGGTCACGACGATGGTCGCAACATCAAACGCGTCGACACGAAAACGCAGGTGCGTAATCTGATAGACGTCACCAGGCAGCGAAAACAGTTGGTAGCGGTCGCAGACCCAGGACACGATCACGCCCAGGGCCGCGCCGACCGACGTGCCAACCGCACCGATGGTGACGCCCTGCAGGATAAAAATCCGCTGAATCGCCGACGCAGGCGCGCCCATGGTGCGCAGGATGCCGATGTCACGACTCTTCTCCATCACCAGCAACACCAGCGACGCCACGATGTTGAGCGCGGCGACCATGACGATGAGCCCGATGGTGAAACCAATGGCGAGTTTCTCGAGGCGGAGGGCTTCGTAGAGCGACGCGTTGAGTACGGTCCAATCCACCGCGGTGTAATCGGGCCCGAGGGCGTCCTGCAGATCCGCCGCGATGGCCGGGGCAGCCTCGAGGTCCGCCACACGCAGTTGCATCGCGTGGGGGCTCGGCTCGTTGAGCAGGCGTTGCGCCACGTCGAGCGACAACAACCCGTAGTTGGCGTCGAACTCATGAAACCCCAGCTCGAAGATGCCGACCACCTCAAGCAGGACGCTCCGCGGAATCATGCCCATCGGCGACTGAAACCCGTGCGGCACCATGAGCGCCACACGTTCGCCGACACGCAGATTGAGTGAACGCGCCAGCGCCGACCCCAGCAGGATTGAATCAGGCGGTGCCAGGCCATCCGGATCGGACGCCACCGCCGGGCGGAGTGCCTCCACGGCGCCGCCGATCATGGAGCCACCCAGGTCGGTGACCGTCACTTCGCGCACGGGGTCGATCCCCTTGAGTTGCACAAACGCCGACCGGCCACCCGCGCTCAGCAAGCCCTGTCCGGTGAGCGCAGGGGCCGCGCCCAACACGCCGGGGCGCATCATTTTGGCGGCTTCGGCCTCCACATCGAGCAGGCCGGTTCCCGCCTTGTAGACGTTGATGTGGGAAGTGGCGCCCACGATCCGATCGCGCATCTCTGCCTGCACACCGGTCATCAGCGCGTTGGCAATCACCAGCGCCATCACGCCCACGCCGACCCCGAGGATCGACACCAGCGAGATCAGCGAGATGAACGCCTGCTTCCGCCTGGCGGTCAGGTAGCGCAGCGCGATGAACCAGGAGAAGCTCATAGAAGGCTAAAGGGCACAGGTTAAAGGTACGGACTTCATTCCGCTGCAGACTCTGCTTTCACTGGACGCATCAAGGGGAACAGGATCACATCCCGAATCGAAGAACTGCCCGTCAGCAGCATCACGAGGCGATCGATGCCTATGCCTTCGCCGCCGGTGGGCGGCAGGCCGTATTCGAGGGCGCGGACGTAGTCCTCATCCATCTGGTGGGCTTCGGCATCACCAGCGGCCCGGCCCTTGATCTGATCCTCGAAACGACGACGTTGTTCGACGGGGTCGTTGAGTTCGCTGAAGCCGTTGGCTACTTCGAAGCCGCCGGCGTACATCTCGAACCGCTCGACAGTGTCGGGGTCGTCCGGCTTCTGCTTCGAGAGCGGCGAGACCTCGGTCGGGAAGTCGTACACAAACGTCGGCTGGATCAACTGGTCTTCCCAGAGTCCCTCGAAGATCGTCGTCGCGATCTTGCCGGCGCCATGGGAGGGGTGCACCTCGAAGTGCAGCGCCTTGGCGACCTCCGCCGCCGTGGTGCGATCGCGCAGGTCGGGCTCGGTCACCACTCGTCCGAGGCGCTGGGAGGCGGCCTCTGCCGCCGCGTGGCGCAACGACACGCGCCTGAACGGCGCGGCAAAACTGATCTGCGCGCCATTAAACGTCGTCTCCGCGCCGCCGGTCACCTCGCGCGCGATCTCCACCAGCATCTCCTCCGTCATCGTCATCAAATGCTGATAGTCGACGTAGGCCTCGTAGAACTCGAGCATCGTGAACTCGGGATTGTGCTGGGTGGAAATCCCTTCGTTGCGGAAGTTGCGGTTGATCTCGTAGACCTTCTCAAAACCACCGACGGTCAGGCGCTTGAGGTACAGCTCGGGGGCGATACGCAGGTAGAGCGGCAGGTCGAGCGCGTTGTGGTGCGTCGTGAAGGGACGCGCCAATGCGCCGCCGGCAATCGGCTGCATCATGGGCGTCTCGACTTCAAGGAACCCCCGGCCATTGAGGAAACGGCGGATTCCGGCGACCACCTTCGCGCGCGCTTCGAAGACGCGGCGGGAGTCGGGATTCACGATCAGGTCGAGGTACCGCTGGCGGTACCGGATTTCGATGTCCGTGAGGCCGTGCCACTTTTCCGGCAACGGCAGCAGGCACTTGGCAAGGAACTCGATCCCCGAGGCAAAGATGGTCAGTTCGTTGGTCTTGGTGCGGAACATCCGCCCGGCCACCCCGATGTGATCGCCCAGGTCGAGTCGCTTGAAGATCTCGAAGCCGCGTTCGGACATCCCGTCGGCGCGCACATAGACCTGAAGGCGCGTCAGCCCATCCGACAACTCGATGAAGTTGGCTTTGCCAAACGTGCGCATCGAGAGGATGCGCCCCGCCGCACGTGTCTCCGGGCGAGACACCTCAAGATCCGGACCGGTGGTGTCGCCGTGGCGGGCCACGAGTTCCGAGACGGTATCGGTCCGCTCAAACCGGACGGGATACGCCGCGACGCCGAGCGCAATCAGCTCATCAAGTTTCGCGCGCCGTTGCGCCGACTGTTCCGCTTCGTTCGACATTCTGATCTCCGCCTACTTGCTCAAAGACTTTCGAATCCCATCGAGCACACCGTTGACGAACTTGATCGATTCGTCGGCGCTGAAGGTGCGCGCCAGTTCGAGCGCCTCGTTCACCACGACGGCCGGCGGGGTCTCGGTCTCGTACCGTAACTCCCAGGTCGCCATGCGCAGGATCAACTTGTCGATCACGGCAAGTCGTTCGATCCGCCAGTTGTCAATATGACGCCCGATGATCTGATCCAGCTCTTCGTGCGTCAGCACGGTGCCCCGCACCAGTGTCTGTGCAAAGGCCCGCACCGGATCTGACGCGTCCGGCATGTGTTCCGCCACGACGTGGTCGAGGGCCTCGTCGGGTGCCGACCGTCCCACCTCCCAGAAGTAGAGGGCCTGCAGGGCGAGTTCGCGCGACTGATGCCTCGGCGTGGTGATCACGAGGGCCTGCCCGTCGGGAGCGTCCGGTAGAGTGTGGCCATCTCGAACGCCGCCAGGGCCGCCTCGCGGCCTTTATTACCAGGGCCGTCGACCGCACGCGCCATGGCCTCCTCGGCCGAATTGGTCGTCAGCACTCCGAAGGCCATTGGGACCGCGGTCGCTTGCGCGGCACGCATGATGCCCTCCGCGGCGGCCGTCGCGATGTACTCAAAGTGCGCGGTCTCTCCACGAATCAAACACCCGAGGCAGACCACCGCGCTCCAGCCCGGCGTCTCCGCCACACGCTGAGCGGCCTGTGCGAGTTCATACGCCCCAGGCACGGCGAACGTCACGATGTCATCCTCGTGGACGCCCTGCTCACGCAGCAGCTGGCGCGCGCCGGTCTCCAGGCGCGAGGTGATGAAGTCGTGGTACTGCGAAACGATCAGGGCAACGCGCATGGTGAACGTGGCGACCCTGCCCTATTTGCCGGTGAACGTGGGTTTGCGCTTTTCGAGGAAGGCGCGGGTGCCCTCACGCATGTCATCGGTCGTCGACACCAGACCAAACAACGTCGCCTCGTGATCCTCGGCATCCGCAAACGCCATGTCCGCACCAGTCGCGACGGCGTCCAGAATGTATCGCACCGCCACGGGGGCCTTCTGCGCGAGGGTCTGCGCGACCTTCCGCACTTCGGTCATCAGTTCCGCCGCCGGCACAATCTTGTTCACCAGCCCGATGCGGAACGCTTCGTCGGCCCCGATCATGTCGCCCAGCAGCAGGAGTTCCTGCGCCCGGCCGCGGCCCACCAGGCGCGGCAGTCGCTGCGATCCGGCGTAGCCGGGAATGATGCCGAGATTGATTTCCGGCTGGCCGAACCGCGCCGTGTCGGACGCATACCGCATCGTGCACGCCATCGCGAGTTCACATCCGCCACCCAGCGCGAAGCCATTGACCGCGGCAATCACGGGTTTGCCGAGGCGTTCGATTCTGTCGAAGAGGTCCTGGCCGTGGCGGGCGTGATCACGCCCACCGACCGGCGTCTGCACGGCGAGTTCATTGATGTCCGCGCCTGCCACGAACGACTTCTCGCCCGAGCCGGTCAGGACCACGACGCGCACGGTGTCATCGGTGCGGGCGTCGTTGATCACCTGGCCGAGCTCACCCAGTGTCTGAGCGTTCAGCGCGTTGAGGACCTTGGGTCGGTTGAGGGTGACGATGAGGACGGCGCCATCGCGCTCGATCAGCAGGTTTTCAAAGGACATGCGTTCTCCAGTATAAGCGGTGAGGTTCAGGGTTCTGCCCCCATTGCCTCATTGCCCCATTGCCCCATTTCGATGGCGCCGGAGCCAGGCGCCAGCGACGGCAGCCACAGAGGCCCCAACCAGAACCCCGACGGTGTCGGCCACGATGTCGGAAAGCGATGAGTCCCGGCCGGGGATGAAGGATTGGTGGAATTCGTCGGAGACTCCATACACGCCGCCTATGAGGGTGGCGAGCAGCACCAGGCGCCACGACATCGCGGACAGGCGTCCCCCGGCGAGCGCACGGACGATCAGGGCACCCAGCCCCGCATACGACACGCCGTGCGCAACGTAGTCGGGCGCGCCCAGCGGAATGGAGACGACCGACTGATGGGAGATGTAGAAGGTGACGGCCATCCAGATGAGCGCCGGTCCCCAGACCCAGAGGAACGTCATCGGTCGGTTATCCGAAGATGAGATACAGCACCCAGCTCAACACAAACGCGCCGCCCACAAGTCCTCCAAACAGGCGCAGGGCAAAGGCGCGGCCCGAGGCCAGATCCTCACGATGCAGTGCTGCGAACACGGGCGAGATCAGCGCCGCCAGCAGGATCATCATGCCGAGATGACTGGTCATGCCGACTTCCTTCCGCGAGCCACGTCCGACGCGTCCAGAATCACGAGCGCATTGAGCAGGCCCGCGGTGATGAGAAACGTGTTGCCGTATTCGTAGGACGCGACGACGACGTCGCCTTTCCCGGCGCTGACCAGTTCAGCGATCAGGCGGACGGCGCCCATCATCCACTGCGCCAGGCCGGCGAGCCAGACCAGAGGCTCACTGCCTTCGAACGGAAACAGTCGGCCTCCGAACCACAGCCCGAGGACGTACATCGGCAGCAGCGTTGCGCCAAAAATCAGCGCCTTGCCCGCCTGTCCCTGCAGCATGTGCCCGGCGCCGGGAAACACCCACGCCAACGCACAGGTCAACACCAGGCTGGGCCGCGCAGGCTCGGGCATCTGGGCTTTGGAAATTGGAGTTCGTACCATTCAGGTTCTCGTCACACGTGCCTCAGTCTATCCGATGGGTCACGGTGAAGAGTGCCCAGGCAATCGCCGCGCCGAGCGGCAGCGCAGTCAGGAAGCGCACCAGATTGGGCGGCGTGCCCAATCCTGCCCACTCCCAGGCGAGCGTCAACACAGTCGGCACCGCCGCCAGCGCCATGCCTCGGTAGGCCGCCCGATCAATCTGCGTCGCGCTCCTCCGGCGACGGAGGAACCAGGCCGCGGCGAACGGCGCCGCCAGGTACAAGCCCGCACAGCGCGCGCACACGGGCCATTGGGCCGTGCGGGAATGGAACGACCGTTCAGGCTGCTGGTGGCACACACGCCCAGCAGCCATATACACCACGACCGACCAGACACTGCGGTCGCCCGCCTGATGTTCGGCATGATCCCACCACGCAGCCCCGAGCAGGAGCGGCCAGACCAGGCTGCCGATCATCAGGAGTCTGGCCACTGCCCCTACAGGGTGGCGGTCAGCGCGCCAAAGTGCTCTTCATAACGCGCCTTGAACTCCGCGCGTGTGTACGCGTGACTGGTGCCACCCAGATGTTCGAGCGCGTAGGTGGCTGCCACACTGCCCAACTGGGCGCACACGTCGTAGCCGGCGCCAAGGGCCAGCCCCTTCATGAACCCGCCGCGGTAGGCATCACCCACGCCGGTCGGATCCGCGATCCGTGTCGGGGTGACGGCCGGCACATCAATCTGCGACCCTGGCTGCATCACCGACGATCCGTGTTCACCCTTGGTGACGATCAACACGCCGGCCAGCGCCAGCACATCGGCCTCATCGAGACCCGTCTTCTGACGGATCAGTTCGAACTCGTAGTCGTTGCAGATGACCAGCGCGGCACCAACAATGCCCTCGCGAATCTCATCGCCGCTCATGCGTGCACACTGCTGCCCGGGGTCAAACATGTATTTGATGCCCAGCGTGCGGCATTCATCGGCGTATTGCACCATCGCGGCCGGGTCGTTTGGAGAAATGATGACCAGGTCGGGGCGAGGGACCGTGCGGAAGGACAACTCTGCCGCGTGCGCCATCGCGCCCGTGTAAAACGACGCAATCTGGTTGTTGGCCTCGTCGGTGTTGCAGAAGAAGGAGGCCGTGAATTTGCCATCCACGTCCTTGACCAATGACGTGTCAATCCCTGCGGCATCCAGCCAGCGGCGATAGTCACCAAAGTCCTGTCCCGCCGTGGCCATCAGCATCGGCTTCTCCCCCAGCAGCGCCAGGGTGTATGCGATGTTCGGTGCGCAGCCACCGCGCCGTTTGTCCATCGTGTCCACGAGGAAACTGAGGCTGACGCGCGAAAAGTGCTCCGGCAGCAGATGCTCGGTGAACTTGCCAGGAAACGACATCAGATAGTCGAACGCGATGGAGCCGGTGACGATGAGATTCATGCGAGGTATTTTCCAATCAGGGGTTGAAGCAGCGTTTTGCGCGATGCGGGAATGGCGTTCGGTCGGGTGATGATTGCGGTCGCCAGTGCGCGGGCACACTCGCAGGTGCGATCGATGGGGAGTTGTTCAACGGCGTTGGCGATCACCTGCTGTGCCGTCTTTGCGTTCTGCGTCAGGTTGGCGACGATCATCTCGACCGTCACCGAGTCGTGGTCGGGATGCCAGCAGTCGTAGTCGGTGACCAGCGCGAGCGTCGAGTAGCAGATCTCGGCCTCTCGGGCCAGCTTGGCCTCCTGCAGATTGGTCATGCCGATGATGTCAAACCCCTGCGCACGGTAGAAGGTCGATTCCGCTTTCGTCGAGAACTGCGGGCCTTCCATGCAGACGTAAGTGCCGCCTTCGTGCACGGTCGCGCCGGCGGCCTGTGCCGACTGCAGCATGAGGCGGCTGAGCGGACCACACAACGGATGCGCAAACCCGACGTGCGCCACAATGCCGTCACCAAAAAACGTGCTGATCCGTCCGCGCGTGCGATCAAAGAACTGATCAGGCACGACGAGATCAAGCGGCCTGAAGTCCTCGCGGAGGCTGCCGACCGCGCTCGCCGACAGGATCCACTCGACCCCAAGCATCTTGAACCCGAAGATGTTGGCGCGGTAGTTCAGTTCGGACGGCGTGTAGCGGTGTCCGTCGCCATGTCGCGCGAGAAACGCCACCCGCCGGCCCCGCAACGTCGCAAGCACGTACGGTCCTGACGGCGCCCCAAACGGCGTATCGATTGTCCGCTCTTCGCGGTCCGTGAGCTCGGCCATGTCATACAAGCCCGAGCCGCCAATGATTCCAATGCGTAGGTGATTCATGCAGTGTCTCGAAAAGCCTTTCCCCTATAGTCACAGCGTGACCGGCTCCACCGATCGTTTGCCGTCCCGTTCGCGGATGATGCCAGCGGCGATCGTTGGGTCGTGTTCAAAGCACACCACGTATTCGCCGTCGATGGCCTCGCGGATGAAGCGCTGTTTGTAGTGGAGCGTGTCCATCGGATACAGGTCGTAGCCCATGATCCATGGCTCGTCGAGGTGCGCGGTCGTCGGAATCAGGTCG
The DNA here is from genome assembly GCA_964479175.1 of uncultured Solibacteraceae bacterium. Taxonomy (GTDB): domain Bacteria; phylum Acidobacteriota; class Vicinamibacteria; order Vicinamibacterales; family SCN-69-37; genus SYFT01. The sequence goes on along the minus strand of CAYZLT010000087.1, from coordinate 1,611 downwards.
GCGACAAAGGCAGCGACCCGCCCTTCCGATTCAATCTTGATCCACTGGTGGAACATGGCATGCCCGCCGGTGCGCCACACACTGATCCCCGGCAGCACCTCGCCATCGTCATCCACAAAATCAATGACGCCGGCATCGGCCAAGGGCATGAAATTCTCGGGCAGATAACTGGCGCGATTGCGGTCGTGCGGATGAGTCGCATCCTCCCAATCGCCGCGGCGAATCAGATAGCGCGCATTCTTGAAGCGCGCGACAATCGCCTCTCCATCCCGCGCGTCGCCCTCCCGCATCTTCTCCTTCATCGTTGACCCGCCAAAATGGTCAAAGTGCAGGTGGGTGGCGATGACGACGTCGATGTCGTCGGCAGTCATACCCACGGCCGCGAGCGAGTGATCGAGATGTGTGGTGCGGTCGATCGCGTAGATCTCGACCAGCTTGGGCGGCATCTTGTCGCCGATGCCGGTGTCGATCAGGATGTTATTGCCGTGTGCACGGACGAGCAGCGGGCGAAGGCCGAGCGGGATGCGGTTTTTGTCGTCCGCCTGGGTGCGCCTGGACCACAGGGTCTTGGGCACAACGCCGAACATCGCGCCGCCGTCGAGACGAAACGTGCCGTCAGAGAGACTGATCAGTTCAAAGGATCCGAGGCGCATCACGTTCAGTGTCCCCCGACGGCGGCATGCGGCTGCTTCAGTTCGACCAGGACCCCGTGCGTGTCCGCCGGATGCACAAACGCAATCAGTGATCCATGCGCACCTCGCCGTGGTTCCGTGTCAATCATGCGGACGCCTGCGGCTACAACCTGGGCAATCGCCGCGTGGATGTCACTCACGCGCAACGCGACGTGGTGAATGCCGGGGCCCCGTTTCTCGAGGTAGTTCCCAATGGGCGACCCCGCGGCGAGCGATTCGACCAACTCCAGCTTCGCATCACCCGTGTCGACAAAACGCACGCGGGTGTTCTGCCCTGTGATGTCCTGCGGCGCATCCGACGTCAGCCCGAGCACGCCCGTGAAAAACTTCAACGACGCATCCGCGTCCGCCACCGCGATGCCGACGTGGTCGATTCCCGTGACAAGAACGACCTCTGAGGTCGTTTTTGTGGCGCCGAGGGCGCGGGCCATCACCTGATCGGCCGCGCCATAGGGGTCGACCTCGCGCGCGGAGATGCGATCGAGCCACTCGCCGAACTCCCCGGGGGTGAACACGTTGGTCTCGAGGTGAATCATGAAGCGACGGCCGAGGATCTCGCGCAGGCGCCATTCCGCGCGGGCGCGCCGCCGGGCACCAAGGGTGTCCACCGACTGCGCGCGGAACCGCTCGATCATGTCGATGAGCTCGGAGACCCCGCGACCCGTCGTGGCCTCCGTCCGCATCACCGGCGGCCGCCACCCCTCACCCATCGCATCGTCAAGCGACAGCATCATCTCGATCGAGGCGGCGGTGCGGTCGGCGCCCTCGCGATCGGCCTTGTTCACGACGAAGATGTCGGCGATCTCCATGATGCCGGCTTTGAGCGCCTGCACCTCGTCGCCGGTGCCGGGCACCAGGGTCACGACCGAACAATCGGCCGTGCGGACAATATCGACCTCGTCCTGGCCCACGCCCACGG
>CAYZLT010000086.1:0-12089 GCA_964479175.1 uncultured Solibacteraceae bacterium | reverse complement strand
GTGATCGCCCGAGGGTGTAGCCACCGACGGCCAGCATTGCAGCCGCCGCGGCGGCGAGTGCCCACCGGGTGGTCGGGCGGGCCGTGGACGGTGCAACGGACGCCACCATCGCTGTTGGTTGCACCACGTCTCTAAGCGCGATTAAATCAAGCAATTCCTCGCGGCCCTCGGGGGTTGCAAGCGCATCGCGCAGCGCTACGGGATCGAAGGGCTCGTTGTCGATGAAGGCGGAGATGACGTCCGTCATGATCGGTGTCCTGACTGTGAAGGCGAAGGGTGAAGACACAACCTGCCCGCGCGCGCCGACGCGATGGGTGCGGTGAGTTGTGCGCGAAGTTGCAGACGCGTGCGATGAATTCGGGACCGCACGGCGTCCGGTGTGAGTTGGCACGCCTCGGCGATCTCGACATAACTGAGACCGCTCACCTCGCGCATCAGGAATACATCTCTCGCGTCATCGTCGAGTCGCGACAAGGCTTGATGCACAATGGCGGCGGTGTCAGCAGAGGTGGTCCGCCCGTCACTCACCGGGTCAGCCGTCAAGGGCTCGGTCTGTCGGTGTTTCTGGCGCCGGTGATGATCAATGACGAGGTTTCTGGCGATGCGGAAGACCCAGGCGCGCTGCTGCTCGGCCGTGGGCGGCAGGGTGGCCGACGACAAGATGCGGACAAAGACGTCCTGCGTCAAGTCCCGCGCAGTTTCCCGCTCGCCCACCGCCCGGCTGAGATACCCGAACAGACCGTCCTGATGGGCCGCAAACAACGCCTGAGAGTCAGCCATTCGTGCCATCTACCCTCTAAGAACGCAGGGCCGGCCCAAAGCTCTCGCGGCCATTTGCGTTGGGGCTCGACAATGTATCACCGGCGATACATTGAAGCATGGCTGAAATCACCATCCGCGAACTCAGACCGCGTGCGCCGCGTCCCCTACCGGCCGCTGCGCTCTTGGAACGCTGGAGACGTCTGCCTCCCGTAGACCCGGCGAAGCTGCGGTCGGATCTTGACGCCGTGCTGGATGGTGCGTGGTTCACTTTCGCGCAGGCACGAAGAATCTGATACCCACGCTCAAAGCCGATGTCCGCAAAGTCCATCGTGCCCTTGACGTGACGGCCCGAGGCGACGGTGATGATCCGGCTCGGCCCGCTCTCGACGAGTCGAGGCAACAACCGCTGCGTCAGCACAAAGTGCGACAAGTGATTGACCGCAAACGTCGCTTCGATGCCATCAACCGTAAGTGTGCGCTCCGCACACACTCCCCGCGTTGTTGATGCCGCTGGTGGCTCCGCTGACAAGAACTGTTTTGCCGACGAATCGACCAGCTCACTTCAGCTTCGCGACCGCCACATCTCGGAAGGTCTGGCCCTTCACGGTCAACTCGCCGACGCGGGCGGTGAACATCGTCTGGCCTTTCAGGGCGGGGTGGATGACGACGAACTCGGAGGTGTCTCCCACGGTTTCGCCCGTGAGCACGTTGGCCTTCGCGGCGAGCACCAGAGCCTGGGTCGCGATCGCCTGTGGCATCTCAAATGTGAGGCTGATGGACGGCTGCGCGATCCGCACGGCCTGTTCGGCGCCACCGTCGAGGACATAGACCGTCAGACTGCCTGCGTCCGCGTCCAGCACCACTTCCAGAAACCCGACGTGTTCGCCCAGCTCGACAAGCACACCCCCGTGCGGCGCCGTGTGCGCGTGGCCGTCATCGGCAACGGCGTTTGTCGCCACGGGGGCAGCCGACGCGTCAGGTGTAGCCGCCGGCGGCGCAGGTGTCGGCGCCTCTGCTCCACAAGCAGCGGCGGCAACGACGGTGAGTACAAGTGCGAATCTTGTGATCATGTGAACCTCGCGAACCTCGCGAACCCCGGGACCTCGGGACCTCGGGACTTCGACTCGTCAGGACAACGGCGTCAGATTCGACGCAACATCCGTGCGGTACGCCTTGAACGCCGGCACGAGCCCGGCAAGTGCGCCGAGGATGATCATGCCGACGGGCGTCATCCACAAGGACGGATCAAACTTCATCGCATCCAGCACCACGCCGGTCTGTGCACGCACGATCACAAACGCCGCAGACAAGATGCCGCCGTAGACCACATAACCAAGCAACGCGCCGAGCGCGGTGATGGTCGTCGACTCGAGCACGATCGCCGAGAACACGGTGGTGCGTCGCGCACCAAGCGCGCGCAGAATGGCGAACTCGCGCCGACGTTCGTTCATCGTGTTGTAGATGCTGGCCAGAATCGAGCCGGCCGCAACAACAACGATCAAATACGCGACCATCGTCAAAATCCGACTGACCCAGCCGATGCGGTCGAACAGTTCAGACATCACGCGGGCGATGGGCCACGCCAGCGTGGCGACCTTGCCCTGGTTGTTGATGGTGTTCGAGAGCAGGAACCCCGCCTGCGGATTGCGGAGTTTCAGCATGACGGCGCTGACCTCGCGATGCTCCTCAGGCACAGGCGCGTCATCGGTCGGGCGATAGACGGCTCCGGTCCCGCGAAGGATGTGGCCTGACATCCGGTAGATGCCCTCGATGGGAATCCACAACACCCGATCGGACGGACCATTGGTCGGCTCCATCACGCCCACCACGGTGTATTCGTCCTTATGTTTCTGGCGTTCTTCAAACTGCAGACCGTGGTACGGCGTGAACGTCGACCCGACCGACAACCCGAGTTTTTCCGCGACATAGTGTCCGACGATCGCTTCCTTTTTGGATTCGTCAAACACACGACCACCGGTCTTGAGCACAAACCCCTGACCTTCGCGGTACGTGAAGTCCGTAAACATCTGCGCGGTGGTGCCGACGATGCGGTAGCCCTGGTAGTTGTCGCCGACCGCGTAGGGAATCGCGAGCGTCACACGCGAGTCCTCCGCGACTTCCTTGTAGAGCGACCACGGAATGTTGCCCGGCGAGGTCTCGAGGTGAAACACGGTGTTCAGCACGAGCTGCAGCTGACTGCCGCGTGCGCCAAGAACGGCGTCAAACCCGACCTTGCCCCCCGTAAAGGCGTCGTAGGTCTGGGCGTTGATCGCAAACACGGACATCGTGAGTCCGGCGGCGAGGCCAACCGAAAGGATGGTCACAAACGACGAGAGCGCGTGCTGCCGAAGACTGCGCCGCACGAGGGACATCAGGTTCATCGCGTGCCTTCCATTCCCGCAGGCGCTGAGGGCTGCGTGTCACTGACAGGCCCGGCGTGCGCGGCGGCCGCGCGGTTGAGATCGCCCAGGTCCTCGCTGCGTTCAAACGACGCCAGAATCGCCGGGTCATGACTGACCAGCAGCAGGGCCGCGCCGTTTTCCTTGCAGGCTTCTTTGATGAGTGCGAGCGCTTCGCCGGCGTGTCGCTGGTCGAGATTGCCTGTCGGCTCATCAGCCAGCACGAGCTTGGGATGATTCGCGAGCGCACGCGCCACCGCCACACGCTGCTGCTGCCCAATGGACAACTGCCCCGGTCGATAGTCCATGCGATGCGACAACCCGACGCGTTCGAGGAGTCCACGCGCGTGTTTGGCGTCCACGCCGGGACCAAACAACATCCCGAGCATCACGTTTTCGTGCGCGGTGTATCCCTGCAGCAGATTGAAGTTCTGAAAGACGTAGCCGATCGTCTTGGCGCGCACCCGATCGCGGCCACTCTCGGACATCGCCGTCATCTCATTGCCGTCGAGGACAATCTTGCCCGTGTCGGCCTGGAGAATGCCGGCAATGAGATTCAGGAATGTCGTTTTGCCGGATCCGCTGGCACCGCGCACCGCGACCTGCTCACCGGCTTCAAGCGAAAAGCGCGGCACGTCCACGATGAGGGTGCGCTCGCCATCGGGCGCCGCGAAACTTTTCTGCAGGTTGGTGACGTCCAGTAACATGCTGACGGGCCCGGTTACTGAACGGTGTCTGCGACGATCGAATAGAGGCCGACGATGCGGCCCTTCTCGACTTCTTCGGCAATGTGGAAGGTGCCGCGCACGAGAATCTCGTAGCCGGCGCCGTACGTCCGCGCCTTCTGCCCCGGCTTCATCGTCACGTAAATCCACTCATTGATGCGGGGCACGCCGCCGAAGCCACACGCGTCAACACTTGCGTTCAGGATGAAGGTGGATGTGCCGGAGCTGTCGTAGTCGAGCGGCAGGATGTTGCCGTAGATTTCAACCTTCTTGCCCTGCAGCGCGAGGATGTTTGCCGGCACCGTGCCCTTGACCTGCTTGGGCGACGGCTCAAATGGCTCGGTCGGGTTGTAATCGAACCCGGCCAGGAACCAGAAGTCCAGGAACATATAGCCGGACTTGCTGACGGCGGGCTTGTCCCCGGCCTGTGGCGCCTGCGCCAGAAGCGGACCTGCCAGCAACGCCACCGCAACAACGGCCGCCCCCGTGAGAATTCTCAATCGCACCATGATGACGCCGATCTTACCATCGCGGCGTGATCGGCTGGTCACGACCGGCGGTAGGAGATCGGCGGGCATGCGACGGCCGCACATCCCCGGTCCCGTCATCAAACCACTCGCGGACGAGGGCGAGGACACCGGCGGCTGAATCGCCTGTGATGTGACGCGCGCGACGGGCGGCGTAGTCCGCATACAGCGCGTCGGCCGAAGCCTTGAGCGCGCGGTCGGCATCGTTGGGTTCGTGACCCTTGGGCACGGCGTACACAAAACGGCGCTCACCTCTGAAGGCGGAGAGGGAGAGGAAATCCCTCGGAACAAGCGTCCCTTTGCCCGTTTTTTCCTCCTCGACCCGCTGGGTTTCTGAGGCCTGCGCAAAAAAGTCCACGGCGTGGTCGGGATAACCAAACACGTACCCGTACCCTCGCAGCCTGGCAGAGACGGCTGCGTATTCGACGGTCATCACGACTTCCATGGGATCGGAAGAGGGCGAGAGGCCAGATGGGGAAAAATACGCGGCGTGCCGGGTCAGAAGCGTTTTCAGCGCCGGACGATGAAAGACCACGGCTTCCATCGAACGGGATCCCTGGTAGGCGGCCGCGAAATGATGGAGCCCGGCGGCGATTTCCCCGCCGCACGTCCATGAGGCGAGAATCTGCCTGGTGGTTTCTGCCTCGGCAAGATCGGGCGCGTCCACCTTGAAGGACGACGACACAAACCCGCTGCTCATTGGCTTGAGCCCGCCGGCAATGGTGTACAGCGCCTCGCCATCAAGCGCCTGCAGCAACATCGCCTCGGCCTTGGGGCGCAACGACTCTGGCAGCCGCTCAAAGGGGAAACACTCCGCCGCCGGCGCCTTCTGCGCAGGCACAACAAAGAGCAGTAGTGAAAGCAGCACCATCGTCACGATTTTCCTCCCTGAACCCTGGACCAATGTGCCTGAACGTCTCCAGCCGTGCGAGCCACGAGCTCGTCGCCGCGAAGTGTGAGGTCGCCGCGGGCGGCCCCGAAGCCGTAGGCCGCCACGCAGATGTGGGTGCCCGCTGCGCGTGCCACCTCCACATCCACCATCGAATCCCCCACCATCATCGTCGTCTCCGGACTCGCGCCCGCCCAGGTGATCAGGTCGAGCAGCCCGGCCGGATCCGGCTTGCGCGGAAAGGGCCCGTCACCACCAATAACCCGCCCAAAGATTCCGGTCCACCCGAAGTGGTCAAGCAGTCGAAGGGTGGGGTCGAGTGGTTTGTTGGTGAGCACGGCCAGTGAGACCGGGCCCGAGAGCGCATCGAGCAGGGTGGTGATCCCGTCGTAGGGGCGGGTCGTTTCGAGCAACCGCACGGCGTAACAGCGGTGAAACTCAGCCAAGGCGACATCCACATCGACAGCGCACCCGGCGCGGACCAGCGCCCGCTGCACAAGCGTGCGAGCCCCATCCCCAACCATCTGTACGATTTCTTCAACCGGGAGAGGACGCCCCCCCACGCCCGCCAGCACGTCGTTGGTGCTCGCCGCCAGGTCCTGCCGCGAGTCCACCAGAGTGCCATCCAAATCGAACACAACGAGCGCTGCCATACCGCAGGATCTTAATCGGTCGCGGGGCGCACCTCCGGCCTCGTTTTTGCTTAGGATAGCGATATGCCAGCTCTGCGCCTTCTCGGAATTTGCCTCGTCCTGGCAGGACTGGCACTGCCCAGCGCCCCATCGGCGCAGCAGGCGACGTTCCGTGCAGGCACCCGCACGGTGCCCATCTACGCCACGGTCACGGACGCCAACGGACGTCTCGTGCCTGATCTGGAGCGGGGTGATTTCGAGGTCTACGACAACGGCAAAAAGCAGGACCTGACGTTGTTCGAGAACGCCGTGCAAGCGATCTCGGTGGTGGTGATGCTCGACACGTCCGGCAGCATGACGATGCATCTCGATTTGCTGAAACAGGCCGCGACGCAGTTTGTGATTCGCCTGCTGCCCGAGGACAAGGCGCGGGTCGGCAGCTTCAGCGACCGCAACAAGATCAAGATCAGCCCGTCGGAGTTCACCAACAATCGCGATGAACTCATGCGCGCCTTGCGCGAAGACCTGCAGTTCGGCAATCCCACCGCGCTCTGGGACGCGACTGATCGCAGCATGGACGCGCTGACCGGGGTCGACGGCCGTAGGGTGGTGCTCGTGTTCACCGACGGCGGGGACAATCACAGTGACCTCAGTCAGAACGACGTGCTCAGTCGTGCCCGGGCGGGAGAGTTCATGATTTACGCGATCGGACTCCGGTCGCGTGTGCGGGGCCAGGGCGTCACCCAGCCGGACAAGGGGCTCCGCAAGGTCGCGGACGAGACCGGCGGCGGCTACTTCGAACTCGAACGCACCGACGAGTTGAATTCGACGTTCTCCCGCGTGGCGCAGGAACTGCACAGCCAATACGTGCTCGGCTTTTCGCCCCAGACACTCGACGGCAAGACCCACGAACTTGAGGTCAGGGTCACTCGACCTGGCCTGGTGGCCCGCGCCAGAAAGAGCTACATCGCCAAATGACGAAACTCACCTCGACTGCCCTCCTGATCGCTGCGGCGCTGACGGTCACCGCGACCGCCACACAGCAACAACCACCCCAGCAACCGCAACAGCCCACGGTCTTCCGGTCGGCGACGCGCACGGTGCCGGTGTATGCCACGGTGACCGACGGTGATCGTCGGCTTGTGCCCGACCTTCAGCAAGGCGATTTCGAGCTGTATGACAACGGCAAGAAGCAGGAGATCACGATCTTTGAAAACGAGATCGTCCCGTTTTCTGCCGTCTTGGCGCTCGATACCAGCGCGAGTATGACGATGAACATCGAGTTTGTGCAGGAGGCGGCGGCGCAGTTCGTGGTCCGGATGTTGCCGGAGGATTCGGCATCGGTGGGGTTCTTTAATTCCAAGGTGCGCTTCAGTCCCGGACTGTCGTCGGACCGTGACGCACTCGCGCGCTACATCCGGAACGACATGCAGTACGGCAATGAGACGCGTCTGTGGGACGCGTTTGACGGCGCGCTCGATCATCTGAGCGAGGCGACCGGGCGTCGGGTGATTGTGGCGCTGACCGACGGCGAGGATTTCGGGTCTGAGCGCAGCGGCGGAGACGTGCTCGACCGCGCACAGCGCGAGGACGTCATGGTGTACGCGATTGGGATCGAGTCCCGCTTCCACAATGGGCTGCAGTGGACCGTGACCCGCCCCGGCGGTTCCTTCCGCAAGATGGCCAATGAAACAGGTGGCGGGTACTTCGAACTGAAGAAGACGGCCGACCTCAACACGACGTTCAGCCGCGTGGTGCAGGAGTTGCACAGCCAGTATCTGCTCGGATTCACGCCGGCGGCGCTGGACGGCAAGGAGCACAAGCTCGAAATCAAGGTGACCAAGCCCGGCCTGACGGTCCGCGCGAGAAGGACGTATGTTGCGAAATAGTGCAATGTGCGTGGTGCTGTGTGCGTGGTGCCTCATCGGGGCAGTGGCCTGTGGCGGCGCTCAGGATCCCAACGCGCTGATGGGTACCGACGACCTGAAGAAGGTCGTTCCAGTGTTGGACGGTTGGGAGCGTGGCACCATCACCGCGCAGACGATCGACGTCCCTGAAGTGGCGACCGTGGTGACGGTTTCGTACACCCGAGGCGACGGGGGCCAGCTCGATTTCGAGATCAGTGACACGGCGGGAAAATCCTCGATGATCGAATCACTCGCCGCCATGGCGGGCTCGGAGTTCAACCGCGTGATGGAGAGCGGCTACCTCAAGGGCACCACCGTCGCGGGTGCCCCGGCCGTCGAATCCTGGAACACGGATCACCGCATCGGCGAACTTACAGTAATGGTCAACAAGCGCTACATCATCCACGTCGGCGGCAAAAACCTCGCCGACGCCGCGCCGATGCGTGCGGTCGTGGAACAGATCGCCCTGTCGAGCCTGCGCTGATTGCCATATTTGTGACAATATTTATAATAATTGATACCAATAATTGACACATTAATTAATTTGTTGCACCATTGAGCCTGGATAGGCCTTCTATGGAGCGAAACATCCTGCTGTCCCTGGGGGCCTGGAAGGCGAACCCCGACCGTAAGCCCCTGCTGCTGACCGGGCCGCGGCAAGTCGGAAAAACGTACACCCTCAAGGCCTTCGGCCGGACGGCGTATCCCACAGTCCACTACCTCAACTTTGAGGAAACGCCCGGATTGGCCGCCGTGTTCGAACCGGATCTGCAGCCCGCGCGGATCCTGCGCGAACTCAGCTTCCACCTCAACACGTCGATCGATCCGTCCGCGGATCTGGTGATCTTCGACGAAATTCAGGCCGCGCCCAAGGCGCTGACGTCCCTCAAATATTTCGCGGAGCAAATGCCGGAGCTGTCGCTCTGCGGTGCGGGCTCGCTGCTTGGATTGCACCTCGGCTCCAGCCCGTTCCCCGTCGGCAAAGTGGAATTCCTGTCGCTGGCTCCCCTGACGTTCGAAGAGTTCCTCCGCGGAACAGGGGACGAACGCGGCGCAGGTTTTCTCGAGACCTATGAGATCGGCCAACCCATCCCCGACCTCGTCCATGCCCACCTGTGGGATCGATTGACGAGGTACTTTGCCATTGGGGGGATGCCTGAAGCCGTTGTGGCCTACGCCGACCGGCAGGACAACCTTTTTCAGGCCATGGAGACTGTCCGAAAAGTACAAAGCGATTTGCTCACCGCGTACCTCGCCGACGTGGCCAAACACTCCGGCAAAGTGAATTCGATGCACATCGAACGCGTCTGGCGCAACGTGCCGGCGCAACTGGCCAGGGCGCAGGACGGTTCATCGTCCAAGTTTACGTTCAAGGACGTGGTGCCCGGCGTGCACGGCTACGCGCGACTCGCGGGCGCCATCGACTGGCTGCAGGCAGCCGGCCTCATCATCCGGGTTCCCATCGTCAACAAGGCCTGGATTCCCCTGCCCGCGTATGCGACGGATAACACCTTCAAGCTCTACCTGATCGATATCGGGTTGCTCGGCGCGTTGGGAGGCATTGCGCCGAAAGTGATGCTGGCGTTTTCCTTCGGATCCTACAAGGGATATGTCGCCGAGAACTTTGCGCTGCAGGAGATGATGGCCGCCGGCCTGAAGAACATCGTGTGCTGGCGGGAGAACACGGCAGAGGTGGAGTTCCTGCTCGAACACGACGGCACGCTGCTTCCCGTGGAAATCAAGTCGGGTGGCGTCACTCGAGCCAAGAGCTTGACGGTGTTCGCCGACAAGTATCATCCTCCCACGCGCATCATCCTGGGCGCTGGCAACATCGTGGCGGACAGCACGCGCGGTGTCTTCCGGATTCCGCTGTACCTCGCCTCCCGACTCTCAACGATCGTCAGGCACTACAAGCGAAAGCCTTCCGCGAGCGGATCGTCGGGGTCGACCACAAACGTGTGATCGCCGGTAATTGACGCCGAGCCGGTCAGCTCCGGCACGATCGCGGGACACTCGCCGACGGTGGTGCGTGACTCGACTCGCGCGCTGAATGTGGTGTCGATGATGCTCTCGTGCACAAAGGGCATCGCGTCATCGACAAGACCCATGGCGTCAAGCACCGCCAGGACCGCACACGTGCCCGTGCCGCACGGGGAGCGATCCACTTCGTGGTCCGCAAAAATTGTGACGTTGCGCAGGTGCGCTTTGTCTGACGACGGCGGCCCGGTGAAGATCGTGCCGTAGATGCCCGTCAGCCCGGGCTCGAGGGGATGGACGACCGGGATCAACCGCTCGACTTCGCGCGCGATCAGCATCCCCATCGTCTTTAACTCCCCCAGGCGACCGGGCACCACCGCGAGCCCCGCAGACTCGGCGTCCACCACGGCGTAAAACGCGCCGCCAAACGCGACGTCCACCCGGAGATCGCGGCCGGCGACACGCACGGGCAGCCCCGCGGCATGCACAAACGACGGCACGTTGATGAACGACACCTCGCGGACGCGACGCCGACCGTTCCGCACCTCGACCGTCGCGCGCGCCCGGATCTGGCCGGCCGGCGCATCAAACACCAGCGTCGTGCGCCCGTCGGCGTGGGTGACCAACTCGCGCTCAAAGGCGATCGTGGTGACGGCGATGATGCCGTGGCCACACATCGTGCTGTAGCCCTCGTTGTGCATGAACAATACGCCGACGTCCGAGTCCTGGCGCTCGGGCAGCGTCAGCAACGCGCCGTACATGTCGGCGTGCCCTCGCGGTTCGTACATTAATATCCGCCGAAGGTGGTCCTGGGATTCACGCGCACACGCCCGACGCTCCAGCATGGTGGCCCCTTCGGGAGCCGGCCACCCCTCCACAATCAACCGGAGCGGTTCTCCGGCCGCGTGTGCGTCAATCGTGCGTAAGATGTGTGGCGTCATGCCTCTATTGTTAACGGAACACGACATCAAACAGGTGTTGTCCATGCCCGACCTCATCGAGGCCATGGCCGACGCCCTGGCCGACTACTCGGCCGCCCGGGTCATCCAGCCCGTGCGCACGGTGCTCGAGGTCGGCCCCGCCCACTCCTACTTCGGGGTCATGCCGGCGGCCAGCGTGGACGAGGCAGGGCAAGGCACGATGGGCGCCAAACTGGTCACGGTCTACGCGAGTAACCATGCGCGTGGACTCACCTCGCACCTGGCGACCATCATCCTCATGGACGCCGAGACCGGTGCGCTCACGGCACTCCTGGACGGCCGCTACATCACAGAAAGCCGGACGGCCGCCGTCTCCGCCGTCTCGGTCGATCGCATGGCGCGCACTGACGCCCAGGTGTTGGCGATCATCGGCACTGGCGTGCAGGCCCGCAGCCATCTGGAAGCCATTCGCCACGTGCGGCCGCTGTCTGCCGTCCGGGTCTGGAGTCCAAACCCGGAGCACTCCGCCCAGTTCGCCAAGGACATGACCGTGCACTGTGGCATTCCGGTCTGGAGCGCAGACGACGCGTCGAGCGCCGTCCGCGAGGCCGACATTGTGGTGCTCGTCACCGGGTCAACCACGCCGGTCATTACACGGCAGGACGTCGCCCCGGGCACCCACATCTGTGCGGTCGGGGCGTGCCGCCCCACACACCGGGAGATGAGCACCAGTCTGGTGACGGCGGCGCGGGTCATCGTCGACTCACGTGCCGGTGCGGTGCTCGAGGCCGGCGACCTGGTCATTCCGATCAGCGAAGGCGCCATCAACGAGCGTCACATCGCCGGCGAACTCGGCGAAGTCGTCCTTGGCCAGTGTGTCGGACGACGCCATGATGATGAGATTACCGTGTTCAAATCGCTGGGTATGGCGGTTGAAGACATCGTGGCGGCACGGCTTGCCGTGGATCGCGCCGAAGCCGCCGGATTGGGACAGCGCTTCACCCTGTAATGAAGCCTCTGCTGCTGGTGATGGTGACGGCCCTCGTGCTGGCACCGATGGGACTGACGTCCACGACGCCCCACCAACGCAGCACGACTGTGCGAGCGGCGGCCGATACGGTCTTCGACGCGGCCTACAACCTCAACTACGACGAGGCGATGCGCCTCGCCCGACAGCTTGTGGCCGCACATCCGGAGGACTCGGCCGCCCATCGCGCGTTGGCCACTGTGGTGTGGATGCACCTGCTCTTTGATCGGGGCGCCTTCACCATGGACCACTACCTGGGCAGCGTCACCCAGTCCAACATCCAGCTGCCCCCGCCCCCGCAGGAACGCGCGCAATTGTTTCGGC
>CAYZLT010000085.1:0-12159 GCA_964479175.1 uncultured Solibacteraceae bacterium | reverse complement strand
CAGAATCCGCGCTTTCAGGCGGATATCCTCAAGTCAAAGTGACAAAGTAGTGCTAACAGGGTCACGCTCAGCCGCGTCAGGTCTTTGGGAGGCGGCAGTGTGGTGCCCTCAAATACCACCTGGCCTGTCACCGTCAGTGCGGGCGCCAACGTCATCGTGATCACACTCGGCTCACCACTCGACAGGAAGACATCGGCCATGGCCCAGAGCGCGGGGCCCTCATATGAGCGGCGCGACGTCTCGACAAGCACGGTGTACTGCCCCGGGCTGAGGCTGCTGGTCGCGAATCGTCCGTCTGCACCCGTACCAGACACCTGGCTTGTGTTGAGCGCTTGCACCGGACTGCGACGAGTCACGGTCAGGCCGACGGCCAGCGGCGGCCCGCCCGGATTCACCACAGTGCCTTCAATCCGTGATGTCGCGTCGAATCGCATCTGCAGATCGACTCCCTCGCGAATCTCCCCCGCAGACAGCGTGTGGGTTGCGGCCGAGAACGGGTCGGTCACGCATGGCGCGAAGACCGGCGCGTAGTTATAGCGCGGCGGTGTTGCTGCCGCGGGTGCTCCTGGTCGTGCGGGTGTCGCTGTCTGTCCCGGCGCAGGAAACGCCGCGCTGAACTCGGCGTCGCTCGGCAAGCGGACATCAAATCCCTGGCCGTGGTAGTACCACGACGTTCCGACCGTGTATTCGCCTGGGGGGAGCCCGTAGGTCCGGTAACGGCCGAGATCATCCGTGATCACGGTGACCGGCTCTGCGCCAATCACACCCGGCCGCCAGATTGTGATCGTCAGGTCGTTGCGGACCTGACCGTTTTCAAATTCGAGCGGTGAGGCCTCACCAGTGGGGGAGTGTTTTCCGTGCGCGCCTGGTAGCCATCCAGGTTTGGTGGACTGCAGCATGAACTGGCCCGCAGGTACCGCGGTGAAAACAAACCGCCCTTCGGCGTTGGTCCGGCCCGGGACCGGCTGTCCCGGGCCGCCCGGCCGCATCGGTCCCGGTGTCGCTGTCGCTGGTCGCAGGAAGACGACAACATCCGCGACGGTGGCGCCGTCCGCGTCGACCACGCGCCCCGCGATCAGTCCTGTGCCTGCAGCCGGCGGCGGTTGGCCGGCCTGGGCCGAGAGACCAGCGGCCGCGACGACGACGAGGCCGACAACCAGTCGGAGGGTCTGGGACATTGCCGCATTTGACACCATTCCGCCCCGTTTATTTCGTCCCAGGGAGGCGGGCGGCGAGGCGACTGCGGTACACGGCCAGCGTCCCTTCGACCATGCGCTCCACGCTGAAGGCGGATTCGACGTGGACACGTCCGGCGGCGCCGAGGCGCGCGCGCAAGGCGGGGTCTTTCAGCAGGCGCACAATGGCGGCCGCGAGTTCGTCCGGATGATGCGGCTTCACGAGCAGCCCGGTGCGCCCGTGTTCGATCGCCTCAGGAATGCCGCCGGCGCGTGTGCCCACCACCGGCGTGCTACACGCCAGCGCATCGAGCATCGCGGATCCGAGTCCTTCGGTGATCGAGCTCATCACAAAAATATCGAACGACTTCTGCAGCGAGAGCGCGTCGGGCCGGAAGCCGGCCAGGAACACATGCCGATCGAGCCCGAGTGACTTCACCTGCTGCTCAAGCACGGGCCGCAACTCCCCCTCACCGAGGATCACAAAGCGCGCATCGGGCACCGCGCGCACGACTTTGGCTGCGGCGGCAATCAGATCCTTCTGGCCCTTGTGCGGCACAAGGGCGGCCACGTTGCCGATGATCGGCGCGCCGTGCGGCAGCCACAGCTCCTTGCGCACATCCGATGCGAGCGTCTTGTCGATGGTGCCAATCGGCACGCCGTCGTGGACGACCTCGATACGGTCGGCGGGGATGCCGTCCTCGCTGAGCATGCCGGCGATGACGTTGGACACGGCAATAAACACATCAATGTGCCGGTACTTCCAGCGGGAGAACGCGTTCTTCTTGAGATGGAAATCGACACGCCGTGACGCAACCACCAGCGGTCGCGGGCGCAACTGCGGCTGAAACTTCAGCGCCATCGCCATCAGCGCCACGCCCATCGGATCGTGCACATGCACGACTTCCGGATTGATCGACCGGAGAATGCGGTGCAGCTGCCACCCGGCATGCAGGTCAAACTCGCCGCTGGGATCAAGCGCGACCGTGCGCAATCCCTCCTGTGCTCGACGACTCAGTTCACCGCTGCTGTGGGCCACCAGCACAGCCGGGTGCCCGAGCTCACACAGGCCCGTGACCGTGAGCTGGACCTGATGTTGTCCACCCCGCCACGTTCGCGCCGTGTCGAGATGGACCGACGTCATCGCATCGCCCACAACTTCGCAAACTTGAGAAATACGTACTGCGCGTTCATCGCGGAGATGATCAGCCCCGGCGCGCCGTCCATGAAGCCGCGCTTGAGCACGTAGTTGCGCAGGAACGCCGCCGGCGGATGCAGGAGGAGCGCAAACACCGACGCCTTGCGCCCCTCTTCCTTCATTTGTTGCGCCGCCAACGTCGTGTATCGCTGCATCGTCTCGTGATGATGCGCGAGGTCGCGGTAGGCGTAGTGCTGCAGGTCGTGGGTGAGCTGCCCGACCAGACCACGCGCGGTCACCGATTCGTGGACGCGCCGCTGTTTCCACTCGGCGTGGCGACGGTCGTACACGCGCAGCTGATAGTCGGGATACCAGTCAGTCGTGCGAATCCAGCGACCCAAATGAAACGTCATGCGCGGCACCCGGAAGCCGACGTGGGTGCCAGGCTGCGCCACCACCGTGCGAATCTCAGCCGCCAGTTCAGGGGTGATGCGTTCGTCGGCGTCCACCGACACGATCCAGTCATGGGACGCCTGGGTCGCGGCGAAGTCCTTCTGGGCCGCGTATCCGGGCCATTCCCGCTCGATGACCCGCGCCCCGGCCGCCCGTGCCAGGTCCACTGTCCCATCCGTGCTGCCGCTATCAACGACGATGACTTCGTCAGCCCAGGCGAGCGACGCCACGCAGGCCTGAATATGGGTGGCTTCGTTCAGGGTGATGACGGTCGCCGTGACGGGCACGGGCCAATTCTATCCCCCGATTATCGAACGGGCGTCCTCTGGATTGCCTCGAATTCAATCAGCGACCGGTTGTAGGCGATCGTCGCGTTGAGCTCGCCGGTGCGGGCGTTGGCGAGGTCGCGCTGGCGCTGCTGCAGCTGGAACGTATCGGACAGACCCACCTGGAAGCGCTTTTCTTCTGCCTCCAGCTGGAGCACCGCTCTCTGCCGGGCGACCTGTGTGACCTGCACCCGCTTGAAATTGGTCTGGAGGTCCCGGGCCGACGCACGGACGGCGGTCGTGACCTGCAGTTCGCGATCCTTCAGCGAAATTTCCTGCTGCTGTCGCTGGAGGCGCTGGCGCACGAGTGCCGCTTCCGTGCTGCTCTTGCCCAGCGGGTACGCCACGTTCAGACTCAGCGACCAGGTGGGCAGGTTGTTCCGGAACACATCGCCGAACACCGGGGCGATGCCACGCGACGTCTGACCCACCACGTTCCGGTCGGGCGTCTGGTCGTATTCAAAAATCGTCCCGCCGGCACCCGACGCGCTGTACCGCGCCGTGAGGTCCACACTCGGGCGCGTGTCATCCTGCGTCAGGCGGATACCCAGGTCCGTGTTGTCGAGTTGCAGGCGCTGCGAGGCGAGATCGGTGCGGTTCGCGAGCGCTTCCCGGACCGCCGCGTCAATGTCAATCGCGCGCTCCTGGAGTGTGGGGGTGTCGGTCGGTTCGAGGCGGATCGTCCAGTAGTCGGGCCGCGCGGGATCGAGAATCAACGCGCGCAACGCATCCTCCGCTGAAGAAATGCTCGCCTCCGCCACAATAACGGATTCCTCACTGCGGGCCACTTCGGCTTCTGCCTCGATGATCGTGATGGGCGCCATGGTGCCGACCTCGACTCGCGATCGGTTGTCCCGCAACTGTCTGTTGGTCAGGTCCAGATTCTGCTGGGCCACGCTGCGCTGCGCGATGGCGGCCACCAACGAGAGATACGCGTTCTGGATGCGGAAACGAGTGACCGCGATCCGCTCGTCCAACTGCTGATCGGCAATCGTCCGGTTCCGCCGCTGCTGCTCAACGGCCGCACGCGCACCGTCAATGCGCAGCCCTTGCCACAACGGCTGCACGTATTGCAGCGTCATGGACGAGGACAGGTTGGGATTCTGAAAGGGAAACGCGCGGGTGGTTTCACTGCGACTCGCGTTCCAGTTGGCCGACACCTGACCGCCGTACCACGGCACCAACTGACTCACCGAGGTGCCGCCGGAAATACTGCTCGCGGTAATGGTTGATCCGCCTTCAATCGCGGACCCGGCTGAACTCTGGGATGAATTGCGTGAAAACGACGCGTTCAGATTGGGCTTGTAGGCCGCCAGTGCACCGGCGAGGTTTTCGTTCGCCACAGCCGGGCTGAGCCGGTCCGATTTGAGCTGCAGGTTGAATTCCAGCCCCATCGACTCCGCTTCCGCCATCGTCAACGGCAGCGCAGGTCCCGTTGGGGCAGGCATCGCCGTCGTGGGCTGTTGGGCGAAGGCCGGGGCCGCGCTCAAACCGATGTGTGCGAGTACGGCCAGGGCCACGAGAGCCCGGCGGGGCGAGAGGTTCAGGCTGCGAGTCATCATCATCTCCAAGATCGTGTCCGCTAGTAGGACGCATCCGCGCCCGGCTGGGTTCGCAAACGTTCTATACTACGCCGCGACATGCGCTGTTCCCGCTTCCGGGACGGCTTCGTCCCGGTTCGTGGAGATCCCGAACCAAATACACAGGATTTCCGACGTTTCCTGAAGAGAATGCAAACCATGCGCCGACTTCCCAGTCTTCTTGTCCTCGGTCTCCTCGTGTGCGCCTCTGCGGTCATCGCCGACCAGCAGACCACCGCCCCCACCGCCAAACCGGCCGTCATGGCCATGACCATCGATTCGATCATGCGCGGTCCCGCGCTGGTTGGAGCCTCGCCGTCCAACATTCGATGGTCGAAGGACTCGACGAAAATCTACTTTTCCTGGCAGAAGGCCGGAGCCGAGAACGCGGCGACCTTTGTGGTCAATCGCGACGGGACGGGCCTCAAGGAACTCACCACGGCCGAAGCGGCCGCTCTCGACACGCCGCAAACCGGTCGCCCCGACCGCGCGCGTCGTCGTCTCCTGACGACCGAGGCGGGCGACATCGTGATTTACGAGACGGCCACCGGCACGCGCCGCCAGGTCACGCGGACCTCGGCCGCCGAGACCAACCCGCGCTGGATGCGCAACGACACGGCGGTCACCTTTCAGCGTGATGGCAACCTGCATCTGCTGTCACTGGACCCGACCGTCAGTCCCAATACGGTCACTCCCAATCTTGTTCAACTGACCGACATCGTCTCGGCTGACGCCGCGCCCACTGGTGGCGGTGGTCCGGGCGGACGTGCGGGTGCGGCTGGTGCGCGTGGCGGCGCTGCAGGCCGCGCCGGTGGCCAGGGGACAGAGACCGAAGCCCAGCGGCTGTTGCGTGAGGAAGAATCCAAATTGATCGCGTTCATCCGTGGACGAGAGGGCCGCGCCGGTGGCGCGGCTGGCGGCGGTGGTCGTGGAGGCCGCGCTGGTGGCGGCGGCGCAGGCGCGGGTGCCCCGCAAGCTCCGATCGCGCGATTCCAGCTGGCCGCGCGTCAGTCGATTGCCGACCTGCAGCTCTCGGGCGATGAAAACTTCGTGTGGATCGGTGTCAACGAACAGCCGGAAGTCTCCGCGCGTGGGCAGGACACCCCGAACTACGTCACGACCTCGGCGTATCCCGAAATGATTCCCGGTCGCCCGAAGGTCGGCGACAACCTCTCCGTGCGCAAGCTCGCGGTGCTGAACCTGCGTGAGAACACACACGTGTGGGCGGACGCATCGAGTTTTGCCGGCACCGACTACACCGCGATCGCTGATGCCAAACCGACGCCCCGCACCGTCAACTGGGGCGCGCCCGACATGTCGGAAGACGGTGTCCACACCGTCATGTCGCTCACCTCGCAGGACAACAAAAACCGCTGGTTCGTCCGCGTCGATCCGGCGACCGGCACCGCCACGCCCGTTGATACTCTGCGCGACGATGCGTGGGTGCGTGGCATGGGGATCGGCGGAGGGTTTGGTGGCGCCGGTATCGCGTGGCTGCCCGACAACAAACGCTTTCTCTTCCTCTCCGAGAAGTCCGGGTACATGCACCTGTACTCACTCGACATGAGCGCCGCGCAGCCCCAGGCCGTGGCGCTGACGACGGGCGACTGGGAAGTCACCAGCGTGCAACTCTCGAACGACCGATCGAAGCTGTTCCTGACGACCAACGAAGTGCACCCCGGCGAGCGTCACTTCTACACGATGTCGGTGGATGGCGGCGCCGGCACCAAGGTCACCACGATGACCGGCGACAACGCGGTGACGCTGTCGCCCGACCAACAGCACATCGCCCTCGTGCATTCCTACAGCACCAAACCACCCGAGTTGCACGTGATGCCGATGACCGCCGGCGCGCCGGCCACGCAGGTCACGACCACCCCGAGCGACGAGTGGCGCGCGTTCAAATGGATCGACCCGAAAGTGATCACCTACAAGGCGCGTGATGGCAAGGACGTCTACGCGCGTCTCTACACGCCCGAGATGATGGGCGCCAAGCGCGATCCCCGCAAGCCCGCCGTGGTCTTCGTGCATGGCGCCGGGTACCTGCAGAACGCGCACAAGTACTGGTCGACCTATTACCGCGAGATGATGTTCCACAACATCCTCGCGTCGAAGGGTTACGTCGTGCTCGACCCCGACTTCCGCGCCAGCTCCGGCTACGGTCGCGACTGGCGCACGGGGATCTACCGTCACATGGGCGGCAAGGATCTCGAGGACGTCGTTGACGGCGCGCAGTTCCTGGTCAAGACCGAGAAGGTGGACCCGAAACGCATCGGCGTCTACGGCGGCAGTTATGGCGGCTTCATCACGTTGATGGCGATGTTCACGACCCCGGATGTGTTTGCGGCCGGCGCGGCGCTGCGGCCCGTCACCGACTGGGCGCACTACAACCACGGCTACACCTCGAACATTCTGAACACGCCTGCGAATGACCCCGAGGCGTATCGCAAAAGCTCGCCGATTTATTTTGCCGACGGACTCAAGGGCCGGCTGGTCATGTTGCACGGCATGGTGGACACCAACGTGTTCTTCCAGGACTCGGTGCGTCTGGCGCAGCGACTGATCGAACTCCGCAAAGAGAACTGGGATCTGGTCGGATATCCGGTCGAGAACCATGGTTTCACCGAGGAGACGAGCTGGGCCGATGAGTACAAACGCATCCTCAAGTTGTTCGAGGAAACGTTGCGAGGTGTGCGCTGATGGCTGCCGGCAACGACGCGCTCGATCTCTTTCGTGAATCCGGTGCGCTGCATGAGGGCCACTTCCGGCTCTCGTCCGGACTGCACAGCTCGGGCTATTTGCAGTGCGCGCTGGTGCTGCAGCATCCGACGCACGCTGAAGTGCTCGGCCGCGCGCTGGGCGAGGCCCTGCGCGACCTGAGCCCCACCGTGGTGCTATCGCCGGCGTTGGGCGGGCTCATCATCGGCCATGAGGTCGGGCGTGCGCTCGGCCTCCGGGCGATGTTCGCCGAACGGCAGGAGAACATCCTGACCCTCCGTCGTGGCTTCACGTTGTCGGCGGAGGACCGTGTGGTCATCATCGAAGACGTCGTGACCACCGGGGGGTCCACGCGCGAAACGATGGTCGTTGCGAGGGCTGCCGGGGCCACCGTGGTCGGAGCCGGGTCCATCATCGATCGCAGCGGCGGCGACTCGGCGCTCGACGTGCCCTTCCGGGCGCTGGTGCAGCTCGCGCTGCCCACCTACGAGCCCGACGCCTGTCCGATGTGCAAGGCGGGGGAGTCCGTGACCAAACCCGGGTCACGGAAATAGTGGCGGAGGGTCGCCCGTGCGCACCCTGAGACTGCTCATCGCCTACGACGGCACCGCGTATTCGGGTTGGCAGCGCCAACTGAACGGTCCGACCATCCAGGCGGCGATCGAGGACGCCTTTGTGCCCCTGCATGGGGAGGCCCCCACGGTGACCGGTGCCGGTCGCACAGACACGGGGGTTCACGCGCTGGGCCAGGTCGCGTCCGTGCGCGTGACGACGGCGCTCGCGGTGGAGTCGATTCGCCGGGCGCTAAACGTCCGCCTGGCGCCCGACATCAGAATTCTCGCGGTCACGGAAGCCCATCCTGACTTTCACGCCCGGTTTGCCGCCGTGGGCAAGACCTATCGCTACCGCATTGTGACGAACGAGGTGGCGTTCCCGTTTGACCGCTGGTTCGTCTGGCACCTGCCCGCACGCCTCCACCTCGACGCCATGCGCGAGGCGGCGGCGCACCTGTGTGGACGCCACGACTTCGCGTCGTTTCAATCGGCACACTCGTCGGTGGTCGATACCGTTCGCACCCTCACGCGCCTCGACCTGCACCCGTCCTCAGACGGGGTCATCATCGAGGTCCATGGTGACGGCTTCCTCAGGCACATGGTGCGGGCCATGGTGGGGACGCTGGTGGACGTGGGCGCGGGCCGCCGGACGCCGGAATCGATGCCGGCGCTGATTCGTGCATGCAGCCGCGATGCGGCCGGGGATACCGCGCCGGCCTCCGGCCTGACGCTGGTGTCGGTGGACTATCCGACCGAGGTAGACTCTCCCGATGGCACTCGCTGAGGTGCTGGCCGCGCTGCCGCCGGGCTCGGCCGACGAAGCACTCGCCAGAACAATCGATTTTGAACGCCTCCCCAGGCACGTCGCCGTCATCATGGACGGCAATGGCAGGTGGGCGGCCTCAAGGCATCTCCCCAGGGTTGAGGGGCATCGTGCGGGCATCGAAGCCGTGCGCGACACCGTTGAAACCTCCGCGCGTCTGGGACTGGACGTGCTGACGCTGTACGCATTTTCGGTCGAAAACTGGAAACGTCCCGTCCCCGAGATCACAGCGCTGATGGGGCTGCTCCGGCACTACCTCCGCGCCGAACTCAATTCACTGCTGCGCAACAACATCCGCTTTCACGTCATCGGCCAGCTCGATCGACTCAGCGCTGAAGTGCGTGAGGAACTCCAGGCGGCGGAGGTTCGGACGTCCTCCAACACCGGCATGATCTTCAACATCGCATTGTCGTACGGGGGGCGTGCCGAAATCGTCGACGCCGCTCGCGAGGCGTTGCGCCAGGGATTGACGCCTGACCAGCTCGACGAAGACCTGTTTTCCTCCTTGCTGTACACCGCCGGTCAACCCGATCCGGATTTGTTGATCCGCACCAGCGGCGAGATGCGCGTCAGCAATTTCCTGCTGTGGCAGATTGCCTACGCTGAGATCTGGGTCACCGACACGTTGTGGCCGGACTTCCGCGCGAAACATCTGCTGGAGGGCATCACCGAATATCAGAAGCGTGACCGCCGGTATGGCGCCGTCTCCTCCGATCCGGTGGGAGCGCTGAAATAATCCGTGACCCGTGTCCTCAGCTCAGTGATCCTGATCGCCATTGTGGGGGCCGTGGTGTTTCTTGCGCCATGGTGGGCGACGGTGGCCGTCACGGCCGTCGTCGCCGCGCTGGCCGCGTCGGAGGTGGCAGGCCTCGCGGAGGCTGTCGGCGCGTCCATTTCCAGGCCTGTGGTGATGACCGCTGCGGCCGTGTTGTGTGCCGCCACCGCGTTCACCAGCGATCTGATTTCGGGTGGACCGCTCGTGCCCGTGTTGCTCGCCCTGGTCGTCGGGGCGGGCTTGGTCACGTTGGGCAGCGGTGCGCCGTCGCCGGTCGTCGTCACTCGCGCCGCGATGCTCGTGATGGCCCCCATCTACGTCGGCGTCCCGCTTGGCGCCCTCGCGTGGGTCCACATCGGGTACGGGCCGTGGACCATGGTGTTTTTGTTGACGGTGGTGGCGCTGAGTGACTCGACGCAATATTTTGCGGGACGGGCGTTTGGGCGCCGCAAACTTGCGCCGTCGATCAGCCCCGCCAAAACCATCGAAGGCGCCCTGGGCGGCGTCGTCGCGGCGGCCGTCGCCGGAGCGCTGCTGGCGCCCATGTGGGTGATCGGCACCACATGGGTCGACGGTCTGCTGCTGGGACTGCTCTTGTGCGCGGCCGGCATCGCCGGCGATCTCTTCGAGTCGATGCTCAAACGCAGCGCCGGGGTCAAAGACAGCTCGTCGTTGATTCCCGGCCATGGCGGCGTGCTCGACCGCATTGACGCCCATCTGTTTGCGGCCCCGGTGTTTGTGTTGTTTCTCAGGTACGTCGCCTGATGCCCATTCGTATCGCGATCCTCGGGTCCACCGGATCCATCGGTCAAAGTGCGCTGTCGGTCGTGGACACGCATGCGGATCGGGTGCAGGTGGTGGCGCTGGCCGCGGGCAACAACGTCGAACGGCTTGCCGACCAGGTGGCACGGTACCGCCCCTCGCTGGTCAGTGTGGCCAGCGACGATGGACTGGCCGCGCTGAAACACCGGCTCCCCATCGGCGATCATCCGCGGGACGTGATGTCCGGTGCGGAAGGCCTGCTCGCGGCGGCGACTCACCCGGACGTGGATCTGGTCCTGTGTGCCTCGTCAGGTGCGGCCGGACTGGAGGCGGCACTGGCGGCCATCGATCACCGCAAAACCGTGGCCCTCGCCAACAAGGAAGTGCTGGTGATGGCCGGTGCATTGATGGTCGAAGCTGCCGCCCGTCACGGCGTGGCGTTGTTGCCCGTGGATTCGGAACACAACGCGATCCATCAGTGCCTGCACCGGCGCAGCGCCTCTGAAGTGCGCCGGCTCGTGCTCACGGCGTCCGGGGGGCCGTTCCGGCAGTGGGACGCGGAGCGTTTGTCGAACGTCACGCCGGCCGATGCCTTGCGCCACCCGACGTGGCAGATGGGTCGAAAAATCACGATCGACTCGGCCACACTCATGAACAAGGGGCTGGAAGTGATTGAAGCGCGGTGGCTCTTTGATGTGCCCGCCGATCGCATCGACGTGGTGGTGCATCCCCAGTCCATCGTGCATTCGATGGTGGAACTGACCGACGGCTCGGTGATCGCCCAGTTGGGCGTGACCGACATGCGGCTGCCGATTCAATATGCGTTTTCGTATCCAGAGCGGTGGACCGCGCCGGTACCGCACCTCGATCTGGCCAGGATGGGCACGCTGGAGTTTGGGCCGCCCGATACCGACCGCTTTCCGTGTCTGCGCCTGGCCTATGCGGCCCTCGAGCATGGGGGGGCCTGGCCAGTGGTGCTCAATGCCGCCAATGAGGTCGCGGTCGAGGCGTTTCTCGACGGTCGCCTCCGGTTTGTGGATATTCCCGTGGTGATTGAGCGGGCGCTCGACGCGGCTGGGCGGGACACCTCGGTGCCGGGCAACCTGGCCGACGTCAGGGCCACAGACGAGTGGGCCCGGCGCGTCGCGGCCGAAACCATGCGTACGCTAACATCGTCGCAGTAGTTATGGACGCCATCCTCGGATTTCTGCAGACCATCGGCCCGTTCCTGTTTGTGCTGGGCGTGCTCATCTTTGTCCACGAGCTGGGCCACTTCCTGGTGGCCCGCTGGTATGGCGTGAAGGTGCTGGCGTTTTCGCTGGGGTTCGGGCCCAAGTTGTTCAAGGTGACGCGCGGCGACACCGAGTACTGCATCAGCGCGATTCCGCTCGGGGGCTACGTCAAGCTCGCCGGTGAGAACGCCGAGGACAAACCGTCGGGGGACCCGACGGAGTTTCTCTCCAAGAGCAAGTGGATCCGGTTCCAGGTGTACCTCGCCGGACCGGTGATGAATATTGCGCTCGCCCTCATCCTGACCACGGTGGTCCTCACCCAGGGGGCCGATGAGCCGCTCTATCGCACGGCGCCGCCGGTGATTGGCACCGTGGCCGAAAACAGCGTGGCCCAGCGCGCGGGCATTCAGGTGGACGACCGCGTCATTCGCGTGAACGAAACGCAGGTCGACACCTGGGACCAATTCGACTTTGCCGTGATGACCAAGGCCAATCGCGAGGTCACGATGGTGGTCGAGCGCGGCGGGTCGTACGTCGACCTCCGCGTGACGCCCGAGGCGGAAGGCCGTTTCGAGATCGGGACCCTTGGTGTGTTGCCGGCCATTCGTCCGCAGGTGTTGCTC
>CAYZLT010000084.1:0-12174 GCA_964479175.1 uncultured Solibacteraceae bacterium | reverse complement strand
CCCAAACAGTTCGCGCCAAGCGCCTAGTTTGCCCGGTTGCGGCGTTTGGGGAGGCCAAACTCATCGCCCATCCGAACTACTTCTACGCGGTGGGGATCACGCAGGGCGCCACGTCGCCGGAGCGTCTCCTCACGGCGCTGATGGCGGAGGTGGATCGCATGAAGACGGAGCCCATCACCGCCGACGAACTCACTCGGGCCAAGCGACAGTTTGCGCGCGACTACATTCTCGGTCGCGAGACGATTCAGCAGAAGGCGCTCCATCTGGCACATGCGGTGGTGATTCACGACGACATCACCACGGCCGACGGGGAGTTCGACCTTTTTCAAAAGGTCACAATTGAGGACGTCCAGCGCGTGGCCAAGACGTATTTCACTCCGGAGACACGATTGATCATCACGATTCTGCCTGGCGCCGCGACGGTGGGCCGGCAGTGAAGGCCTTCATTCGCGCGCTGTGTGTCGGGGCGGCGCTCCTCGTGCTGTCGGCGCCAGTGGCGGCGCAACGAGCCACCTGGCCGGCCGAGCGACCGCCCCGCCCGTTGCCGTCGCGCCCGGTCGCGTTTCCTGACTATCAACTCAAGACGCTGGCCAACGGCCTCCAGGTGCTGGCCGTGCCGCAGAAGGAACAACCGGCGGTCAGCTTCCGCCTGTTGATTCGCGCCGGCGCCGCCAACGACGTCGCCGCCAAACCCGGCGTGGCGGGTTTTGTCGCCGCGCTCCTTGATCAGGGCACGACGACGATGTCGGCGGAAGTGATCGCCAACACGATCGAGTCGGCAGGCGGGTTGTTGTCGGTCGGCGCGGGCAACGAGGTGACGTTTGTCAACGGCGCGGTCGTCAAGGACAAGGTCGCGCTGGCGTTGTCGCTCGCGGCAGATGTCGCGCAGCGACCCGCGTTTGCGTCCGCTGAGATTCAGCGGCAGAAAGACGCGGCTATCTCAGGGCTGCAGGTCAGTGCCGAGGACCCCGAGTACATCGCCAACAGCCTGATCGATCGTCTCGTGTTCGGCTTTCATCCGTACGGTCGCCCGGGCCCGACGACGCCTCAGCAGATTCAGCAGATCTCGCGTGAGGATTTGGTGGCGTTCCATCGCATGTGGTTTGTGCCCAACAACGCGCTGGTGGCCATTGTTGGCGACCTCACGGCCGACGAAGCGTTTGCCGCCGCCGAGAAGGCGTTTGGTGCCTGGGCGCGTCGCGATGTCCCGGCCGTGACCTTTGACGACCCGCCGCCTCCCACTCGCCGCGTGATCGTGGTTGATCGCCCCGGTGCAGTGCAGACGGAGATTCGTGTCGGCCAGATTGGGGTGAGTCGCACACATCCCGAGTACACGGCCGTTGATTTGATGATGCGCATCCTCGGTGGTGAGGGGGCGAACCGGCTCTTTGGTGTGCTGCGCGGCGACCGGGGGTTGACCTACGGCGCCTCGGCCAGCTTCCGGGCGTTCAAGTACAGCGGCAGTTTTGTCGCCGAGACCGACACACGGTCCGATGCGACCGGTGAGGTGCTGAAGTTGACGATAGGGGAAATCCAGCGGCTCCAGCGCGAGGCGGTGGACCCGCGCGAACTGCGGGGTGCGCAAGATTACATGTCGGGCAGTTTTCCGCTCACGATCGAGTCGCCGTCCGCCATTGCCATGCAGGTACTCAATCAGCTGTTCTTCGGTCTCTCGCTTGACCAACTGGAGAACTATCGCGAGGAGGTCGACCGGATCTCCCCGGCCGATGTGCAACGGGTGGCGAAACAGTTCCTCTTTCCCGAGCGGCTCTCGATCGTGCTGGTGGGCGACGCCTCCACGTTTGTCGCGCAGCTGAAGGCGGCCGGTATCGATGCCTTCGAACGCATCCCCGCGAACGAACTCGACCTCAGCGCACCGAGTCTGCGCAAGCCGGCGCGGTGACGCGCCGGGTCATGCTCTCGTGCGGCGAGGCCTCCGGCGACTTGTACGCCGGTGCGCTGATCCGCGCGCTGAACGCACGTGAATCCGTGGAGGTCTTTGGCTTCGGCGGCGAGCAGATGCGCGCGGCCGGTGCCGACATGGTCGGCGACTATCGCGGATTCAGCGTGACCGGCCTCACCGAAGCCCTGTCGGTGGTGCGCCGCTCATGGGCGATGCTGGGCACACTCACCGGCACCGCCCGCGACCGTCGGCCCGACGTGTTTGTCGCCCTCGACTTTCCCGACTTCAACTTCCGACTGCTTCCGCGCATCAGGGCGCTCGGCATTCCGATCGTCTACTACATCAGTCCGCAGCTCTGGGCCTGGCGACCGGGCCGGCTCAAGACGATCAAAAAGTACGTCGACCGCATGCTGGTGATCTTTCCCTTTGAGGAAGCGATCTACCGCGACGCGGGGATTCCGGTCACCTTCGTCGGACATCCCCTGATTGACATCGCGATTCCGCAGCGATCCCGCGAGACGACGTGTCGCGCTGCGGGACTCGATCCGTCAAAGCCGGTCGTTGCGCTGCTGCCAGGCAGCCGTCCGAACGAACTGCGTTTGCTCACGCCGGTCCTTCTCGAGGCCGCGCGTCGTCTGTCGTCCTCGCTCCCGGGCGTCCAGTTTCTGGTCGCGCGCGCGCCGTCACTCGACGATGAGTTATTTGCGGGGCTTGAAGGACTTCGATCCGATGGGGTTCCCCTCGGTGTGGTATCGGACTCCGCTGATGACGTGCTCACGGCCGCCGATGTCGTTGTCACCGCCTCAGGCACGGCGACCGTGCAGACAGCGCTGCACGGTAAACCCATGGTCATCGTGTACCGCGTGTCGCCACTGACCTATGCGATTGGCAAACGTGTGGTCACGCTGCCGCATTACGGCATGGTGAATCTGGTCTCCGGCCGGGCGATCGTGACCGAATTGATTCAGGACGACTGCACACCTGAGCGGGTGTCTGAAGAAACCCGGATATTGCTGACCGATCAGGCACGCGCCTCGGTCATGCGGAAGGACTTGACCGAGGTGGTCCGGCGATTGGGCGGTGCCGGCGCCTCTGAACGCGCAGCTGAAGCTGTGCTTTCGACTGCCCGCACACGCGAGGAATGAATCATGTTGCGAATCAATGACACAGTGCCGAATTTTGAAGCCATGACGACGCAGGGACCAATTCGTTTTCATGAGTGGATCGGCGACTCATGGGCGATTCTGTTCTCGCACCCCAAAAACTTCACGCCGGTGTGCACGACCGAACTCGGATCGATGGCCGGCCTTGAGCCGGAGTTCACCCGGCGCGGCTGCAAAATTCTCGGTCTCAGCGTTGACCCCGTCGACCAGCACGAGAAGTGGGCACAGGACATCGAGGAGACACAGGGCCACAAGGTCAACTTTCCGATGATCGGGGATCCTGATCTGAAGGTGGCCAAGTTGTTCGGCATGTTGCCGGCCGATGCCGGTGACACCTCCGAAGGGCGCACCGCGATGAACAACCAGACGGTTCGCACGGTGTTTGTCATCGGACCGGACAAAAAAATCAAGTTGATGCTCGCGTATCCCATGACGACGGGCCGTAACTTCGCCGAAGTCCTGCGCGTGCTTGATTCGATGCAGTTGACGGCCGCGCACAAGGTGGCCACGCCCGCGAATTGGCAGCCGGGTGACGATGTGATCATCGCCGGCTCGGTGTCCGACGACGAGGCGAAGCAGAAGTATCCGGCCGGATGGAAGACGCTCAAGCCGTACCTCCGGGTCGTGAAGCAGCCGCAGTAATGATCACACGGTCGCTGCAGAGGTTGTGGGTCGTGGTCGTCGCCGGCGTGTGCCTGGCGGTGACCACGTCAGCCTCGACGATGCTCCCTGCGGACTTTCGCACGACCGTGCTCGACGCGACGGTGATCGTGCGAGGCCGAATCACCGACGTGCGGGCGGTGCGATCAACGGCCGGCGACGTGGAGACGGTCGCCACCGTGGCCGTCGAAGCGGTGCTCAAGGGTGAGGCGACCGCGTTTGTCTCCATGCGTATGCCGGGCGGGACCATCGGTCGGTATCGCACGGTGATGCCGGGCGCGCCGAGTGTGGCGAGGGGCGAGGCTGGCGTGTTTTTTCTCAAGCGCGCACCGGGGGGCGTCCTCTGGCCGGTGGGCCTGTCCTCGGGCATCTACCGTGTCGCCACAGCCCAGGGCCGCGCGATGGTCGCGCCACCGGTCATGCCGGGCGTGACGACGGCGACGACGGGGCGCGTCGTTCGAGGCGATACACGTCGTGGGATGTTGCCCCTCTCCGAGTTTGAGTCCATCGTGGCGCTGGTGTTGCGCGGATCACAGCGAGGTGCGCAGTGACGCGACAACTGTGCGGCGTGTTGACCCTGACAGTGGCTGTGCTCTGTGCGGCACCGCCGCTTGAGGCGTACCTCAAGCTCGGCGTGTCGATCGGTGGACGACTGGTGGGCCTGCGATGGGATCGGCCGATCGAATACTTCGTCACCAACCGCGACGTGCCTGGTGTGACCGCGCCGCAACTGCAGGCCGCGATCGGGCGCGCGTTTGCCACCTGGGCAGGCGTGCCACGCACGGCCCTGACGCATGCGTTCGTCGGTATTACGGGCGCCCAGCCTGTCGGCGGCGATGGGATCTCCGTGGTCGGGTTTCGCGCACGGCCTGAACTGGAACGCACGTTGGCCGCAGCCTCCTTCGAGATTGACGATGTCACCGGGCGAATTCTTGAGGTGGATATCTTCTTCAACACCACAGTGGCGTGGTCGGTGGCGATCGCGGGGCAATCGGGCGCGTTTGACGTCGAGTCGGTCGGGCTCCATGAGGTGGGGCACCTGCTCGGGTTGGGGCATTCAGCACTCGGCGAGACGGAGATTCGCGCGGAAGGCGGCCGCCGTGTGCTTGGCAAACGCGCCGTCATGTTTCCCATCGCGTATCCGGCCGGCAACATCGAGGATCGCACGCTGGAGGCCGACGATCGCGCCGCCATCACCGACGTGTATGGCACCAACGAGGCCGATCGGAACACCGGGAGCGTCAGCGGTCGTGTCACCCTGGCCGGTCAGGGGATCTTCGGGGCCCACGTTACCGCCACGCACACGGCCACCGGCGAGATGGTGGGTGGCTTCTCCCTCACTGCACGTGGCGACTTTGTGATCGGCGGGCTTCCCGCTGGGCTGTATATCGTGCGCGTCGAGCCGCTTGACGACGCCGACATCGAAAGCTTTTTTGACGACGACGGCAGCGTGAATATCAATTTTTCGCCCGCGTATCACTCCCGCCTTGTCGCCGTGCCGCGTGGTGGGTCGGGGCCGGCCATTGAGATTGTGGTGAAGGCCAAATGACGCGGATGGGTGTCTTCACGTTCGCTGCCGCGGCGGCGTTGTTGCCGGCTGCGGCCCAGGCCCAATCTCCGACGCTCGAGGTCACCGTGGGCGCCACGCTGCACGGCCCGTCATCGGCCGGCACCACTCGAGCCGAATTGCTCGACCCGGCCGGCAATCCGGTGACGCTCTTTGAAGCGAAACAACGAACGACGTCGGCTGTTGGTCTGGCAGGTGCCGTCAGCTACAGACTGCGCCCGCGGCTGGCACTGGAGCTGTCGGGCGGGTGGAGCAGACCCAACTTCGAGTCGCGGATTTCCGATGACTTCGAAGGCGTGGATGGTTCCACTTTGACGCTCGGCCTGCATCGGTTTATGGTCGAACTCGGCGCGGTGCGTCACTTCGGTCGCCGCGGTGCTCTCGAACCCTACGCGCGCATCGGCGCCGGCTGGCTTCGTGAGCTGACCCGCGATCGCGCGTTGGTGGACGATGGCGTCGCCGCACATGTCGGTGGGGGATTCAAGTATTGGATGCGCGAGGGTCGGCCCGGGTGGCTGGGACACATTGCGCTCCGTGCCGACGTTCGCGTCTCGGTTCGCCGTGGCGGCATTGAGCTGGGTGATGCCGGTACCCGGTGGTCGCCTGACGTGTTGGCCGGTCTGATTATTGCCCGCGTGCCCTGACATACCGCTCGCACGTGGGTGCACTCCGTGGGCGAGACGGGTCGTAATTAGAGAGTATGCTTGCGGCATGACTTGGCTCACTTGGCTCCTGCTCGCCGTGATCATCGCCGCTGTGGCCGCGGTCACGGGCATCAAAGCCAAGGGCACGCGCCACGTCGCCGGCACCCGCCTCATGGGCGTCGCCCGCATCGTCCTCCTCATCATCGTCGCCATCATCGCCTACGCCGCATATCGCGCCCGCTTCGGCAGCTGACAGATGTCGGCCGTGGGCCGAGCGATCACAGACACATCCGCACGCGAAGAGGTCCCTATGGCATTCCCCACATCCGCTCCGAAACAGATCACGTGGATCATTTGTCTCGTGCTCTACGTCGTCGCCCTCGAGGCCCGTCAACCGGCCGGCCCGGATCGGCCCCCGATCATTGTCAGCACCGGCTCCGTGATCGTGGATTCTGGTGGGGACTGGACCGATGAAGGTGGGAACAAATTCGTTGAGAAACTCAAGGGCAAGAGCTCAAGGACTACTTCGCCAGCACCGGTAGCGCCACCAACGGCACCGTCTGCACGGTCGCAGGCAAGACGATTGTGGTGACCTATGGTTCGTCAGACCTCACCGTCTCCCGAAAGCGGCGGTGGTCTTGGCCGGGTTCCAAGCATGACGCCAGCGTGCAGTTTCCGGCAGGGGCGACCGTCAGTCAGCCCTCACCCGGAGAGCTTGTGGTGGCGACCAGCGATGCACTCGTGAAGTTCACAAACGACACGGGCGACAGCTGCACGGTGGTCGGCCAGCGGATCGAGATTCGCCAGGTGCACTGACGTTTCCGGATGGGTGGGGTGCGGCGTGATACGGTGTGCCGCATTATGCCCCTGCTTCGACATGGTCTCTTGACGCTCGGCCTCTGCCTCTCCACGGCACTGAGTCCGGCCCTGATTCACGGTGACACGTACCCGCGCCAGCCGGGCGTTGACGCACAGCACTACCGCTTCCGCCTGACGCTTTTGACTGACCAGTCCAACGAGATTCAGGGCGAAGCCGCCGTGACACTGGCCCTGAGCCGCGACGATGTGCGGGAGGTGTTTCTGGATCTGGCGACTCGGACGGCCGATGGCAAGGGCATGACCGTCCAGACGGTCACGGCCGCTGGACGAGATGTCGCGTTCAGCCATGTCAACCATCGTCTGCGCCTGCCGGTGCCCGCCGGGGTGACGTCCGGGCAACTCGTGACCTTCACCATCGGCTACCGAGGCGTGCCGGCCAACGGACTGAGGCTGATCAACAACATCCACGGAGAGCGGACCGCCTTCAGCGAAAACTGGTACAACCGCGCCCGGCAATGGCTGCCGATGATTGATCACGTGGCTGACAAAGCCACCGGCGAGTTCATCATCACGACACGGGCCGAGTATCAGGTGGTCGCCAACGGGGCGCTGGTTGAGGTCGCCGACTTGCCGGCGGCGTTGCGTCGGACACATTGGCGCGAAGGCACTCCAATCTCCTCGTGGTTGTTCTGCGTGGGGATTGCCCGGTTCATCGTGCAGCACGACGAGCCGGTGCGGGGCGTGCCCACCTCCTACTGGGCGTTTCCGCAGGACGCCCAGATCGGGCTTGCCGCGCTCTCGCGCGACGCACGTGGATCGTTCGAATTTTTCCTGGACCATGTGGGGCCGTATCCGTACGAAAAGCTTGCGCACGTGCAGGCGGCAGGTATGGGTGGAGGCACCGAACATGCGAGCAGCATTTTTTATGGCGAGAAGGGCGTTGCGGCCGGCAACGCACCCGTGGTCCACGAAATTGCCCATCAATGGTTTGGCAATGCGGTGACCGAAGCCGACTGGAACGATGTGTGGCTGAGCGAAGGGTTTGCCACCTACTTCACACTGCTGTACACCGAACACGCCCGTGGGAGGGACGCCTTCGCGGAGGGGCTGCGCCAGAGCCGGCAGACGGTGCTGCGTCTTGAACAATCGCTGCCGAATACGCCGGTCATCCACGTCAATCTCGATGACGCGACCACCAGCCCCAATAACGGTCTCGTGTATCAGAAAGGCGCCTGGATTCTGCACATGTTGCGGGATCAGATCGGGGTGGACGCGTTCTGGAAAGGCATCCGACTCTACTATCAGCGCCACTACAACGGTACTGCGATGACCGCCGACCTGCGCAGAGCCATGGAGCAGGTCTCAGGTCAACAGTTGGAGTGGTTCTTCGATCAGTGGCTGCGCCGCAGCGGCGTTCCCGTCATTGCACACGAGTGGCGATATGACAACGCCGCGAAGGAGATTGTCATCACGGTACGGCAGACACAGCCGGGCGAGCCGTACCGGCTGAGTGTCGATGTGGGCCTGTCGCCGCCCACAGGCAGTGCCCAGATCGTGACCGTGGACATGACCGGCCGCGAGGCGACAGTGCGCGTGGCCGCTGACGCCGCGCCCGCGCGACTCAGCGTGGATCCCCAGGTGTGGCTGCTCGCTGATATTCGGCCCTGATTGAGTGGCCGGCGCCGGGTGGAGATGCGGTCGCGCGCAACGGCGCCTCGAGATAGATCACCGGCCGACATGGCCTACCAGCGAAACAGGCGCGTGACCTTGACGACGATGGACCGGTTCTCGAGTGTGGACGGGAATCGGCCCTCGGACGCCGAGCGGCCATCGCTGTAGACCAGAAACAGGTCGCTCCCAGGCGCGTACTCCCACCGGAAGCGGGCATTGGCGGTCATCGTGCGGCTGTCGGCACGGTACTGCACCAACGCCGAGAGGAACATTCGAGGCGTGAGGGTGAACGTGGTCCGGCCACCGAAGAGATGACTGTTGCTGTTGCCAAACGGCGTGCGCACCCGATTCACCGAGAGCGAGGGCTCGACAAAGAATCTGGACGACAGTTCCACACGGCCGCGCCACGACGCTTCGGTGATGGTGCCACCGTAGAAGCCTCCGTGCGCCACGGCCAGGAATCCGGATAAGGGGCGCGACGGGGACAGTTCGTAAAAGACTCTGGCCTGGCGAAAGTCGTATCGACCGACGGGGACCGTGACCCCGAGATTCACCTCGGTGTCGAGCTGCTCGATCGAATCGATCACCTGTATCGACACCCTGTCGGTGTTCGTGAACTCGAGGCGGAACGTGCCCTTCAAGTGAACGAGACTCGAGATCTCCCGCCGGGTCGGCGTAGTAGTCGATCTTGCTTTCGAAAAAGATCTTGCGCACGGGGCCGAGATTGGCCGGCCTCGGGCTGTAGCGACCCTCAGAAAACGACCGACGGAACGCGGTGCGCCGCAGGAATCCGACTTCCGGGTTGAAGTTGGCGCCCACCAGTATGTGTTCAGCACCGAATCCAAAACGATCGGAGTTGTAGTTCAGCTTCGCGCGATAACTGGTGGTGTCATTTTTCGCCTGCTGGTCGTGCGTCCCGGCCCAGTACGCCGACGCCGTGAACGTCGTCGTGAGGTTCAACGCCAGATCAGCGCCATAGGTGTAGTTCGTGGCGGCGCTTCCTGAAGCGGGCACGCCGCGGCGCGTGGCGAGCAGGCCAATGCGGCTACGACTCAGGAGATCGCGACTGATGCGAACGACGGAGTAGTCAGTTGGACGCGCGTCGGCGATTGCGGACTCGCCCGTCCGGATGTGCAAGGCGCCGATCTGGAAGCCGCCCGCACGCCCAACCACCCTGCCACCGCCGACGATCGGCACAGCCCGACCATTGGCCAGGCCAATGCGTCGGCTGTAGAAGAGCACTGGGGCGTTGCCGGGACCGAATCCGCCACCGCCACCGCCGCCACCGCCGAAGCCGTCACCGCCGAAGCTGAAGGAATCCTGTCCCTCAAGGAAGAACTCGCGCTTCTCCGGGAAGAAGACGCTGAACCTCGTCAGGTTCACCTGTGCCTCATCGTCTTCGACCTGCGCGAAGTCGGTGTTGTACGTCAGGTCGGCCACCACATTTTGTTTCACGCCCCACTTGACGTCCACGCCGACGTCGCCGTTGCGTTGGCCGGTGATGGGCGGGGCAGCGGTGCGGTTGGTGAGGCGCGAACCTGAAAGGTAGGGTTTCACGTCGATGTTGCGAAGGCCTTGCGGAGGCTCGAGGCCGACCACCGTGCCGGCCAGAGACACGCGCAGCAATCCCGAGCGACCGATCGACCGGGCGATCGGTGTCAGGAATGAGACTTCGTTCTTCCAGCGGACGATCCGCCTGAAGTTGATGCCCCACGCGGTTCCGGACTCGTCGAACCGCACCGATCGGAACGGGAACTTGAATTCGATCGTCCACCCCCCGTCAAAATTTGCCGTGCGGACCTCCCACAGGCCGTTCCAGTTGGAGTTGGGAGACTCGTTCCCGATCTGTCCATCGCTCATGCCGCCCTGCGCGTTCGCGTAGAAGTAGTAGCCGTTACGGTGATCGCGAAAGGTGTCGAACATCACGCCGAAGTGATCGTTGTTGTAAAGGTTGCGTGCGTCGCGCTGCATGTCGCTCATCACCCGCCGCCCAGTGTTTGTTTCCCAGTTGCGCGCGCTCACGTAGACGTGGTCGGCGTCGAAGAACACCCAGACGTCCGTCCGTTCGGTGGCCGGCATCCCATCAAACGGTTCCTGTTGCACGAAGTCGCTGATGAATCGTGTGGACCTGTACAACTCCTCGTCGAGCCGGCCGTCCAGGACGAAGGGGCCCGTCAGCCGCGTGGCCCGGATGGTGGCGTTGCCGTGCGCGTCGCGGTTGACGACCTCGGGTGCGACCGGCGCAGCGGGTAGGTCGCCCAGCGCGTTGGCGAGCAGGCCAGGTGGGTCCTGCGCTGCGGCGGGACTGGAAACGACGGTCAGTAATAGCAGGAAAACAACGACTCGCATTGGGCGGCACCGATCATACCGCGGCCGCCGTGTGTCGGGGTATGATGCCGCACCCCCAATGGCACAGACACCCGGCACTCGACTCGGTCCGTACGAAATCCTGTCGGCGATCGGCGCCGGCGGCATGGGCGAGGTCTACAAAGCCACCGACACAAGGTTGAACCGCACGGTCGCCATCAAAGTACTGCCGCCGCATTTTGCCGGCGACCCCGAGATGAAGCTGCGCTTTGAGCGGGAGGCGCAGACCATCGCGGGGCTGAACCACCCGCACATTTGCACCCTCCACGACGTCGGCGAGCAGGACGGCACGCGTTTCCTCGTCATGGAGTACGTCGAGGGCGAAACGCTGGCCGATCGGATTGCCCGTGGCCCGCTGCCGATCGGCGAAGCCCTGCTCATCGCCGGCGAGATCGTGGATGCGCTCGACAGGGCTCACCGCCAGGGTGTGGTGCATCGCGACCTGAAGCCCGCCAACGTCATGCTGACCAAGGCCGGCACCACGCGATCGGGTGTGTCGCCGACGACGAAGCTGGGATTGTCGCCGAATACCCAGTCGGGCTCGTCGCCCAGGACCGAAGCGGACTCGACGCCGACCACGCGACTGGACTCGGCGCCGACGGCGCGATCGAGCGCCTCCCACATCAAGCTCCTCGACTTCGGCCTCGCGAAGTGGGTGGCCTCCGACCACGCGGGATCGCTTGCCGCGCAGCCCACGCGCATGGACGTGACAGTGCAGGGCACCATTCTTGGCACGATGCAGTACATGGCGCCCGAGCAGGTCGAAGGCAGGGAAGCCGACGCCCGCACCGACATCTTCGCGTTCGGCGCCGTGTTCTACGAGATGGTCACGGGCAAGAGGGCCTTCGAGGGCAAGAGCCAGGCGAGTTTGATCGGCGCAATCATGAAAGCTGAACCGCGGCCCCTCTCGCACGCCCAGCCCATGACGCCCGCGGTGGTTGAGCACCTGGTCGCGCGTTGCCTTGCGAAGGATCCCGACGACCGGTGGCAGGACGCGCACAGCGTGAAGCTCAAGCTCCAGTGGATCGGACGGAACCGGAGCGCGACCGCCGCCGCGCTGCCGCAGAAGCGCAGCCGGCTCGAGGTCGCCGCAATGACCATCGTCGCGCTCCTCCTGGCCACGGTGTCTGTGCCCGCGTACTTCTATTGGCGCGGCAATGCCGAGCCGGAGGCGGTCCAGTTCCGGCATACGGTGTCGGGCCTGAGTGAGGTGGACATCGCGGTCTCGCCTGACGGGCGCACCATCGTGTTTGTCGCCAAGCCGGATTCGTCGGGCGCGGCGTCGTTGTACATCCGCCCGGTTGGGGCGGTGGCGTCGGTCAAGCTGGCGGGCACCGACAACGCAACGCAGCCGTTCTGGTCGCCCGACAACCAATTCAT
>CAYZLT010000083.1:8141-12215 GCA_964479175.1 uncultured Solibacteraceae bacterium | reverse complement strand
CCACTGACGCCAAGGCCCATGTGGAAGTCGTCGGGCGCCAGATACACGTGCCCCGGCAGCGGG
Source organism: uncultured Solibacteraceae bacterium (assembly GCA_964479175.1). Taxonomy (GTDB): domain Bacteria; phylum Acidobacteriota; class Vicinamibacteria; order Vicinamibacterales; family SCN-69-37; genus SYFT01. The sequence goes on along the minus strand of CAYZLT010000083.1, from coordinate 12,152 downwards.
CAAACGCCGTTGGCGCCAATCTGAATCTGAAAGCCGGTCGTCTGATTCAGCCACTCGGCCAGGCCGGGCAGAAACCCCTGCGCAATGTGCTGGACGATCAGAATAGGCACGGGAAACGCCTTCGGCAGACCCGCCAGAATCTGTTGCAGCGCCGGCGGGCCGCCGGTGGACGCCCCGATGCCGATGCATGTGACCGCTGTCGCCGCGCGCGTCAACGCCACGAGGCTGGCCACCGGCGCCGGGGCGAACACCGTTCGCGCCCGCGCCCAGCGCCGCACGACTCTGACTTCCGACATCAGCTTGACCATTTCCAGGAGATTCGCGGTCATCTGGTCGAAATCGGCGTGTTCACGACCCACCGGCTTTCCCACGCAAGCGAGAGCCCCCGCCTCCATGACGCGAAATGTCGTGGCGACCTCTCTGGGGTTCGTGGTGGCGGTGCACACGATGATCGGGACCGGACGCGTCTCCATGATGCGGCGCGTTGCCTCGAAGCCATCCATCCCGGGCATATGGATGTCCATGAGGATCACGTCGGGTGGGTGCTCTTGGACAAAATCCAGCGCGGCCTGACCGTTGTTGACGGTCCCGACGACGCGGATTTGCGGATCCGACTCGAGGATGTGGACCAGCAGCATCTGCGCCACGTTCGAATCATCCACCACCAGCACATTGATCTTGCGGTCGGTCATGTCAGGATCAGTCTCCGGGTTGCCATTGTTCACACCAATCGTCGGACCGCATCCAGCAGGTTGCTTTGGTCAAAGCTGCTCTTGATGATGTAGGCGTTCGCCCCCACATCGATGCCGCGCTCACGGTCTTCGCGTGTTTCCAGCGCCGTCACCAGCACGACCGGCAGCTCCGCCAGTTTCTTGTCGGCGCGAATCTTCGCGGTCAGATCGAAGCCGTTCAGGCGCGGCATTTCCACATCGGAGACCAACAGGTCGAAATGTTCCGCGCGCAACCGAGTAAACGCCTCCATCCCGTCTACCGCGGCGTGTACCGTGTACCCGGCAGATTCCAGGATGCCCTTGATCAGCATGCGGGAGGTGATGGAATCCTCGGCGACGAGCACCGTTTTCGCTTCCGGTGGTCGCGCACCGGCAGCCGCGCGGGTCGCTGCACTGCCTGCCTTCCTGGCGGACTTGAGCAGGTCGCTCACGTTGAGAATGGGGACCACCTGGCCCGAACCGAGTACGGTGGCGCCGGCGATGTTGCGCACGCGCGACAGCGGCTTGCGCAGCGGCTTGACCAGCACCTCCTGCTCGTCGAGTGCGGCGTCCACCGCGAACGCCATGCGCTGGTCGCCGGTGCCAAGCACGAGGATCACAATGGCGGCGGGCCGCTCGCCGTGCGGCTCCGTACGCGGCAACTCCAGCACGTCGGTCAGCCGCACCAGGGAGAGGGCCCGTCCGCTCAAGGACACGGTATCGCGGCCTTCGACCGTGTGAATCTCGTCTGCCTTCACGCGCGCTACGCGCTCGACATGGAACGTGGGCACGACGAACAGGCGCTGAGCCGCTCCGACGAGAATGCCCCGGAAGGTCGCGAGCGTGGACGGCAGCACGATGGAGAAGTGCGTGCCCTGCCGCGCGTGACTCTCGACCGACACGGTGCCGCCCAGCTTCTCGACCTTCTCGCGCACAATCGCCAGCCCGAGCCCGCGGCCGGACAGCCGCGTGATGATCGGACTGGTGGACACCTCGGCCTCGAACGCCAGCCGTTGCGCCCCCGCGTCACCGAGCTGGCGCGCATCGTCCGCCGAGAGGAAGCCGCGCTTGACCGCGGCCGCCTTCACCTTCTCCGCATCCATGCCCGCACCGTCGTCGGACACCAGAAGTTCCACCTTGTTCCCGTTCACTCGGGACAGGGCGAGCGTGATCGTGGCGCGGGGGGGCTTGCCCAATCGCCGCCGCTCGTCGGGCGTCTCGATGCCGTGATCGACCGAGTTGCGCAGCAGGTGGATGAGCGGATCTTTCATCTCCTCCAGGAGGCGTTTGTCAATCTCGACCTCCTCGCCGCGAACCAGGAGATCGGCCTCCTTGCGCTGGTCGCGGCACAGATCGCGGACCAGCTTGGGGAACGGCGCCGCAAGCGTGGCGAACGGCAACAGCAGCAGTTTCTTGGAGTCCTCGAGCAGATCGTCCACGAGCTTGCCGGTCACCTGGCGGTCGTGGTCTGCCGCTCTGCTGAGCGCCGTCACGTGAGCCGTGAATGAATCGAGGTGATTGAGATTGTGATCGAAAAACGCCAGCAGTCGGGCGACACATGGTGGGGCGTGATCGGCAGTGGTTGATGGACGACTGATCGCCTGACGAAGCGCACGCGCTTCCGGTTCAACTGCCGTCCACTCCCTTCTCCACGCGTCAAGCCGCTTCACCAGTTCGCGCACGTCTTCCGCCCGCTGGTCTGTAGAGAGCTTCACGGTGAGCATCTCCTCCGCTTCCAGCAACCGCGCATCCAGCTTGGAGACGGAAATGCGCACCGTGTTCTCCGGGGAGACGGTCTTTTCCGTCGTGGCAGGCGCCGGGGCGACGGTCTCCGTGGGAACGGACGTGACTCGGGCCTGCGCGGGCGAACCGTCGGACTGTGGGGACGGGTCGCGTGACGGATGTGGCAGGGCCAGGGCGGCGATGATGGCATCGAGGATGCGGTGGACCGTATCCAATCCGTCTGGCGTCGGCGCGCTCTCCTGACGTTTCCACGCGGCGAAGATCTCTTCCAGCGACTGGCAGTGCGACTCGACCGCCGTGAGGTCCACCGCTCGCGCGGCGCCCTTCAGGCTGTGCGCGGCTCGAAAGACGGTCTCGACGAGGCCGCGCCGGGCTTGATGAGCGGGCGATTTCTCCAACTCCAGCAGACCCGTCGCCATCGCCTGCACGTGCTCTTCCGCCTCGACCTTGAAGGTCGCCCGGAGCGTTTCGAGAAAGTCGTCGTCTTTGGTGCTCATGTCTGGTGGACCGTTAGATCTTGTAGCGCTCGACCATCTGCGTGAGCCGCTGGCCGAGGTCGTTGAGGTTGCGCGCGGCGGTCTCCAGTTGTTGCGCGCTCGCCACGTTCTGGGTGCTGGCCTGTTTGATGCTCTCCATCGCCGCCGCCACCTGGTCCACCCCCACCAACTGCTGCTGGCTCGACGCGGCGATCTGCGTCGCTGCCTGCGCCGCCTCCGTCACGCTGCCGGCCAGCGCCTGAATCGATTCGCCCGCCACCTCGGTCTGCCGGGCGCCCGCGTCCACCGCCTTGCTCCCTTGCTCGGTCGCCAGCACCGCCGTCGTCGTCGCTTTCTGAATGTCGCTCAACAGCGTCCGCACCTCGTTGGTCGCCTGCCGCGATTGCCCGGCCAGACTCTTGACCTCCTGCGCGACCACGCCGAAGCCCTTGCCGTGCTCGCCGGCCTTGGCCGCTTCGATGGCCGCGTTGACCGCCAGCAGGTTTGACTGCGCGGCGAGATCTTCCACCGTCGCGATGATCTGCCCGATGGTCTGGCTCTGCTCGCTCAACCGCCCCATACTCGCCGCAATGGCGTCCATCTGCTGGCGAATACGGGTCATGCCGGCGCCGACGTCCTCGGTCGATTTACGGCCGCTCTGCGAGATCTGCGCCGCCTTCTGGGCGCTGTCGGAGACGTTCTTCGCCTTCTGGCTGGCCATCTGCGCGGCTTGGCGGACTTCTTCCACCGTGGTGGTCGTCTCGCTCACGGCTGCCGCGGACTCGCTGGCGCTGGCCGCGAGCTGCGTGGTCGAGGCGACGATCTCGCTCGCCGCCGAGCCCAGCACATTCGCGCCTTCGACCAACTCGCGAATCTGGCCGCGCAGATTCTCGGCCATCCGTGCAAAGGCGTTGCCCAGTACGTCGTTGGAAGAGTGGGGTGTGATGGTGGAGCGCAAATCGCCGTCGGCGATTTGCGCGGCCGCGCCGGCCATCGTGCGCAGAGACTGCGTCATGCGGTCGAACGTCCGCGCGAGCGCGCCCACCTCGTCACTCCGCGTATCCGAGGACACATCGACGCTC
>CAYZLT010000083.1:0-8131 GCA_964479175.1 uncultured Solibacteraceae bacterium | reverse complement strand
GTCATCCGCTCAGCCACGGCCGTGAGATCCTGGAGCGGTCGGGCAATGTTGCGCGTGATCACCACGCCGGCCAGCGCCGCGAGAATCAAGGCAGCGAGCGTGCCCAGCACGATCGTCCATTGTGCGTTCCGGGCAAGGTGTTGCGCGGATTCCACGCGGTGCCTGAGCAAAGCCTCCTCTTCGCTTTCCATCTCGCCGACGACTTTGCGGAGTTCGAGCATCATGTTGTTGCCACGGCCGCTCCGAATGATCTGGGCGCCAGCCTCTGGACCCTTCGTCCGAATGACATCGACCGTTTCTCTCGCAAGCGCAAGCCGGTCGTCGATAAGCCGCTCCAGCGCGTCGATCCGACGCTGGTGCCGGGGGTTGTCCCGCGTCAGAGTCCGAACCCCTTGCACGCGTGCGTCAATGTTGCCCAGCGCGGTTTGATACGGTGCGAGGTAACTCTCCTCCCCCGTGAGCGCGTAGCCGCGCTGGCCGATCTGGATATCCTGCATGAGCGACAGCAGATCATCAAGCTCGCTCAATACTTCGTACGCCTGTCTGCGCAATTCTGAAGCTGCAACGAGCTGGGTCGTACTCTGATGGGAGACCGCTCCCACGATGAGGAATATCACCACCGCCAGGGAAAACCCTCCGCCGATCTTCGTTCCCACATTCCATTTCACAGTCATGCGGCCTCCGTGACCAGGTTGTGTTCAGTTCTCTACTTCTTCGTGCACGATGATCTTCGGGTCCGCCAGAAGGCGGACCACATCGAGGACGACGAGGCGATCGGCCGTCACGCCTTTGAGATATTCACTGCGGATGCCGGTGAGCGTCGGCAGCGAGGGCTGTACGCTGTCCGCTGGAATGGACCGTACGCCCACGGTGGCATCCGCCAGCAGACCAAGTTCCAGGTCGTGTCCTCCGATCAGGATGATTCGGTGCAGGTCGGTCAATCCCTGCTCGGGCAAGTCGAACAACTTCTTGAGGTCGAACACCGGCACGATGCGGCCCCGCACATTGACGATGCCCAGCACGAACGGCGGCGTGCACGGCAGCGGCGTCAGATCCTTCAGCGGATAGACTTCGCGCACGTGCCGCGTCTCGATCGCATAACGCTCCTGCGCCAGTCGGAACTCCAGCACTTCGAACAGCGCCGACGCCACTGGAGCGTTCTCGGGCGGCCGCGCCAGCGCCTCCGCGCGTGCGCGAAGGATGTGCCTGGCATTCGTGTCGTTGGTCATCGCGTCTTTCCCACGGGGGGCATCGCCGTGATGATGTCGCTGAGTCGCCCGGCGGTGAGCCCGTCCGATTCAGGCAGGCGATCGTGCGGCTGGAGAAGGCCCAGGAGGTGCAGGGCGTTGGCGAAATGCTTGCCCGCCTCGCCGTGTGTGCCGCGGCTGCGCGCGAGATTGCCCAGGGCGAAATGAGCCAGCACGAAGCTGGGATCGAGGTAGAGGGCGCGCTGGAGCGAGCGCCGCGCTTCATCCCGACGGCCTTGCTCGAGTAGGACCATCGCACGCAGGTAGTGACCGGCGGCGTCCAGCTTGTCCCTGGCGAGCCACCGGTCGCACCACACGAGCGCGTCGGCGAGCCTGCCCTGGTTGGCCAGCGCGCGCGCCAGCAGCGAAAACGCCTCCGGCTCGGGCGTGTGCGCCGAACGCGAGGCCAGAAGAGCATCGGCCGTATCCGCGTAGCGGTCTTGTTCGTAGAGTGACGCCGCTACGGCACACGGCGCCGACGGCAACGACAGCGCAGGCGCGCGTGCCACGAACTGCCAGTCTTGGGGGGGCGGCGGCGGCGTCCAGGTCTGGCTGGCGCGACATCCTGCGTCATTCCTCTGATAGAGGATCACGCCGGGAAAGTTCAGCGTGACGAACTGCGGGAACAGGGCCTGAGACGCCTCGCTGGGACTGACCGCCAGCCAACCGCCGTCGATCAGGGCATGGTGAAGTTTCCCGATGACCTCCCGCGTCTGCGCCGGCGTGAAATACATCAGCACGTTGCGACAGAAGATGATGTCCATCGCGTTGGTGTCGGTCGCCAGCGAGGGATAGACATCCTCCACGAGGTTCACGTGTTCGAAGGTCACCAGTTGTTTGATCTCCGGCCGGATGGCGTAGCGCCCGTCCCCGGTGCGGTTGAAGTAGCGCTCTTTGAACCCGCTCGGTGCATCGCGGAACGACCACTCGCCATACGATCCGGCGACGGCCTTTCGAAGCGCATGCGGGTTGATGTCCGTCGCCAGGATCGTCACGTGCCAGTCCGCGAGATCGGGCAGGACCTGGTGCAGCAGGATCGCGAGCGAATACGCCTCTTCTCCCGAGCAACACGCCGCGCTCCACAACCGCAGCCGCCGCTCGCGGCCCTGTCGAGCGCGAATCAACTCCGGGAGCACAGTCGTCGCCAGGACTTCGAATGCGTTCTTGTCCCGGAAGAAGTACGTCTCGCCAATGGTGAGGTGGCTCGCCAGCACCTCCAGTTGCGCCTTCGTGACGGGGGCCGACAACAGCCAGTCCGCGCACTCTGCACTATCCTCGAACCCGAACTCACGTGCGGCCCCGGCCAGGCCGCGCTGCAAGTCGGCAAACCGCGCGCGCGGGAAATCGAGCCCCATGGCCTCGGCGATGAAGCTGCTCAGTTGTGACCACGGCGTGTCAGGATCACTGCCCGACAAGTGTTCGACCGGCATGGCGGTTCTACGTCCCCGCCTTCCGAACCATCGCCTGGTCCAGAGCCTGCGCTTCATCCAAAGAAAGGAACCGCTCCAGGTCGTGGATCAGCACCAGCCCGTCGTCGAGTCTGACCACGCCCGGGAAGTGCTGGAGGCCGGGAACGATCTGAGTCGACGCGACGATGTCGGCCCGCGGCCGTTCGACCACGCCTTGCGACTCATCGACCACCAGCGCCACCATGCGCTGTGCCGCGCGCGCGATCAGAAACCAGTCCGTCGGGCCGATTTCGCGGTCCGGTAGGAGGAACCGCCGCCGAACGTTGATCACCGGGAGCACGCGGCCATGAACGTTGATCGCTCCGAGCACGATCGCCGGCGCCCCCGGCAGCGGCGTCACGTCCACGGCGCGGACCACTTGCTCCACGGCTACCAGCGTCAGCGCGTACCGCCGCTCGTCCAGGCGAAATACGACGAGCTGTGTGATTTCGCTCAATCAGGCGGCCTCGCCGCTGCCGGTCCTCTGCACGAGGTCCCCTGGCGCGAGAGCATCCGCTCGAGTAGATCAAGATTGCCTGGCAGGTCGTCGGCGACCAGGATGCGGCCGGCGCGAGGAGAGGCGAATAAAGTACCCGACACTCTCATTCGACCGCCCTCCTTCTTCAGCGGCGCCCGGATCATTCATCAGGGCGCGTGAAACGGTAGAAACACCTACGCCTCCACGTGGTACAAAGCCGTTACCGCACGAGCTGTTTCCCACAGGAGGCACCTGCGTTGAACGGCGAAATATAACACAGAGTGTGCTGTCTGCGCGCCGGAAAGCGAAGCGCCGAGGGAACTCAAAATCCCGTACTCGCAAGAGTGTGTGGGTTCGACTCCCTCCTCCGGCACATTCTCTTCCTGCCTTTCGACGCGCTCCCAAACGAGGGTGCTGTCCGACAAGCTGGCTCCACCCTCCTCTGCATCAATTCGTAACACCAGCCGGTTCGGCTCCTCCAAACGAAACCACCGTTGTCGGACCGTCCCAACAACATTGGGGCTCCGTTCGACGGTGGCCGGGGTGCCCGCCGACCATCTCGGCCGCTTCGAGTCCATCCTCACCGCGCACATGCGATCGACGTCGGTGTAGATAAGATGCCCGGGACATCGGTGGTCCGATTTCCCCCAACGGCCGGTTGGAGGTCTACGTCCAGTCCTTCCCTGAACCCGGCCGGCAGCTCGTGCTCATCGGCGCCGATCAACGTGTGTGGAGAGTGGAGGTGGATACGGCCGGCACCCGCTCGCCATACGTGAGTTCCAACGGATGGGCACTCGCGAACTTCACGCCGTCGAACGACCATGCGAACTTTTCCATGTGCCCGGTCAGGTGCAGTTCAATCGTTCGGCTCGGATCGCGCCCATCAGGGTCATCAAAGAGGCTGCGCAGATGCGAGTAGGTCAAGACCTTGCGTCCGTTGTCGCGCAGGCCTACTCCGGGGTCGTCCAGACGCGCCAGTGGGCGCATCGCTTGCCCATCGACCAGCGGATTGCCACGCTCGCTCTCGGGATGCATCTGCATCCCCGGGTTGGTTGCGGCGGTGGTGGTGGCGGCCGGCGCTGCGGCCATCTTCGACATGTCGTGTCCGGCCGTGCCCTCGTGCGCCATGGCCATGTCGGTCATCGTGAGCAACTGCCGGCGATCGAGGTCGGGCACGGGAGCGCGCAAGCCGTGCCGCACGGCCAGGTGCCTGCGGCGAAGCCGGCGCGCCACCGCGCGTCAGCGGCCACCGGACTCACGCGCGCGTCAGGCGCTGAGAAGACGACGGCGACTGCGGTCGTGGTCACTGAGCTGGTCGCGCAGCGCGTGACGATGCGCGATGGGATGATGAAGATGCAGGAAGGCATGATGACCCACATGATGGAGCACAAGGGCGACATGAAACACTGATCGAGAAGTCCCTATTCTCTATTTATCGAGATTGTGGGTCTGATTCCGGCCTGCGCCTTCAGTCGCTGTGCGATCTGCTCCGCGCGGCGCTGCTGCTCTGCGGTCAAGTTAGTGGTCCCGAGGTCGAGCGACTCCGGGTGCTGGCCTGGGAAGCGGTAGGCCGCATCGGTGCCGGTCTTCTGCTGCACCAGCATTTTGTAGACACTTGGGCCGGCGAAGCTTTCTGCCCAGGCCCGGAATTCAGCGGCGTTGCCTTCGCGCTCGCGTTCAGTCGGGACGGTGCCGAGCGAGACGGTGGTGCCGGCCTGCAGGGCGCGCTGGGCGCCGTAATAGATCGGTCGCAATCCCACCAACTCGCCTTGTGCCGCCAGCAGACTGAAGTTGGCGTCCGTCGTGAAGTCATTGAGCGTCGGACCGACGTACGGCGCCGAGGTGTCGATCTGGTTGGGCGCCAGATGCGCCCCATCCTTCTGCGCCGGGCCATAGGTGCGAAAGCGCGGATAGGTATGCTGCGCCAGCATCTCCTCCCAATTGCCACCGTAGTCGATCGTCAACACGTACCCGGTACGGAGCACATGTCCGGCGTCCTGGATAAACCGTTCAGCTCCCGGGTTGACGTACGTCACCAGGCCGCGCGGGTCTCTGGCCAGCACTGCGGCATACATCTGGGCGTAGCGTCCCAGATGCTCCGCCACGACCGGCACGGTCGCCACCGGCGCATACAGTTCCCGGAACAACATGGCGTTGGCGGTGGCGTCGTACACACCGCTGGAACGCACGTGCTCGAGCAGTGTCACAAAGGTCGACCGCGTGAGGTAGACCGCCCCCTCTCGTTGGCCGCCGAACCACCGGTCCTCGATGGCGGTGTCGCCGGCGTCAATCGTGCGAGCGACAGCCGTCGGCAGGAGCGGCTGCACGGTTCGCCAGGTCGCTGCCGGAATCGCCGGCACGACAAAGGCCACCTCCGCCGTCCCGTCGGCCGAGAGGATGGTCTTGTGCACACTGAAGGCGTCCGGGAGTTCGTTGGACAGCACGACCCCCTTCAGACTGCCCCTGCGAATCGTGGCGGTCATATTCGTCGCATCTGCGACACGCGCCTCAAACCGTTTGCCGAAGCGGGCATTCCGATCCTGCTGCACCTTGCTCAGCGAGGGGGACCGGTCGTAACAGACGTAGAGCACCTGGTCGGCGAATGTCCGCCAGGTCACATCCTCGCCGGCCTTGCGCACCAGGTAGTCCAGGATCGCCTCGGCCAGCGCGCCGTCGCCGGGGCCGAACTCCGCGATGGTGAACCGATCCTTTTCGCTGAGTGAGCCTGCACGTCGCATCCCATTCCACATGGCGAAGATCTGTTCCGCCACCATGTGGCCGAACAGCGGCGCCAGCACCACGGGATAGGTGCGGTAGTGATCAACAAAATCCACGCGTCCGCTCGCGTAATACCCGACGGTCGGGTGAAACATCACGAGATCGTGATACTCGAAAAAACTCGGCAAATATTTCGGCACGTCCGCATGCGACTGCGGCGCGACCGTCAGCTCGCGGTGGACTTCCCATCCGTTGCGCAGATCCCGCGTCTGCGAGGGCTGTGCGGAAAACGGAACAGAGACCGCCAGCAGCAGTCCAAGGGTGGTGGCATGGGCGGGGACGGAGTGTGTGAGCGAACGCATGTGGTCAGTTTACCGGGTGGACGCCCGTTGCACGAGTTGCGCCCCACGCCAGACTTCCGGTCGCAGCAGCACCAGCACCGTCAGCACCTCCAGGCGCCCGATCCACATGGCGGCGGTGAGCACCACCCTCGACACCGGGTGCAGATCGGCGAAGTTGGCCATGGGACCGACCGCATTAAACCCGGGACCGATGTTGCCCAGGCACGCAATGGACGCCGTCAGCGCCGTGACCAGATCCGCGCCCAAGGCCCCCACCACCAACGTGCAGACCGCAAACACCAGCAGGTAGAACAGGAAAAAGACAATGACCCCGCGCATGACATCGTCGGACACGACCCTGCCGCCGAGTTTGACCGGCAACACGCCTCGCGGGTGCAGGGTCCGCCGGAGTTCCAGCAGCGTGAAGCGGGCGATGAGCAACTGGCGCACCACCTTCGGCCCGCCGGCCGCCGACCCTGCACAGCCGCCAATGAACATCAAAAACAGCAGCACCATCTTGGCCTGGTCATTCCAGAGCTGAAAGTCCGTACTCGCATACCCGGTCGTGGTCATGATGGACAGCGTCTGAAAGAGACTGTGCCGGATTCGCTCCACCGTCCCCGGAAACTCCGGTCGCAGAAACACCACGCACAACACGGTGGCCACGACGATGATGCCGACGTACGCGCGGAACTCCTCGTCCTTCGGCAGAGCCCATCCCTGCCCCACCATGGTCCGGTAGTGCAGTGCGAAGTTCGCACCGGCCGCGAACATGAACACGATGACGACCCATTCGACGGCCGGGTTGGCGTATCCCGCGATGGACAGCCCGTGGGGCGAGAAGCCACCGGCCGACAGCGTGGTCATGGCATGGCTGGCGGCGTCGTAGAGCGGCATGCCGGCGGCCATCAGGGCCACACACTGCGCAACCGTCAGTCCGGTGTAGACCGACCACAACGCGGCGGCCGTCTTTCGGATCCGCGGCGTCAGCTTCTCATCGGTTGGTCCCGGCGCTTCGGCGAAAAAGAGCTGGCGCCCCCCAATCCCCAGTTTCGGCAACACCGCCACAAACAGCGCGATCACGCCCATGCCGCCAAACCACTGGGTCATCGACCGCCAGAAGAACAGGCCGCGGCCGTACTCGGAGAAGTCGCGCATCACCGTGGCCCCGGTGGTGGTCAGGCCGGACATCGATTCGAACATCGCGTCTATCGGGCCCATCCCTGCGCCCAGATACGGAATCGCGGCCGACCACGACAGCAGCAACCACGCGCCCGAGACGATCGCCAGCCCCTCGACCCGCTTCAGGTCATCGATCGGCGACCGGCGACCGCGCATCATCAGGTGACCCATCGCCGCCGACAACACGCCTGCGCCGAGAAACACCGTCGCGTCGTGCCGCTCGCCGTACAGGAGCGACACCGCACAGGGCACGAGAAACGCGAGGCCAAAGAGCCGGAGAAATCCGCCGATCGTCTGGACGACGACGAAGATGCGCATCAGGCGGTACCGAAGTAGTCGCGGACGAGCCGCACCGACTCGGCGGCGGTGAACACGATGAGGCGGTCACCCGGTCGGACTTCATCGGGCCCCCGTGGCACGATCACGTCCGGGCCCCGGACAATCGCGCCGACGATCGACTGGGGCGGCGGCGTGAGTGCCATCAGCGCGCGCGTCTGGAATCCGGCCGGCACCTGGATTTCAACGATCGTCGCCTGCCCTTCCTCGAGGACGGCGAGCAGATGGGCGCGGCCGCCCTGAATGTCGTGCACCAGCGAGGAGACGGCAGCGCCACGCGCCGACAGGGCCACATCGATCCCCACGCGCTCGAACAACCGCAGATTGGCCAGCCGACTGACACGCGTGATCACCCGGCCCACGCCCAGTTGACGCCCCAGG
>CAYZLT010000082.1:0-12223 GCA_964479175.1 uncultured Solibacteraceae bacterium | reverse complement strand
CAGGGTGCGCCGCGCCACGGTGCTCGCGTTGTCCGGACAACCCGTACAGGCCGTCCAGATCCTGGCGCCGTACCTCGAACGTCAGTCGACCGATCTGCCCAGGCTCCTCTTGATGCTGCGGATGTACTACGAATCACGCGCGGGTGGCCTCGTGGTCGAGAGCGTCGACCGTGATCGAGCGAGGTTTGCCGCCTACGCCCAGCAGTACGCTGCGGCGGGCGGCCAGGAGCGCGACCTGGTCGCGGCGTGGCAACGGGTGATGGATCGCGAGTAAACGCGGCGGCTACCGGCCCGGCTCGAAATAACCCGGCCGCACACGCACCCGCCCGTTGCGGTGGCGCTTCAGCGTCACCTCCACCTCGTGCCAGCCGTCGGCCTTCGCGGGGATCCCTGTGGCCGAATAACTCAAGACATAGCCCTGCCGGAACTCGTTGAGCAGGTTCACGAACTGGGCGTCGAGTTTTTGGCCACGTTCGGTCTTGAGGATGACGCCGCCTGACGCCAGCGCTGCGCGCTCAAGCGGCAGGAAGACTGACGCCGTCCCTCGCGGCATGGCGTGGCGCGGGCGGATGATGCTGAACACCACGTCCGACCGCCGAATCGTGTCGAGCATGCGGTCCTGGTTGGCCCAGCTGGTCGAATCCTCACCGTCGGAAAACACGAGTGCGAGCGAACGGGCCGTGCGATCGCCTGCGAGCGCGATCGCTCCAAACAGCGCGTCCCACAATGACGTGCCCCCGCCTGCGCGCAGTCCAGTCAACGCGCGCCGGAGATGTTCGCGATCAGTGACCGGACCGGCACGCAGTTCCAGATGGCTGGAAAATGTCAGGAGATATGCGGTGTCGTTCGGCTGCAACGCATCCACCAGTTCTTCAGTGGCGCGCAGCATCTCGTCCCAGTAGTCGACGACCATGCTCTGGCTGATATCAAGGGCGAGCGAGACCGACACCCGATCATCGGTGTGAGTGAGTGCAAGGTCCTTCACCAACACGCCGTTGTCGCGCACTTCGAAGTCGTCCGCCGTGAGTCCACGGATGGGTTTGCCGCGTTCGTGCGCGAGCGCGTCGAGGCGCACGGTGTCGACGGCGGTGCGGAACACCAGTGGCTTCTGTTGTGCGGCGGCCACAACGGCCCCGAGCACCAACGCGAGCACGACGGCGATCGGTCTCATGGCCGGCCTCCCCGGACGGCCTTGCGCATTTCAGCAATGCGGCTGGCCGTCTGCCAATACTGGGCCGAACGCGCGACCGCCCACGGATCGAGCAGCGACGCCGTGCCTGACCCCTTCGTGCCGAACATCAGACGGCCCTGCTCCCATCCTTCCGCGCGTTGCCCCGTGCGGACCAGCGCCATCCCAAGCGCCACCGACGCGGTGTGCCCGCGATGAATCTGCACCGCCTGCCGGTAGTACGGAATCGCCTCCAGCAGTCGCCCCTGGTCCTCGTGGATCTCGCCCAATGTCAGCGCCGACAAGTGCGCCGCAAAGACGTGATTGACACGCAGCGCGTCTGCGAGCGCACGCGTCAGCACCGCCACGGCGTCCGGATCGTTCTGAGTCAGATGCAGCGAGCGTCCGAGCCGCATCCTGGCCTCCACCATCATCGGCTGTGTCTCAAGCGCCTTCCTGAACCAGTAGCGGGACTCCTGCCCGTACGACACGGACGAAAACATCTCTTTCATCCGCCATCGCGAAAAAATCGGCGGCTCGGTCATCGACCCACGCCACAACATGACCTCCGGGTCATTTTTGTCCGCGTGATGCACACCCTTTTCGTAGAGGCCTTGCCCACATCGCACCGACAGGCTGGCAAACTCCAGGCAATAGGACGAAGTCAGGATGTACCAACTCTTCACCCACGCCATCAACTCCGCATCGTCATTCGCCCTCGCCTGCTCGACCAGGTCTTCGATGAGGGCGTAGGCGCGATACGAGTGGACTTCGAACGATCTCTCCAAGCCCCACCCGCCCATGCTCATCTGGAGCGCCTCGGGCTGGATGCGCCCGAAGCGCCGGCTCGCCATCCCGGACTCGGTGAGCAGCAGTGCGACAGCGGCAGGAGCCACCAACCCCAGCGCCCCCTCGGGCACCACCGCCTCGCGCGTCACCCGCTCGTCGTCCCACGCGGACAGCGCCTCAACGGCCCGGCGCGGATCGCCCGATTGATATTCAGCGAGGATGTCGGTGAAGGTGGACCGCTCGGTGAGCGCACGCGTCTGCGCTGCCGTCAGCAGCGACGTCGCGCCGACGCCGACCAGGAGCGCACCCAGGAGAATCCGCCCCATACGGTTATCCCGCGGCGGGCTTGCTGCGGTGCCGAATCAGTTCAAGGAATTCGTGACGGGTGCGAGCGTCCTCACGGAATGTGCCCCGCATCGCACTGGTGACGGTGGTCGAGTTTTGTTTCTCAACCCCGCGCATCGCCATACACAGATGGGTCGCCTCGATCACCACCGCCACCCCGGTTGGATTCGTCTTCAAGGTGATTGCGTCGGCGATCTGCTCGGTGAGCCGCTCCTGGACCTGGAGTCGACGCGCAAACATGTCGACAATGCGGGGCAACTTGCTGAGCCCGATCACCTTCTTCGATGGCAGGTACGCGACGTGACACTTGCCGAAGAACGGCAACAGATGGTGCTCGCACAGGCTGTAAAAATCGATATCCCGCACGATCACCATCTCGCTGTACTCGACGTCAAACAACGCGTTGTTAATCACATCGTCGAGGTCGGTCCGATAGCCACTGGTCAGGAAGTCGAAAGACTTCGCCACCCGGCGCGGGGTCTCCTTGAGACCATCACGCGTCGGGTCTTCGCCGACCGAGACCAACAGTTGGCGAATGATGTCTTCCATGTCAGTACTTGTAGAAGCCTTCACCCGTTTTGCGGCCGTGTTTGCCCGCTAGCACCATGCGCTTGAGGAGCGGCGGCGCGGCAAACATCGGGTCCTTGTACTCATCAAACATGATGTTCGCGATGTAGTACGTGGTATCGAGACCCACGAAGTCCAGCAGCGTGATCGGCCCCATGGGATATCCACAGCCGAGTTTCATGCCGTTGTCGATATCTTCCTTCGTGCCCAGGCCGTGTTCGAGACACCGGATGGCGTCGAGCAGATACGGTACCAGCAGGCGATTGACGATGAACCCGGACTTGTCGGGCGCAGTAATCGGTTCCTTGCCGATCGCCAGTGAGAAGTCGAACAACGCCTTGTACGTTTCTTCCGACGTCGTGAGCGCCTTGATCACCTCGACCAGCTTCATCAGCGGGACCGGGTTGAAGAAGTGCAGCCCGCCGACCTTGTCGGGACGTCCGGTCTTGGCCGCCAGCTCGGTGATGCAGAGAGACGACGTGTTGGACGCAAAGATGGTGTGCGCGCCAACCACCTTTTCGAGTGCGGTGAACGCTTCGGTTTTGATGTCCACATTTTCGACGATGGCCTCGATGATGAGGTCACAGTCCTTCATGCCGGCGAATTCGGTGGTCCCCGACAGGTTGCCGAGAATAGTGTCGCGCTGTTCGGGCGTGACCTTGCCCTTCTCCACTCCACCATCGAGGAATTTCTTGATGCGGGCGAGCCCCTTGTCCAGCGTGGCCTGATTGACCTCGCGCACGATCGTCGTGAATCCCGCCGCGGCCGACACCTGCGCGATGCCCGCGCCCATCAGCCCACACCCCAACACACCGACCGTCTTGATTGCCATCTATCTGCTCCTACGAAAAGTCACAACGAGACATGGAGACAAGGAGAAAAGCATTTTCACAGGGAGGCACTCAGGCACGCAGACTCAGCATCGTCTGGGGTAAACGCGCGGCGGGCCAAGCCGACATGCGCGTTCACTCCGTGTCTCTGTGTCTCCCTGTGAAAAACCTCGTGTCCTACTGTGCTAAAACCGTTCGACGATCATCGCAATGCCCTGACCGCCGCCGATGCACGCGGTCGCCAGGCCGTACTTCTTCTTCTGGCGACCGAGTTCGTGCGTCAGTGTCAGCAGCAGGCGCGTGCCGGTCATGCCGAGGGGATGGCCCAGGGCGATCGCGCCGCCATTGACGTTCGTCTTGTTGCGGTCGAGGCCGAGTTCCTTCTCCACCGCCAGATACTGGCCGGCGAACGCCTCGTTCACCTCGATGAGATCGATCTGGTCCAGCGTCATGCCGGCGCGCGTGAGCGCCAGGCGTGTCGCGGGGGCCGGGCCCATGCCCATGTAGGACGGGTCGACACCCACATACGCCCAGGTCACGAGACGCCCCAGCGGCGTGAGGCCCTTGTCCTTCGCGGCCGCTTCCGACGAGAGAATCAGCGCCGCGCCACCATCCACGATGCCGCTCGCATTGCCAGCCGTGACCGTACCGTCCTTCGAGAAGGCCGCCGGCAACTTGGCCAGGCCCTCCATCGTGGTCTCCGGCCGCAGGTGATCGTCCTTGTCAACAACGGTCACGCCTTTGCGCGATTTGATCTCGACCGGCGCAATTTCGACGGCAAACTTGCCCGCAGCCCAGGCGGCGGCGGCGTTCTGCTGACTGCGAATCGCATACGCGTCCTGCTCTTCGCGCGTGATGTTGTACTTGCTCGCGCACTTCTCGGCCGTCTGCGCCATGAAAAGGCCGCAGTACGGATCAAGCAACGCTTCGTAGAGGTAATCCTCAAGTTTGCCCTGCCCGAGTTTCAGGCCCGTGCGAAGGCCGCGCATAATGTGCGGCGCTTGGCTCATGCTCTCGATGCCGCCCGTGAGGACCATGCCGGCCTCGCCAAGCTGGATCAACTGCGCGCCATTGACGGCGGCCTGAATCCCGGATCCGCAGAGACGATTGACCGTGAGCGCAGGCACTTCCTGCGGCACACCGGCCTTGAGGGCCACGTGACGGGCGCCGTAAATGGCGTCGCTGCTGGTCTGCAGCACGTTGCCAAACACCGCGTGTTCAATCCACTCGGGCTTCACGCCGGTTTTTTCAAACGCCGACCGTGAGGCGATCGCGCCAAGCTCCAGCGCCGAAATATCTTTGAGCGACCCGGTGTAGTCGGTCATCGGGGTCCGTGCCCCGCCCAGAATCAGAACGTCAGTCATGTTTCCTCACCTTGGCGGCGATCCAATCGCCGACCTGGGACGTGCCTCGGCTCCCGCCGATGTCCGTCGTGGTCTCACTTGCTACGATCGCGGCTTCCACCGCGGATTCAATGCGCTTCCCGTCGTCGCTCCGACCGAGGGTTTCAAGCATGAGGCCGGCCGACAGAATGGCGCCCATGGGGTTGGCGATGTTTTTCCCCGCCAGCGGCGGCGCCGACCCGTGCACGGGCTCAAACAATGACGTCCGGCCGGGGTGGATATTCCCGGAGGCCGCCATGCCGAGGCCGCCCTGCAGCGCGCCCCCAATGTCGGTCACGATGTCGCCAAACAAATTATTGGTGACGATGACCTCAAACTGCCCAGGGTCCTTGACCAGAAACATCGCCAGCGCGTCGATGTACATGTGCGACGCCGTGATGGTCGGATATTCGGCGGCGACCGATTTAAAGACCCGCTGCCAGAGCGCGTGGCCCTGCTGCATCGCATTGCTCTTGTCGGCCATGCAGACCTTGGTGAGCCCGTTCGTCTGTGCAAAGGCGAACGCGTGCCGGATGATGCGGTCGACGCCTTTGAAGGTGTTGATCTCTTCCTGAATCGCAATCTCGTCAGGCGTGTTCGCCTTGAAGCGGCCACCGATACTCACGTATACGCCTTCGGTGTTCTCCCGGAACACGACGAAGTTGACGTCCTGACGCCCGCGATTTTTCAGCGGACACAGGGCGTCATTGAGCAGCTTGACCGGGCGATAGTTGGCGTAGAGGTCGAGCTCAAACCGAGCGCCGAGCAGGATGTCGCGCGCGTGTTTGTTGTCGGGCACCCGTGGATCGCCCAGCGCGCCGAGAAAGATCGCGTCGAAGTCGTCGCGCAGCATGTCGTAGCCATTGGGCGGCAACGTCACGCCGGTCTGCAGGTAATAGTCCGCGCTCCACGGGAGCATGTCGAGGTCGAGCGGGCTGCCCGATACCTCACCAATGGCCTGCAGGACCTTCACCGCTTCTGCGGTGACGTCCTTGCCGATACCGTCTCCTGGGATGACTGCGATTCGCACAACCCACCCAGTATATAAGGGACGGGACGCTGGTCAGTGAATCCGCGGCCACGACGTCATCCACCCTGCGGACCACGTGAGTCCTCCGCCGCGCAGGCCCTTTGCGGCATCGACGCGGACGGTACCTCCAAGCGTCGCGATGCGGAGCCCGATGCCGGCGTCGAGATAGAACTGGCTCTGCGAGGCCAGTCTGCGCGAGGCCCGCGCGGCGTCCACAAACGCCGCGACAAACAGGCGCTGCGAGAACCGCTCGTACACGGGATGCCAGTACTCCGCCGAGGTCGTGGTGACCTCACGGCCAAACAGTGGACCGCTGATCACGTCGTCTTCAGATAACGGATGCGCCCTGAGCAGATGTCCACGTCCACCTGTGCCGGCGCTCGGCCACACGGCTCGCGGCGCCGCCGCGCTCACGACATCCCAGGTCGACGACACAAACGCGACTGGACGGAAAAGGGCCGTCGTCGACCGCCACGCCGCGCTCACACCGATGGCGCCGAACCGGGCAGCGCCTCCTGACGGCATCCACCCCTGGCCGGTCAGCCCGACAGCGAGATGGTCATCGGCCAGGCGCAGCTCCATACCGCCCCCACCTGCCACGTACGCTCGTCCATCAAACCGGTCGGTGCCGACGCCGGCATGCCAGCGCACGCGGCTCGTGGCCCAGTCGGACAGACTCAGCACTAGGCGTCGACGCGACTCTCGACCAAACCCGGCATAGGTCTGGCGATCCCAGAGCGCGTCAAACGCCACCACGCCAGGCAGCCACGCAGGCGCGGGAAACGCTGCGCCAATCACCACCCGAGGCCGCAGCGCCTTCCATCGCCAGGCCGCACTGAATCGTTCCGCCTGTCGCAGGGCCCCGTGCACATCCACCTTGAGTTCGCGGCTGACGCCCCCCCTGGCCGCCAACGCCAGCAACGCGACGGCGCTGCGGGGCAACACGGCACGTTCGACCATCGCGATCTCGACGTCGGCCCGTCCATCCACGGGCAGGAATGACAGGCGCGTCCGAGCGACCACTGGCACAGCGTTGACGCGCCGCTCCGCCCGTGCCAACAACTCGGCCGTGAGCAACTGCCTGGCGACAAGTGACGATGCCGCGATGATCGTTGGATGCGGGGTGCGCACCGCCCCACTCACCGTGATGGTGTCGATGCGCGGTTCACCCAAAGGCGTCCACGCGTCGAGCGCGCCCGTCTGATCGCCGGCCAGGAAACGACTGGTCGCCAGTATCTGCCGCGCGTGGGAGTCGTCGGGTGCCAGCTTCACGGCCATCTCGGCCAACCGTGCCGCCTCGACCCAGTCCTTCTGCGTAAATCGGAGCCCAGCCAACTCGCGCCAGGCCGCCGAGTCGGTGGCACACACCGCCGTGGCGGCGAGCAGCACACCTTCCGCCTCCGCTGATTCACCCGAGAGCGCGAGTGCCACGCCGCGGTCGACCATGCCGGAACACGGTGTGATGACTGCGGAGGTAGTGGCACCCGCGGTCACCGACGTCGGTACCGGTAACGGCGCAGCCACGCCATCAGCCGGCGGCAGCACCGTCATACTCCATCGTCTGGTCACGGCCCAGGCGCGTTCAAAGACCTCGCGCCGCATCACCTGGAACGGCGCGCGTGCGGGGTCATGCCACACCACGACATCGGCCGTCAGTCCCACGACCACCACGTAGTGATACGTGTTGGCGGACACCTCGATGAGGGCAATGACGGGCCGGCCGCGAGTGACATCATCCTGCAGCGTGGTCCACGCCGCGCCCTGGTCGGCAGGGCCCACGATCGCCTGCCAGCGCCGACCGCGGACGGCCTCAGTCAGATCGCCGGTGGGAATCCCCCGCTCACTCGGAACGACAAGCGCCTGGAAGTCTTCGGGGACGATGTCTCGAGCACCCCAGTAGCGCATGACCATCGACACGGCGGCGCCACCACAGAGCTCGGGCGTCTGCGCGACAAACGGCACATCAAGAAGCGGACGCGCCTGCGGAGACGATACGGTCGTCGCAAGAAACAGGGCGACGGCAAACCACACGCGGCTATCGCTCCACGGCCAACGCCATGCCGAGGCCGCCGCTGACACACAACGTCGCGAGGCCGCGACGCACATCGCGCCGCACCATTTCATGCAGCAGGGTGACCAGAATTCGCGCCCCCGTGGCGCCGATGGGATGGCCGAGTGCGATGGCACCGCCGTTCACATTGAGCTTCTCCTCAGGAATGGGCAGGTCACGCAGGACGGCCAGCACCTGCACGGCGAACGCTTCGTTCAGCTCGACCAAATCGAAGTCGGCCATCGTCAACCCGGTCTGCGTGAACAGTTTGTGGACGGCCGGAACGGGGCCAATGCCCATGATGCGGGGGTCGACGCCGGCCGTCGCCCACCCAATGATGCGCGCGAGAGGCGTGAGTCCGCGCCGAGCGGCCTCGGCCTCATCCGCCAGGACGAGCGCTGCCCCGCCGTCGGTGATTCCCGAGGCCGACCCCGCCGTGATGATGCCGGCGTGCCCTTCGACCTGGCCAAACGTCAGCGGCAACTTGCGGAGCCCTTCGATGGTGCTGCCGGCGCGCGGATGCTCGTCAATGTCGAGCTCGACGGGTTTCCCCTTGGCGTCGTGACCGGGTGCAGGCACGCGTTCAGCATCGAAGCGCCCGGCGGCATTCGCCGCTTCCGCCTTGTGCTGGCTCTTGAGCGCGTACGCGTCGGACTCTTGACGGGTGATGCCGTACTGCCGTGCCAGGATCTCGGCCGTCTCTCCCATGATGAGTCCGGAGAGTGAACAGCGGAAGCCGTCGCGATACATCGCATCGACCAGCGTGAAGTTGCCCATCTTGTGGCCCCATCGCGCGTCTTCGGCGTCCACCAGATACGGCATGCGGCTCATCGACTCGATGCCGCCCGCGAGCACGACCTTCGACTGCCCGAGCAGGATCGCCTGCGCGCCCAGTGCCACCGACTGCATGCCCGAGGCACACGCCTGATTGATGGTCTGCGCAGGCACCGTGAACGGCAGGCCGGCGCGCTGGCAGACTTGCCGTGCGGGATTGGGGCCGGACCCGGCCTGGCGCCCGTGCCCAAACAGTGCTTCGTCGATGTCGTCGGGCGTTAACCCCGCACGTTCAATCGCGGCCTTCGCGGCACGTGCCCCAAGGTCGGCCGGGTGGGTCTGACGAAGCGTGCCGCCATAGCGGCCAATCGCGGTACGCACCGCACTGAGAATCACAACGGACATGGATCAATTATCTGCGATCGAGTGATCGGGGCTAGCGGCGAAAGTGTGCGAGGTAGTCGCCCGACGGAATCAGCTCGGCGTGACCCAGAGGCGCGTTGTAGAAGTAGATCCACGCGGAGGTTTCGACCGCCCCCTCGGGAAACGTGACGATGACTTCCTGACGCTGGTAGAGGCTCCGGTCGGGGTCGGCGTGGTCGTAGCCTTCGATCTCGTCCAGCGCTTCGAGGACCGGGTCCGGTTCGAAGGTTTCGTACACCTCGCCCCAGATGCGGCCTTCGCTGGCGGGGACAGCGGCCGGGTACAGCCCGACGTCGTACAACTGTCCACTCGCCCACCCTCGCCCGAGGTAGACGAGGCGGTCGTCGATCCCGGCGCGACGACGCCGGTCGAACCCTGCCATCAGGGTTCCATAAAAAAACACACGGGTTGCCACGGTGGAGACATCTTAAACGTAAAACGGGGCGGAGTGCAGGTTGCCCTGCGCTCCACCCCGTGTCGAACCCGCACGCCGTGCGGCGTGGAATCTGATTAGCGCTTCTCGGAGACCTCGTTGCCATCGACCATACTGGCGATGCCCTGGAGCGCGTCGATCATCTCTGGCGACACTTTGAAGCTGAGCGCCACCGTCTTGCCCGTGCCCGACATCTGCAGCGAGTCGAGGAGCATCTTCATGCGGACGTCCTCACCTGAGAAGAGTCGTCCCATCGCCAAGCCGCCGCGCACGACGTCCCGAAGATTTTCCGCAGCCACATCATCGGCCGCGTCCGCCCTGAGGGACCCGGAGATGCCGCCGTTGATCCGCGTCGACACCGAGAACCACTGCACGGCGGGCAGATGCTGTTTGATCTGCTCAGGCATGTCCGGCGAGTTCACAATGGCGTCAAACCGGCCCACCGCCCAGGCGCTCTGGCCGGACTGGATTTCGTTGATGTACTGCATCAGCCCGTCGTTCTTCAGGGCGTTGTTGCCCGACGCCTTGGCATCAACTGCGGCCTTGACCGCCGCCTGGCTTCCCACCGCCAGCAAGCCGGTCTCGAGGAAGGCCAGGGCAAACGTCGGGGCCTCGCTGGTCACCACGTCGCGGGGCATGTCCTCCGTGTGGACGCCCTCGGAGTGATCGACGAAGGCAGGCGCCAGCACCAAGCGAACGCCCTGATACTGCTCGGTCGTGCCGCCGTGCTGTCGAATGAGGCCTTCAATCTGGCCTTCATTAAACCGGCCGCGCACCAGCACGATGCCGTTTTTGTCGGGCTCGCCCATTGGCGACGCCGCCAGCACGGTGTCGATGTCGTGTTCGATATCGATGCCGGTCTGCTTCATGAACTCGTCGCGCTCTTCGCCGCTCGGGATGACCGAGAGCATCTTCTGGCGAAACTCCGAGTTCATGACCTCGCGGACGTTGGCGTAACCCACGGCCGTGGAATCAGCCGGCAGATACGCCATTTCGCTCGGACCCCGGCCCGAGGACAACAGGGGCATGCCGCCGTTGTAGAACGCGACCAGGCCCGTGCACAAAACGACCGCCACAATCGCGGCGGAGCTGACCATGAAATAGCGGGTGCGTTTATTCATACGATGTTGACCTCACTCGACTATACGGCGGTTGTGACCCAAAAGGTCCCGGTCCTGGGATCCGTTCGTCCCACAAAAATCACTGCTCCAGCACGTACTCCCGGCGGGCGACAATCCTGGCGGCCAGGCCCAGGAACACCACCAGAATAATGGTCAGCCACGCCAGCGAGGACGTCAGCGTGGGCGTTTCGCGGAACAGAGCCTGCATCATGCTGGCAAACGAGTCATTCGGCATGGCGTGCGGGACGAGCCCCTGAAGGTAGTACGCCACGGAAAACAGCTTGAACGACCCAGGGAAGGCCACGATGGTCTGCTCCCACCCAAAAATAAAGACCAGCCCGATGAGCAACGGCCGCTTGAAATACGCCCCGATGAACGCAAACACCGCCCCGTACACCGCCAGCCCGATGGCCACAATCCCGAGGTCCTTCACCAGATCCAGGAAGTTGGCGCCCAGGCTGCCCCCCATCGGAATCACCAGGATCCAGACCAGGACGATGGCCGGCAGCACCACAAAGATGGTGCAGGCCAGGTACGCGAGGTATTTGCCAATCAGCACGGCTTCACGCGCGATTGGACGGGTGAACAGATAGGTAATCGTCTTGTCTTCGACCTCGTCGGCGACCAGCGAGGTGCCGTAAAACACGCCGAGCACCGGAACGCTGAACTTCACAAAAAACGCCCAGATCATCAGGCCAAAAATCGCCGGGCCGTCCACCGCCAGATTGTTGACGCGCAGACCTGAGGCACCCGCCAGGTTGAACAGACGAACGACCAGGGCCATCAGCACTGGCAATCCCACCACCAGGCCCATAAAGATGGTCCGGCGCGACCACAACATCTCGCCGAGCGAGATTTCAAAGACCCGGAGCGAGGCCGTCAGGAGGCTTGGCGCATTGCGCTGAGGCTGTGTCATTGCTTCACCAGATACTTGAAGACCGCCTGCAGATTGTCGTCGGGCGAGGTCACCTCACCCACCAAACCACACCGGCCCGACGCGACCAGCTCGGTGAGCCGTCCGTAGAACTCATCAGGCTTGCCGGTTTCCACCACGACCGCCCCCGGCTCAAACCGCATGCTGATCACGTCGGCATGGGTCAGGAACTCCTTGGCCAGCCCACGGGGGTCGTCTGCCCGGATGTACACCGTGTGCGGATGTTCGTCGATGAGATCGCGAATCTGGTGGACGTTGCCCTCCGCGAGGATCCGGCCATTGTTGATGAGCAGGATGTTGGGCGTCATCAACTCGACTTCGTGCAGGATGTGGCTCGACACCAGGATACTCTTGCCCTGCCTCGCCCACTCCCGAAT
>CAYZLT010000081.1:0-12258 GCA_964479175.1 uncultured Solibacteraceae bacterium | reverse complement strand
TGCGCCGCAGCAAGGACGACAAGTCCTCACCATCCACGTACTCCATCGTCAGATACAGCTGATGGCGTGGCGGTGTGCTGCCGTCGACGAGCAGATCGCCGATGTCGTAGACGCGACAGACGTTCGGGTGTGAGACCTGCCGCGCGGTGCGAACCTCGTTGTGGAACTGGACCAGACGCTGCGGATCGGCGGAGAGCGCGTCGGGCAACAACTTGATCGCCACAGCCTGCCCGAGGCGCAGGTCGTCGGCGCGATAAACCTCACCCATGCCGCCGCGGCCGAGCAGGCCAATGATGCGGTACCGGCCGTCGACGACGGCGCCGGGCTCAAAGCGGCCGTGATCAATCGATCCGGAACTGGATAACCAGCCGGATTCCGTCGCGAGGCGCGTCTGATCGATATCGCTCACGGGGACATTCTAATCGGGGACGTGTGTTCGGTTCTGATACGCTGACTGCCAAGGATCTCCAATGAATATTTTTGACGAACAGCCGCCCACTGGCCCTGAGCTGTGGAAGCGGCGCATCCCCGACATCTCCCAGTACGAAAAGCCCGCGTGGTTGACGCCCCGGCTGATTCGCAACGTCGTGCTGGGCCTGGTGGCGTTGATTATGCTCACGAGCACCGCATTTCAGATCCCGCCGGAAGAGGTTGGTCTCGTGCGTCGTCTGGGGAAGGTCGTGCGGACGACGGAGCCAGGACTGCACTTCAAACTCCCGTTTGTGGAAGATGTGCTGCGCGTGCCGGTGCAGCGCCAGCTCAAGGAGGAGTTCGGCTTTCGCACGGTCGCGGCCGGCACGACCACGCGGTATTCCACCGCCGACTTTACCGGCGAGTCGGTCATGCTCACGGGCGATTTGAACGTGGCGGTGGTTGAGTGGGTCGTCCAGTATCGGGTCACGGATCCCTACAACTACCTGTTCAAACTCCGCGACCTGACCGGCACGTTCCGCAGCATGGCGCAGGCCGTCATGCGCGAGGTGGTCGGCGACCGGACTGTGACTGAAGTCCTGACGGTGGGTCGGCAGGAAATCGCCACCACGTCGGAGCGCTTGTTGCAGGAGATGGTCAACCAGTACGAAATGGGCGTGGTGATCGAGCAGATCGTCTTGCAGGATGTCACGCCGCCAGACCCCGTCAAGCCGTCGTGGGATGAGGTCAACCAGGCACAGCAGCAGCGCGATCGACTCGTCAACGAAGCGTTGGCTGAGTACAACAAAGTT
Source organism: uncultured Solibacteraceae bacterium (assembly GCA_964479175.1). Classification (GTDB taxonomy): domain Bacteria; phylum Acidobacteriota; class Vicinamibacteria; order Vicinamibacterales; family SCN-69-37; genus SYFT01. Next base: position 11,035 of record CAYZLT010000081.1, on the reverse strand, counting down.
GTTCCGCGCGCCAAGGGCGAAGCCTCGCAGGCCGTCCTGCAGGCGGAAGGATATGCGCTTGAGCGCGTCAACAGCGCGCAGGGTGATGCCACGCGGTTCAAGGCCGTCTATGAGGCGTATCGGCGCGCGCCTGAAGTGACACGACGACGTTTGTATCTCGAATCGATGCAGCGCGTGTTGCCGCAGTTGGGGACCAAGGTGTTTACCGACAAGGGGACCAGCACGGTGATTCCGATTGTGCCGAGTGAGGTGTTGAAGGCACTGATTCCCCCGACAGCGACCCGACCGGGAGGTGGCCAGTGACGCGCAGCACGATCGTCAAAATCGGACTCGGCCTGCTGGTATGGATCGTCGTGTCGTCCTCCACCTACATCGTGCAGGAAACCGAACAGGTCATCATCACGCAGTTTGGTGAACCACGCGGCACCCCGGTCAACACGCCGGGACTTCACATGAAGATCCCATTCATCCAGCGCGTGAACTCCTTTGAGAAGCGCTTCCTTGAGTGGGACGGCAGCCCCAACCAGATGCCGACGAAAGACAAACGGTTCATCTGGGTGGACATGTATGCACGCTGGCGGATCACCGATCCGCTGAAATTTTTCCAGCGTATGCGCGACGAGCGCGGAGCACAGTCCAGGCTGGATGACATTCTGGACGGCGAGACACGGAACGCCGTCGCCAGTTACGACCTGATCGAATTGGTACGTTCCAGCAATCGCCCGGCGGGGGATATTCCGATCGAGAGCGAAGAAGATCGGATCGTCCTCGAACAAATCGCGATGGGCCGACGGGCGATCGCGACGAGCATCCTGACGGCGGCGCGCGCGCGCACGTCGGACTTGGGCATTGAGGTGCTCGACATCCGCCTCAAGCGCATCAACTACGTGGACGAGGTGGCGAAGGACGTGTTTGCGCGCATGATCGCCGAACGCCGTCGTATCGCCGAGCGGTTTCGGTCCGAAGGCGAGGGTGAGGCGGCACGCATCCAGGGTGAACGGCAGCGTGACCTGCAGCGCATCCAGTCCGAGGCCTATCGCACGGCCCAGGAACTGCGCGGCAAGGCCGATGCTGAAGCGACCGCGATCTACGCGGAGGCCTACGGCCGCGACCCCGAGTTCTACGCGTTTTTCAAGTCGCTTGAGACCTACGAACGGGTGATAGACGGCCGGACGTATTTCGTGCTCGGCACAGACAGCGATTTGTTGCGGTACCTGCGCGCGCCGAGGTGAGACCAGGCACGTGATGCCCCCACCTTCCCACGGGCTGAAGCTGGCCGAGTATCGCGATTTGTTCCAGGGCAGCGATCAGGGGTTCTGTGTGTTCGAAATGCTTCTGGATGACGCCGGGCGGCCGATGGACTATCGGTTTCTCGAGATCAACCGGACGTTCCAGGAGCAGACCGGCCTGGTGGATGCCCTCGGCAAGACCGCGCTGGAACTGGTGCCTGATCTGGAACCGTATTGGATCCAGACGTACGGCGCAGTGGCGCGCACGGGGGAGCCCATTCATTTTGTCCAGGAGTCGGCCGCGATGGGCCGATGGTTTGATGTGTACGCGGCCAGCATCGGTGCCCCGGAGCGCCCATCGTCGTGAGCAGGCCGATCGGATTCGGACGCAGGAGCGGCTGGATCTCGCCGTCAATTCCGGTGACGTCGGACTGTGGTACTGCGATCTTCCATTCGACAAACTGGTGTGGAACACCAAGGTGAAGGCACACTTCGGCCTGCCGCCTGACGCCGAGGTCACGATCGACACGTTCTACGACCGAATCCACCCCGACGATCGTGGGCCGACGCGACAGGCGATCGATGGAGCCATCGCTCGCAGGGAGTCCTACGATACGCAGTACCGCACGGTGGGCCTCGATGGTGCGACCCGGTGGATCCGGGCCATCGGCGGAGCCGGCTTTGAACACGATCGGCCGGTGCGTTTTGACGGTGTCACCGTGGACGTGACCGAATTGGTCCGCCTGCGCGAGGCGGCGGAGGCGGCAAGCCAGGCCAAGAACGAGTTCCTGGCCATGCTCGGTCATGAACTCCGCAACCCACTGGCCCCCATTCTGACCGCGTTGCAGTTGCTGAAGCTGCGGGGTGTCGCTGCCGTCGAACATGAGCGGGGTGTCATCGAGCGGCAGGTGCGACATCTCGTGCGGCTTGTCGACGATCTGCTCGACGTGTCCCGTATCACCCGCGGCCTGGTCGAACTGCGCCAGGAGCGGGTCACGGTGGCTGACCTGGTGGCGCGTGCGGCTGAGATGGCCGGCCCGCTGATCGAGCAGCGCCGGCACGATCTGTCGGTCGACGTGCCTCGCAGCCTGACCGTCGACGGCGATCCCGGCCGGCTCGCGCAGGTGGTGGCCCACCTGCTGACCAACGCGGCGAAGTACACCGAGCCGGGCGGATCGGTCAGCGTCATCGGTGCGGCCGACGGTGATCACATTCGTTTGACGGTTCGGGACAGCGGCGTCGGGATCGACGAGGTGATGTTGCGGCGGGTGTTCGACCTGTTTGTGCAGGAACGCCAATCGCTGGCGCGCTCGGATGGGGGACTCGGCCTGGGCCTGGCGATTGTGCGGAGCCTGGTCGAACTGCACGGAGGGACCGTGACCGCGCACAGTGACGGTCGCGGGCGCGGATCCGCGTTCACGATTTGCCTGCCCGCGGCTGCGGGGCCGCCGGAGCCGCGACCCGACGTGGCGGTCTCCGTTGTCGTGCCTGCCGCAGCACCCTCCGGTGTGCGCGTGCTGGTGGTTGACGACAACGTCGATGCGGCGTCGATGCTGGCGGAGTTGTTGACGTCGTTTGGCTACGAGACGCGAGTGGTTGCCGACGGGCCCGCAGCGTTGGCCGAGGCCGCGCGTTTCCACCCGGACGTTGCGCTGGTTGATATCGGGCTGCCTGTGATGGACGGATTTGAGGTGGCAACGCGGCTCCGCGCACAGGCCACGCGTTCGGTGACGCTCATCGCCGTGACTGGCTACGGCCAGGCACGGGATCGTCAGGCCTCGGCCGACGCCGGTTTCGCCGCGCATCTGGTGAAGCCGGTCGACATGGACCATTTGCGAGAGGTGCTGGCGTCAGTGAGTGGCGATGCGCGCGCGCTTTGATTTCCTGACTGACGGCCAGCCGGTGCTGTTCGAGACACCTGTGGAGGTCCTGACCGCACGGACCGTGGCCGAGGTGCCGGTCGTCATGGCTGCGGCGGAGCAGGCGCTTCGCGACGGGTGTCATGTCGCCGGCTGGGTCGCCTACGAGGCGGCTTCGGCGTTTGACTCCGCCCTGATCACACAAGCGCCGTCAGACGTCCCGCTCGTGTGTTTCGGCATCTATCGAGAGAAGCTTGACGCGCCTCCGCTGGCGTCGCCCGAGTCGACGCCCTCGTCGCTGGCATGGACGCCTGCGCTGGCGAGGGCCGCCCATGCCGATGGCGTCGCGGCGATACGCGAGGCTATCGCTGACGGCGACACCTATCAGATCAACTACACGTTCCGCCTGCGTGCCGATTTTCCGGACCCCGAAACTTCGGGACTTCGGGACTCCGGGATTCTGGCCTCTCTGTACGCCTCGCTCGCGCACGCCGAGCGCGTGCCCTACGCTGCGCTGATTGAGACCGACGAATGGGCGGTGTTGTCGCTGTCGCCGGAGCTGTTCTTTCAACGGGACGCCGATCGCCTCACGACACAGCCGATGAAGGGGACGGCACCCCGCGGGCGATGGGCGGCTGAGGATCACGCGCGCGAAGAGGCGCTGCGTTGGTCGGAAAAAAACCGCGCCGAAAACGTCATGATCGTTGACTTGTGTCGCAACGACATGAGTCGCGTCTGCGACGTCGGAACGGTCGACGCCACTTCGATGTTCGACGTCGTGCGGTACCCGACCGTGTGGCAGATGGTGTCCACGGTCGAAGGGCGCGTGGACCCCGCGGTCGGGTTGACCGACATCTTTCGCGCGCTGTTTCCTGCGGGTTCGATCACCGGTGCACCCAAGTCGAGCAGCATGCGGGTGATCGCCGGCCTCGAACAGGCACCGCGCGGGGTGTATTGTGGGGCGATCGGGTACGCGTCGCCTGACGGGCGCGCCACCTTCAACGTCGCCATTCGCACGATGACCGTGCATCGGCCAACGGGGCGAGCGGAGTACGGAGTGGGCGGCGGGATCACGTGGGACTCCACGGCCGCTGATGAACACGCGGAGGCGATGCAGAAGGCCGCCTGCCTCGAAGTGCGTCCGCCGTTCTCGCTGATCGAAACGTTGCGATTCGCGCACGGTGCGTATGTCCGCCTCGACGCCCACCTGCGTCGCATGCGGGAGTCCGCCAACTACTTCGGCTTCGCCTTTGATGAAGCCTCCGTGCGCTCTGCCATGTCCTCATCCCCCCATCCCCCCATCGTCCCATCCCGCGTGCGGGTGATGCTCGACAACGCAGGCACCGTGCTCGTCACTCACACGCCCCTGGACCCGACCCCAGAGCGTCCCTCAGTCGCCCTCGCGACGTCGCCCGTGAACTCCTCCAATCGCTGGCTCTTTCACAAGACCACCAGGCGCGAGGTGTACGACCACCACAGAGCCGCACATCCTCACGCGTGGGACGTGTTGTTGTGGAACGAGCGCCGCGAACTTACGGAGTTCACGCGCGGAAATGTCGTGGTCGAACTGGACGGCCGACTGGTGACGCCAGCGCGCGAGGGTGGACTGTTAGGCGGCGTGTTCCGTCAGCAGTTGCTCGACACCGGCGAGATTGTCGAATCGGTCATCAGCCTTGATGACATCCCCGGCGCCACCCGCCTCTGGTTCGTGAACAGTCTGCGCGAATGGGTCGAACTCCGTACCTTTGGCCTGTGACCTTTACCCTTTCGCCTCTTCCCTGAGCCCTTCGTAAATCTGATCCATCAGCGCCTGGTCTTCGATCGCGCGCTCGAGGCACATCTGCGGCTGGTCGCCCTCACGAATGGCGCGCACAAAGTCCCGATACATCGCTTGGTAGCCGCGGATATCGCGGAAGCCGGGGAACAGAATTCGCGGGAACCAGCTCTTGCCACGCACAAACGCGATGATCCCGTTGGATTCAAACGTGATGATGCCCTCGCGGCCGAATATTTTGGAGAAGCGCAGTCCGCGGAACAGTGACGGCACCTCCCGCGAGTAATACAACGCGCCAGCCGCGCCGTTGTCGTACTTGAACGCGACCAACATGCTCTTGATGCGTCTGTCCGGGCCCTTTGTGGACGGAGGCGGGCGATAGCCGTGAATCGTGGTGATGCGCGGCCCAAGGCTGCCGGCCACGTGGAGCCAGTGGATCCCCTCTTCGAAGAAGGCATCGCCGCCAGCCATGGACTCATCGTTGCGCCAGTCGTCGGCCTTTTTGGGCAATAGCGCCAACGTCGTGAAGTGGCCAAACAACATGTCGCCCACAACGTTCTCCGCCAGCAGTCCACGCAGGCACACGGCCAGCGGTTTGTAGTGGTCGTTTTCGCCGACGATGATGACCTTGCCGGCGGCGTCGCGTGCGGCCAGTACCGTCTCGTAGTCGGCCATGGAGAGCAGGGCCGGCTTTTCGAGCACCACATGTTTGCCGGCAGCCAACGCCTGGAGCGTCAGGTCGAGGTGATACTTCGGCGGTACCGCAATAACCACGGCGTCGATCTGGTCGCTGTGAATCGCCGCGTCATACGACCCATACGCCGCCACACCCTGATACTTCCGTTTGAACTCTTCAGCCTTGTTCAGGTCGCGGCTGGCATAACTGCACACGACGTCTCCGCTCAGCGAGCGGAGGTGGCGGCTATGCACCTGGGTGATGTAGCCGCATCCGAGGAATGCGAGGCGAAGGGGACGTGGCACGAAGGTCATTCTAGTCTGTTCACCATGAGGGTCATCATGCTCATCATGGTAAAAAACGCCTATGACTGTGCGGCGATGAATATCGCGATCGCGATCAATGCGAGCAGCACCACGCCGGCGATCTTCCAAAAACTCTTCGGGTAGTCGCCCGCGATCGTGCCGGTGTGGCCGTTGGCGACGACCTGGAATACCTTCGCGCCGTACTTGTACGTCAACAACCAGACGGGCACAAGGACGTGTTTAAACGTCTGCTGCGAGTAGGTCGGATGAATCTGCAGGTTGCGATGTGTGTCACCAGGCACCTGGCTGCCGGCCAGTCCCATCAGGTGCGAGTGCATCTGGTCGAGTGACGCGTTGGCGGCTTGTTCCAGGTCGATCTGATACCGCTCGACCACAAATCCCGAGAGGAACGCCGTGTCGTACGGCACGACCTGCTGCGTGGGAAACGGCTCCACGCGTCGCAGCAATCGATGCTCAAGTCCCGTCGTTCCCGGCACCGGCTCATCGTCAAACACATGATCAAGCTGGCCGGCGGCAGGCACCCAGCGGGTATGACGCTTTTGCCTGGTCCGCGTGCGGCCCTGACCGTCGCGATAGGACTCGGTCGTGTAGTAGTAGTGCCCGGCGTCGGCGGTCCAGGTGCAATGGACACTGGCGTCGAACGTCCAATACGGGATGTACAGACCGTGCAGCTGATCGATGAGTGACTTGTTCTTGAACGCGTTGGGCGCGAACCACTTGCTGGCGTACCAACGTTTCATCGCATCGCGCACGTCACTGTGCGACACGGTAAACGGCAGCAGACTCTGCGGCCGAATCGGCGCCTGCACATCGTCATAGTCCACCAGTGCAGGAGAGCCGCAGAACTCGCAGTTCTTGCCGACCTTCGCCGGGTCAAAGACCATGACGGCCTTGCAGCTTTGGCACTGGACGCTGCGGCGGGTGGCGTCCCAGCCTTTTGCGCTGTCGGGCAACGACCGAAGCATCTGGATCAGATCCAGTTCTGCGACGGCACCACCCGCCTTGTGTCCGTCGTATGGGGATTCACTCCCGCAGAACGGACAGATCAGGAGACGTTTGCCCGGGTTCCACTCGGCCTGCGCCCCACACGCCGGGCACGCGTGTTTGTCACGCGCCGAGACGTGCGCGGTGGGTGGTTCCTGCTCCGGGCTCATTGCGCCAGGTAAGCGTCGAGTGCGGCCCTGGTCACACGGTAACTGGCGCCGATCTTCTTGGCTTTGAGCTCACCCGAGTCGAGAATCGCCATCACGTCGTTCTCGGGAACCCCGAGCACCGCCGCCACATCGGCGGGGGAGAGCAGTCCGGCAGAGGCGGACGCCGCGGGCGCCGTGCCCCCGACCACCGGTGTGGTGGCCGGCGCGTTCGGGTTCATGATGCCCTGCTGCATCATCTGCTGCGCCATGCCGAAACCCATCGCGAGTTCCGCTGCCGTGCCGGCTGCGCCACCGCCGCCAGGCATGGTCATGCCCTGCGCCATCTGGAACTTCACGTAGTCGTTGAGGTTACCGACAGCCGCCATGCTCGAACGTTTGTCGATTGCCGCTTCCACCTCCGGCGGCACCGAGACGTTCTCGACGATGAAGCTGGTGATTTCGAGACCGTATTTGGTTGAGACGGCCGGGTTGATGATCGGCAACAGCGCTTCGCCGAGCTCCGAGTACCGCGTGGCGATATCGAGTGCCGGGACCTTGGCCGAGGCCAGCGCTTCGCTGAACACGCTGACCATGCGCGAGCGCATCGTGTCGGCGAACTCGTCGAGACGGAAGTGGTGATCCGAGCCGGCGACTTCCTTGATGAACAGCGCAGGGTCAGTGATCTTGAAATCAAACGTGCCGAACGCGCGGAGTCTGACGATGCCGAAGTCGTCGTCGCGCATCATGACCGGATTGGCCGTGCCCCACTTGTTGCCGGTGAACAGGCGCGTGGTGACGTAGAAGACGTCCGCCTTGAACGGCGAATTAAAGAGGTACTTCCACGACTTGAGTTTGGTGAGGACCGGGATGTTGTCGGTCGTCAGCGTGTGTTTGCCCGGGCGGAACAGGTCCCCGAACTCGCCGAGGTACATGAACTGGACGGCCTGCGACTCGCGAACGATCAGTTGCGCGCCGTTTTTGATGGCCTTGTCCTCGTCGGGAAACCGCCACGTCAGTGTGTCTCTCGAGTCGTCAGTCCACTCGATGACGTCAATGAACTCGCCCTTGATCAGATCCATCAAACCCATGGCACACACGCTCCAGAAGAAATCTTATACGGAGTCCCGGAGTCCCGGGGTCCCGGAGTCCCGGGGTCCCCGGGTCAGGTGCGTTCGAACAGGACGGTGGCCGCTTGCAGGTTGGCGGTGGCGGTGCGTTGTGCGCTGGCCCAGCATTCGGCCTGCTCGGACCGCGCGGCGCCGCCGGTCGGCAGCTCCCACCAGGCGGGTTGCTGACGAGCTTCGGCCGGCAGTGGAAAACCAAGCAGGTCTTCCATCTGCCCGAACGTCAGAACGAGGCGGTCGGCGAATCGACCGGCGAGGAAGGTGTGGAGCGGGCGGTAGTTGGCCATAGGGGTTTCTCTCCATCCACCATACAGGTTTCGACGGAGCCGTGCCGTGACAGACAGCACATGCCGGTCGATGCGACCCGACCGGCCCTCGAGCGATCCGTGGTGCCCGCTCGGATGGGGAGTTGGCGGCTGTGGCCTCCGCGGAGTGAGGCGGGAAACCTGCACCTCCGTCGATCTGTCTTGCTGTCAGATCGCGTGGGGGCCCCCATCCCCACGCTGGTGATCAGCGACTCCGATGCAGGTTTCGTGCATTCGAGTCGCCTCCCACCGAGTCGGCCACAGCCGCCAACTCCCCATCCGAGCGGGGGTGTCCGGCGACCGACAGGTCCTCCCGCGTGTGTCCGTGTGATGAATGGCTGTGAGTGCCTCGCAGCCATGCGCGGTGCTCGCAGCCAGCGCCTGATGCCGTAGTACGCCGAATCAGGGTTATCATCCGGTGGCTGAACGAGTTACAGAGGCTCCACTGTAGGCTGGAAACGGCAATGGCTGCGAGTGACCGGTCGGCTGTCTACTCCAAGGCTTGTTAGCCTGAACGAAACGAGATTATCAACAATGACTCTGAGAGATGACCTTCGTCCCGCCGGGCGGAACCGAGTGATTGATCTTGTCCGAGCAGCCGGCATTGACGTCTCTGACTGGGGCAACTTTGCTCGTGGGCCTGAGTACGCCGCCGTGAACCCGAAGTATTGCTATGAGTGGGCGTTTGTCGATCCCGCCGGGCTGGTCGTTTTGAACTTGTGGTTCAGGGACATCCTTGAAACAAGGGGCACAGTTCGCGCCACGCCGAACATGAGGACGTTTGCTGACAAATTGACTCAGCAGCGCGCGAAGAGTTTGTGGATCAAGCGCGCTCAGCGAATGGATGACGCTTTTCGGTTTGCCGCCACCGCGAAGGCACGCGTGCGGATCATCATCAACGAGGGGCGGCAATGAGATGTGGAGGACGGTCAAGCGCAGGCATCCGCCGTTGAGCGACGCATGCTGGACCCCTTGCCGTGGTACGCGCAGAGCTACGAACCCACAACGGGCGCCTGCGTGCTGGTTCGCAGCTTGTCGGATGCACCCAAAGTCGATCAGTTCGACCTTGAGTCACGAGAGTCATCTTCGCCAGATAGAGTGCTGACTCAAAGCATGGTCTTCGTTCGAGACGCTCGGGTTCGTGCTGCAGTCCTCGATCGAGCAGCCGGTCGCTGCGAGTACTGCGGCACCGCCGGGTTCACGACTGTCGTCGGCCAGGTCTTCCTTGAAACCCATCACGTCATCCCTCTCTCTGAGGGAGGTTTAGATTCACCAAGCAACGTGGCAGCGGTTTGCCCGAATCACCATCGAGAGGCCCACTTTGGCATCAGTGCACCTGTGATTCGCGACTTTCTTCTTGTCGCGGCGGCGGGCCGGCGGCGTCAACGGTCAGCCTAACCGCGTTGCACCAGACGGCGGCCGATGCAATGATGATACCGCTGGCGGTGGACGCTACGTTGGGCCGACGGAGTACCATCAAGGACCGCGGGCTGGACTCGGACTACATCAGGAAATCATCATGGTGATACGGATTGGATTCGTCGCCTGTTTGATGATGGCCATCGTTGCGGCAGGCACATTCGGCAGTACCTGGCGCTCCGAGCCGTCCAGTCAACTCTCGGTTCCCGAGGACCCCTCGTCTGTGGGCTACCTCCGTCTCTCCAAGCGCCATCCCGATGCTGCGGATGGTGCGACCGAGTTCGCCACGGAGTACGCACCGGGCGCCGCTCTTCGGAGGCTGGACCAGATGCGGGGCTTCCTCGCCAGCTTCAAACAACTGACGACTCGGGCCCGAGGCCGGCTGACGCAATCCGATCTCCAAGCTGCAGGCAACACCGGTGGGGAAATGCAGAGTATTGGCTTCCACAATATTCCGCTGGTTGTTGAAGGCACGTTGCTGAAGCAGGACTACCAACTGAAGCAGGTCGAGTATGCGCTGGTTCAGCTCCGGCGCGCGCGCGGAGAGGTCGCCGAACACGAGGTCGAGCGGGCGAGGGCTGCGTACGCGGAAGCAACAAAGCGGTTTCAGTCGTTCTGGGACACCGAGCGTCCTATTGACTAGCCGGCAGGTTTGGCGATCGGAGCGGAAGGCATGTTGATTTCTGTCGTTCTGTTAAGTGCGCTGGTGGTCCAGGCCTCGCCCGGCGCGAGAGAGGCGGCTGCCATTCATTCCGCCAAAGCTGCGATCGTCAGGTCCATGGACCCGTCACTGCTGACCACGCCGTTTGAGGCCTGGCTGCGTGACGTCGCCGGTGGAGCGGCGGGGGCCAGTTGGTCGGTCAATGACTGCGGCGAACAGACCGGTGATCCCAAGCAGGATCAGGGCAGGGACTTCCCCATGTGCGCAGAGGTTGAAGTCGCGCTGTCGGGTCATCGGACGCTGTCAGTGTCGCTCGCAGTCGGACGTCTCAAGGCCGGTGTTGGCGGTCTACCCGTGTTCTGGTCGGCCCACATCAGGTCTGCCGACGGATTGGTTCAGTCGATCAGGAGTCTCGCTGCGATTCCCGATGCCATTCGCGCCCCATAGCCAAGCACTCTCGGTGAGTGGCTGGCTCTGAGACTCGCTCGTCCCCGTCGAGCGTCCGATCGTGTACTTCCCCTTGTAATTG
>CAYZLT010000080.1:0-12403 GCA_964479175.1 uncultured Solibacteraceae bacterium | reverse complement strand
ATCTGATCGTGCTCGATGTGATGTTGCCGCGCCTCAACGGATGGGACGTGCTTGAGACGCTCCGGCGCGAAGGCTACGCCACTCCGATCCTGCTCCTGACGGCGCGAGACCTGGTGACGGATCGCGTCCGCGGGCTCGACTCCGGCGCCGACGACTACCTGACCACACCCTTCTCGCCACAAGAACTGCTCGCGCGGATGCGCGCGCTCGTGCGCCGAGCCGCCCATCAAGCGGGTCCCGAGGTCATGGTGGGGCCGCTGCGAATCGACACCGTCGCGCGTCGTGTCCATGGTCCCGACGGCGAACTCGACATCACCGCTCGCGAATTTGCCATCCTCTCGCTGCTCGTGCGGCGACGAGGCCAGGTCGTCACCCGGCAGGAAATCTCCGACGCCCTCTATGACGACGACACCGAGGTGATGTCCAACACGATCGACGTGCACATCGGATCGTTGCGACGCAAGCTCGGGCCCGGCCTGATCCACACCCGCCGCGGTGTCGGCTACCTGCTCGACGCATGACGATGTTTCATTCGCTGCGGGCACGGCTGGTCGCGTGGTCATCGGCGCTGCTCGCCGTGGCGCTGGTGGCGTGCGGCGCACTCGTGGCTTACAGCACGTGGAGCGCCTGGCTGGGTGAGGTCGACCGCGGCCTTGCCACCCGGATGCACAGCCTGACGACCGCGATTCGGCCGGCCGCCGACGGCGCGTTCGACGTGGTTGTGCCAACCGATGTTCTGCCGAATCCCGAACGCGACTACTACGGCATCTGGGACGGGCAGGGGCATCTGATTCTGGCCTCGCACCCTGACGTCGCGGAGTCGGTCCCATCGACGGGCCACGTCCTGCGCAACAGCAGACGTGAACAAGTCACCAGCCTCGCCAGCGGCATGACCGTGATGGTCGGTCGGCGCATCGACAATCTTGAGACCGAGATCCGTCGGCTGGTGGTCGCCATGACGGGGGTCGGCGTCCTGGCACTCGCGCTCGTGCTGGGCGGCGGCTGGTGGATGGTGGGCCGCGCGCTGGCACCGATTGAGCGCATCAGCCACACCGCGCGATCGATGATTGATGGCGACCTGAGTGCACGCATTCCGATACCGCGCGTCGAATCGGAACTGACCCAACTGGCCGGCGTACTCAACGAGGCGTTTGATCGTCTCTATGCGTCACTCGAACGACAGCGGCAGTTCACCGCGGACGCCTCACACGACCTCCGCACCCCGTTGACGATCCTGCACGCCGAGTCGCACTGGGCGCTGGCGCGGCCGCGATCGGTTGAGGAATATCGGGCGTCGCTGGACGTCTGTCAGCGGGCGGCGGTCCGGATGCAGGCACTCGTGCAGTCGCTGCTGGATCTGGCGCGCGCCCAATCCGCCGGCGATTCGGTGCGATCGCTGTGTTCAGTCTCCGACACCATCACCGCCGTCGTCAGGGATCTGCAGCCCATTGCGGCGGCACGGCATGTCACGGTCACCGCCGGAGTCTGCGACGGCGTGGTCGCGGCGGATCCGATCAGTCTGATGGCGGCCGTCACCAACCTGGTTACCAACGCCATTCAGTACAACGTCGAAGGCGGCACCGTGGACATCACATCGACGGTCGCCGACGGGTGGGTGGACGTTGCGGTGCATGACACCGGGGTCGGCCTGGAGGCGCACCACGCCGAACGCGTCTTTGATCGGTTCTATCGCGTGGACGCCTCGCGTGATGGCCGCACCGGTGGCGCGGGCCTGGGCTTGGCCGTGGTGGCCGCATTCGCACGGTCGCACGGAGGGACGGCCACGGCCACCAGCACACCTGCGAGGGGCTCCACCTTCTGCCTGCGACTACCTGCTCAACCAATGTGACGCACGCCCCGTCCAATGGGCATCTGCCATGGACAGACTCCTGCACGACCTCCGGTTTGCGTTTCGAACATTGCGCCGCAATCCGGCGTTTGCGGTCATCACGGTGCTCACGCTCGCACTCGGGATTGGCGCCAACACTGCGATCTTCTCCGTCGTGAACGGGGTGCTGCTGCGACCACTGGATTATCCGCAACCGGACCGGCTTGTGTTTGTCACGACCCGGTTTCCGACACAAGGGTTTGAGCAATTCTGGATGTCCGTGCCGGAGTTTGTCGAGTTCCGCGACAACACGCAGGCGTTTTCATCGGTCGGTGGGTATACGGTCGGTGCGGTCAACCTCGGGACCGGTCCACCCAGCCGTCCGGTGCGGGCCGCAGTGACTCCGGAGTTGATGCCGACGTTGGCGGTGCCGCCGCAGCACGGCCGCTGGTTCGAGGCCGGCGACTCCGCCCCCGGCGCGGCCTCACTTCTTCGTCATGAACCCATCGGCGAGTGGTTCGTTCATCGTGCAGGATCGTGAGGGCACGAAATACGACAGTCTCCAGATTGACGTGCGTCGACGTCTCTCGCAGGGACTGCTCGTCAGCGCCAATTATACCTACGGGATCCGCAAGGAGCTCAGCAATCAGACCTTCCGGATGGACCGTCTCCAGGTGGACAACGCGAGTGTGTTCAGCATGCCGCAGGACATCATCGACAACACCCGCCGGGCGTACAGCTCGGACCCCACCACCCCGACCGGATACAGTGCCCTGGGCGTGCCGTCGGGCCGCTACATCCGTCCGTTCAGCGGCGACGGCTGCATCGCCATCTACCGCGGCGACTGCAACGCGCCGGACATCAACCTCAACGGGCCGATGTTCACGCGCGCGGACCTGCGCATCAAGAAGCAGTTCCCGTTCCTGAGCCCGGGCAACGTCGAGCTGAACTTCGAACTGCTCAACGCGTTCAATACCATCAACTTCAACCACGCGTTGAACCCAGGCGAAAGGGCCACGATCTTCCAGGTGACCACTGCCTACACCGACATCAACACCACGTTTGATCCCGGTGGCCGCATCGGCCAGATCGTCTGGCGTATCCTCATCCCTGACGTTTTCCCTTGTCCCTCCTGAAGACCGTTCGACCCCCGGCCAAGGCCACCTCACGGATACTCCCCCCAATTAATGGGGTTTGACTCGTCCGTTTCCGTCCCCTAAAGTGGGAATGTTCGCGTCTTTAACAAAGCTGTCGCAATATCGACATCCGCGTGGGCCCGAACTTTTGGAGGATGACGTAACCATGACTGTCCGTTTCGTTCGTGTACTACTGTCCGCCCTGCTGCTGCTCGGCGTCAGTGCCAACGCACTGGCCCAGAGCAGTTCGGCCTCGTCCCTGTCGGGCGTGGTCGTCGACGCAGACGGCGGTGCCATTCCCGGCGCCACCGTTATCGTCAAGAACAACGCCACTGGCGTCACGGTCGAGGCCGTGAGCAATGCCACGGGACGGTTTTCGTTCCCGGTACTCGACGCCGGCACCTACACCGTCACGGTGTCGCTGACCGGCTTCAAGACGTATGTCGGCAATGACCTGCGTCTGCTGTCCGCCCGGCCGGGTGAACTCACGGCCAAGCTCGAAATCGGCTCCCTGACCGAGACCGTTGAGGTCCGTGCCAGCTCCGCACTCGTCCAGACCCAGTCGACGGCCGTGTCGTCGACGCTGACGACCGAACAGCTCACCGAGCTGCCGCTCGTCTCTCGTAACGCGCTGTACGCCGTGGCCATGCTGCCGGGTGTATCCACCACGGGTGGTCCGCGCGCCGCCCTGATCAACGGCCTGCCGAACAACACCGTCAACATCACGATCGACGGCGTCGGCACGGGCAACGCCTTGCAGTCGGGTGACGGCTTCTTCACGATGGTGACGCCGCGTATGGACGCCGTCGAAGAAATCACCGTGACGGGCGCGGTTCCCGGCGTCGGCGCCGGCGCCGGCTCGGTGCAGATTGCCTTCGTGACCCGCTCGGGTTCGAACCAGTTTGATTCGAGCATCTACCACTACTGGCGCGATCCGAGGTTCAACTCGAACGCCTACTTCAACGAGATCAACAACCTGCCGAAGAACCAGGTCAAGGTGCACCAGTACGGCGGCCGCCTCGGCGGTCCGATCGTGCTGCCGGGCTATGACGGTCGCGGCAAGGCGTTTTTCTTCGCGAACTTTGAACACCAGTACCAGCCGTCCTCGGTGACGCGCACACGCACGATCCTCAGGGATTCGGCGCGCGGCGGCATCTTCACCTATGACCGTACGGTCAACGGTGTGGTGACGCAGCAGACGGTCGACCTGCTCGCCCTGGCGCGCAACAACGGTCAGATCGGCACCTTTGATCCGAGCATCGTGAGCGCGCTCGCACTGATTGAGGCCTCCACGGGCACGACGGGGCGCGTCAATGAAACCACGTCGCGCAACACGGAAGCGTTTGTGTATCAGGCCGAGGGCAAGGGCAACCAGTACGCCCCGACGGTGCGCCTCGACTACAACATCACCGACAAACACCGCCTGAGCGGCACCTACTACTGGCAGCGCTTCAAGAACAGCCCGGACCTGCTCAACAGTGCGGATCCGGCGTTCCCCGGCTTTGCCAACCTCGGCAGCCAGAACTCCTACCGCACCACCGGCTCGCTGGGCCTGCGGTCGACGTTGAGCCAGAACATGGTCAACGAGTTCAAGGGCGGCTTCCAGTGGTCCCCGAACGACTTCTTCAGCAACCTCACGCCGAGCATGTTTGATGACTTCGGTGGGTACGCGCTGGACTTCCCGATCGGCACCGACCCCTACGTGCGCACGAATGCGGCGCCGCGCAACACCACCACCTGGAGCGTGAGCAACGACCTGAACTGGCTGCGCGGTGCGCACAGCCTGACGTTTGGTGGCTCGTTCTCGGGCGTGCACAACCGCACGAACAGCTACGACGTGGTGCCGATCATCAGCTTCGGCTTCAACACGACATTTGATCCGGCCGCGGGCCTGTTCAACGGGACCAACTTCCCGGGTGCCTCCACGGGCAACCTGGCCGATGCGCGTGCGCTGTACGCACTCCTGACCGGCCGTGTCTCGGCCGTCAACGGCACGGCGCGCCTTGACGCAGCCACCGGCAAGTACGTGTACCTGGGCGACGTCGAACAGAAGGCGCGTCAGTTCTCGTACGCGTTCTACGCGTCCGACTCCTGGCGTGTCACCCCGACGCTCACCATTAATGGTGGTCTGCGCTGGGACGTCCAGTTGCCGTTCACCCCGGTGACCAACACGTTCTCGACGATCGCGCTCGCGGACCTGTGCGGCATTTCGGGGATCGGTTCGGGTCCCGACGGCCGCGCCTGCAACCTGTTCCAGCCCGGCAACCTGTCCGGCAAGGCGCAGCCCCAGTACACCCGGTTTGAAAAGGGCACAAAGGCCTACAACGTCAACTACGCGAGCATCGGCTACAACATTGGCCTCGCGTGGCGTCCGAACGTTCAGGACGGCGTGCTCCGCACCATCCTCGGCAGCCCCGAGCAGGCGACCCTGCGCGCCGGCTACTCGCTGACGATGAACCAGGAGCGGTTCGACCGCTTCACGGCCAACGCGGGTTCCAACCCAGGCGGCACCACGCCGGCGACGCGCAACGCGACGACCGGCTTCTGCCTCGTGTGCCCGGGTGAATCCTGGCCGCTGCTCTTCAGCCAGACCAGCCGCCTCGGCGCGCCGGCCTTCCCGGACGCCCCGGTCTACCCGATCAACGCGACGACCGCGAACAGCCTGAACATGTTCCAGGCCGACCTCAAGCAGCCGCGTGTGCACTCCTACTCGGCGGGTATCCAGCGCGCGATTGGCGACGACATGGCGATCGAAGTGCGCTACGTCGGCAACAAGGGCGTGTATGCCTGGGCCGAAGAGAACTGGAACGAACGTGTGCTCTTCGAAAACGGTTTCTTCGACGAGTTCAAGCTGGCACAGGCCAACATGAAGGCGAACCTCGCGGCCGGCCAGGCCACGTTTGCCTTCACAGGTCGCCCGGGCACCTCGCCCCTGCCGATCACGCAGGCGTATCTCAGCGGCCGTTCAGGCGCCGGCGTCACCACCCCCGCGCAGTACACCGCGACGCAGTACACCAACACGGCGTGGCTCGCGCTGCTGAGCGACCTCGAACCGGCCGTTAGCACCTACGCGGCCAGCCTCGACACGACCGCGCTGCGACCGAACGCGATCGCGGCGGGCCTGCCGGTGAACTTCTTCTCGATGAACCCGGCCGTGTCCAACGGCGCCTGGATCGTCCAGGACCGTGAAGGCACCCGCTACAACAGCCTGCAGATCGACATGCGCCGCCGCCTGTCGAAAGGCCTGCTCGTGAGTGCGAACTACACCTACGGCATCCGCAAGCAGCTGGTCAACAACTCCATCCGGTTCGACCGCATGGAAGTGGACGCCACGGGCGTGCCGCACGAGTTCAAAGCACAGTGGACCTGGGAACTGCCCGTCGGCCGCGGTCGTCGCTTCGGCACGGACATGAACCCGATCATCAATGGTGTGCTCGGTAACTGGGAATTCGCGGGCAACGCCCGTCTGCAGACCCAGCGCTACCGCATCACCAACGCCAAGCTCGTGGGGATGACGGCCCAGGAACTCAACAAGGAGTTCAAGATCCGCATCTACAAGAACAACGCGACGGGTACGACGACGGTGTACAGCATGCCGCAGGACATCATCGACAACACCCGCCGTGCCTACAGCTCGGACCCGCTCACCGCGAGTGGTTACTCGACGGCGCTCGGTGTGCCGACGGGCCGCTACATCAAGCCCTCGAGCGGCGACGGCTGCATCGCCATCTACCGCCAGGATTGCGGCGCGAATGACATCCAGCTCAACGGTCCGATGTTCACACGCGTGGACCTGCGCATCAAGAAGTCGTTCCCGTTCCTCAGCCGGGGCAACATCGAACTGACGCTCGAAATGCTCAACGCGTTCGACAACGTCAACTTCAACCACGCGCTCAACCCGGGCGAAGGCGCGACCATTTTCCAGGTCGGGTCCTCCTACACGGACATCAACACGACCTTCGACCCAGGTGGCCGCCTCGGCCAGGTCGTCTGGCGCATTAACTGGTAAGTCCCCGTCGGGACTGATCGGTCTACACACACCCCTCAAGTGGGAGCTTCGGCTCCTGCTTGAGGGGTTTTCTGTTGGTCCAAGGGTCCTGGAGTCCAGGGGTCCCGCATTCGGGATATCCTCAGTGGATGTTCCCGAAGACACTGTTCCGGCCGCTGGCCCTCGCCATCGCCGGTCTCGCCCTGCTCTCGGTCGTCGTAGCGGCCCAGCAGCAGTTTGTGCTCTCCTCACAGGACCGCGCGCGACTTGTCGCCATTGACTTTTCTGCATTTGGCCCTGACGGCCTGCCGATCACGGACCTCACACCCGGGGACGTGACCCTCCGCATTGACGGACGCACCCGTCCCCTGCGCGCCCTCGACTACATCTCGACCACCGACCGTGCGCCGCGCGTGCCGGCCCCGTTCGGCTCCAACGCCGTCGTCGGAGACACGCGTACCGTCCTCCTGATCATCGATGACGAGACGCTGCGTCCCGGCCGCGAGCAGGACCTGAAAGACGACGTCACGAAATTTCTTGGAACGCTCAGCGCCGCCGACCGCGTGGCGCTGGTGACGGTGCCGTACGGCGGCATGAAGTCCGACTTCACCTCCGACCACGCCCGCATCGTCGCCGCCCTTGGCCCCATTGTCGGACGCGCGCCGCAGACCGAATCGGCCTCGGACGCCGGGTGCCGCACACGCAGCACGCTGGTGGCGCTCGCGGGCACCCTTGACAGTCTGTCGAGTGGAGATGCCCCGGTCACCGTGGTGTTGTTTACGGGCGGCCTCATCGGCCCCAAGGGGGTGGAAGGCCTGAGCCGCGGAGGCGAGAACTTCAACCCCATGGGTACGTGTGAGGTACTGACCGAGCACTACAACAACGTGAACACGGCGGTCGCAAAGTCGCGCACGCAGCTGTATGTGGTGATTCCGGAACTGGGCGCGGACAACTCCGGACGCGCGGGCCTGGAACATCTGACGGGCCAGACGGGGGCCCCGCTGTGGAATCTCCGCTCGGGGAACGAGTCAGCGATGCAGCGTATTGGTCTCCAGTCGGCCGGGTATTATCTGGCACGCTTCGAACCCGACCCGTCCGAGTCCCCCGAGACCGTGCGTGGGTATTCGGTCTCGGCCAATCGCCCGGGTGTGACGCTCCGCCATCGCCCGCAGTTGCAGGTGCGACGCGCCGGCGCGGCGCCGGCCGCCACCAAGGTCACGTCCACGATCGACATGATGCGCGAGAGCCGGATGTTTCCGGATCTGCCGCTGCGGGTGTCGGCCGCGACCTCGCGCAATCCTGACGGCAGCCTCAAAGTGCTGGCGATCTTCGACGCGCCCGGCACGCCGACGCTGACCACCGCGATGGTCGGGCTCTTCGACGCGACGGGTCGTCTCGTCTCAAGTTCGACGTCGACCCCGACCGAACTGTCGAATTCGCCAGTCGTGGCCGCGCTGTCGGCGCCCGCCGGCGACTATCGTCTGCGTGTCGCCGCACTCGACAATCAGAATCGCGCGGGTGCCGCGGACGTGACTGTCTCGGTCGGCCTCACCGACGCGGGTCCGCTCAAGCTGAGCAGCCTCGTCGTGGGACAGAACCGGCCGGAAGGGTTTGCGCCGCGCCTGGAGTTCTCGACGGAAGTCACCGCGCTGGCGATGCTCGAAATCTACGGCGCCTCGGCGGGCGCGGCGGTGGGCGTGGCGTTTGAAATCGCGACATCACTCAACGGACCGGCGATTGCGACGTTGCCCGGAGCGTTTGCGGCCACCAACGAACCCGATCGGTTCATCGTCACCGCAGCGATTCCGGTCGGCGCATTGCCCCCAGGCGACTACGCCATCCGCGCGATCGTGGCGGCGCAGGGCCAGCCCGGTGGTCGCGTGGTCCGCACCATTCGCAAGCTCGCACCGGCGGCGCAATAAGTCATGGCACGCACGCCTTCGTTGTTGTGTACGTGGCTCGTCGTGTCGGTGATCGCCCTTGGGGTCGCCGTCTCCGCACAGCCCCAGCAGTTCGTGTTGTCCTCGCAGGATCGCGCGAAACTGATCGCCGTGGACTTCGCCGCCGTGGGCCCGGACGGCGTGCCGGTCGGTGACCTGCAGCCCTCTGACGTCACCCTGCGGATTGACGGACGCACCCGCACGATTCGATCGCTGGAATACATTCCCGTGCGCACGACCGCAGGAATGGCTGGTGCGTTGCCGTACGGCAGCAACGTGGTCACCGAGGACGGGCGCGCGATCGTGCTGATTGTGGACTTCGAGTCCATTCGCCCGGGACGCGAATCCGCCCTGCGTACACACATCGGTCAAGTTGTGCGAACCTTGTCGCCCAATGACCGCCTCGCCCTGGTGACAGTGCCGTACGGCGGCGTGAAGGTCGACCTCACGACCGATCATGCGAAGGTCTCGCAGTCACTGGCGGCACTGAGCGGGCAGGCCCCTTCTGTCGAATCCGAATCCGAAGCCGCGTGCCGCACCCGCGCGACACTCGTCGCGCTGCGTGGCGCCATCGACGACCTCAGGGGCGCTGAGGCGCCGGTCACCGTCGTGTTGTTCTCCGGTCAGATGGCCGGCCCTCAGGGGGTACAGGCCATGCAGTCCGGCGTGTCGCTCGGCCGGTGCCAGCTCCTGCGTGAACACTTTCAGCACGTGGGCAGCGCGGTCGCCAACGCCCGCGCACAGCTGTACATCGTGCAGCCGGAGCTGTCGCCGTCGTCGGCAGGATTGGCTGGGCTCGAACATCTCACCGGTGTCACAGGCGCACCGCTCTGGCACATCAGTGGTCCGACCGGCGGTGCGTTGCCGCGGGTGCTTCGGGAAACGGGTGGCTACTATCTCGCCCGGTTTGAACCAGAGCCCGAAGAAACCCAGGGATCGGTGCGCGGGCTCAGCGTGACCATCTCACGTCCGGGTGTGATGCTTCGTTCCCGGCCCCAGATGACTGTGGTGCGCCAGCACACCCGGTTTGCCGGCACCGCACCCGCGACCCCCCTCGCGATGATGAAGGAAGCGCGGATCTTCCGTGACCTCCCCCTGCGCGTGGCCGGCTACTCCTCCCGGGAGCCCGGCGCGCGGGACGTACGCGTCGTGGTTCTTTTTGACTCACCCGATCCCGCCGCCGCCCTCAACGACGCCATCGTCGGCCTCTTCTCAGAGGACGGGCGACTGGTCGCCAGCCGTGTGATGCCTGCCGTCGAGCTTGTGGGTTCCTCGGTGACGACGGCGTTGACGGTGCCGCCCGGCACCTATCGCCTTCGGGTGGCCGCCAGTGAGGCGTCCGGCCGGGGAGGCTCGGCGGATTTCATGCTGGACGCCGGCCTGGTCTCGGCCGGGGCCTTGACACTGAGTGATCTTGTGCTCGGACTGTCCCGCGACGGACAATTCCAACCTAGGTTGGAGTTCGGCGCAGAGGCGACGGCGATGGCGCACCTGGAAATTTATGGAGGACGCGAAGGTGTGCGCGTCGGCGTCATGTTCGAAGTGGCCAGGACCGTGAATGGCCCGGCGATTGTGACCATGCCCGGTGCGTTTGCGGCGACCAACGAGTCCGATCGATTTCTGGTGACAGCGGCCATTCCGATTGGCGCGTTGCCACCCGGCGACTACGTGGTGCGCGCCACCGTCGCTGCTCAGGACCAGGCGGGCGGACGTGTGGTGCGTCCCTTGCGCAAGGTCGCCCGTTAATCCGCGCAACGTGAAGGCCCCGGTATGAGGATGATGACCCGACGAACCCTGCAGCAGTGTCTTGTTCTGACCACGACCGTCGCCTTGGCGGCCACGGTGTCCCTCTCGGCACAACGTGGTGGCCGCGGCGGTGCGGGCGGCGCCAGTGTGGCCGGCCCGGCCACGGTGGAATTTATCGCCACCACCGCGGACGGCACGATGGTGACCGACCTGACGGCCGCGCACCTGACGTTGAAGGTCGCCAACAAGGACCGCGTGATCACGTCGCTGACACGCGTGGACTTTGCGGCCAAGGCCGCCTCGGCGCTGCCCGTACCGTTTGCGACCAGCGATGCCGCCGACGCCGGTCGCTCGTTCATGTGGATCATCGACGAGGAGTCGCTGAGCCCGGGCCGCGACAGCGCGCTGCGTGACACGTTGCTGGAGTTCGAGAAGACGCTGTCACCGCGCGACCGGGTCGCGTTGTTCACGATTCCGCGTGGCACCATCGCGCTGCCGCCCACCACCGACCGCGAGGCGCTGCGAGGCGCGCTGGCGAAGGTACAGGGTCGCGCCAAAGCTACGATGACCACGGCAGAGCGCCGGTGTCACACACGCGACACCCTCAGTGCCCTGGGCTCCCTGCTCACGCAGAGCGCCTCGGGTGGTGTCACCCCCGTGCTCTTCTTCACTTCGGGTCTGGTCGGCGCGGAGGCCAGCTCCGGCATCGGCAGTTCCAGCGACTGCGTGGTGCAGCCGAACGATTTCCAGCGCCTGGGACCCGCCGCCGACGCGGCCAACGCCCAGATGTACGTGATCCGCCCCGAAGAAATCGCGAACGGACCGCGCTCGGGGGACTCGAAAATCTGGTGGGCGTCACCGGCGGCCAGATGTTCCACATGACCGGGTCAGACGTGATGACGCGCGTGGCGCGTGAAACGTCGTCGTATTACGTGGCGACGTATATGGCCGAGGGCAACGAGCGCACGGGCGCGAGTGCACGGCTCGATCTTCGGTCGACGCGTGCGGACGTCACGTTGCGGACGCGGTCGACCGTGGCCATCGCCCGTGGATCGGCCGAGGCTCTTACGCCGCAGGCAATGCTCCGCGTACTCACCACGCAGAGCCAGTTTGGTCTGCGCGCGATCGGCATTCCGTCGCGCAACGACGGAGACGAAAAAAACGCGATGAAAGTGTTTGCGTTGGCCGAGACGGTGGATCCGTCGGTGAAGCTGCAGGCCGCCGCAGCGGGACTGTTTGATCCGCTCGGCAAGATGGTCGCGCAGTGGACCGCGCGTCCGGAGGAACTGCAGCGCCCGCTGGTGGCGGCCGCCATTCCGGTGCCGCCCGGCACGTACCGCCTGCGGTTTGCCGCAGTGGACACGACTGGTCGCGCCGCCACGGCCGACTACGAACTGAACGTCACCCAGGCCAGCGCCGGCCCGGCCAGCCTTGGCGGGTTGATGCTTGGCGTTGCCGGCGCGCAGGGATTTGAGCCGGTCCTCAAAATCACGAACCAGACGGAAGTGCTCGCCGTGTTTGAGCTGTACGGACGCCCGGCTGGCCCATTCGGCGCGCTGGTCGAAATCCTGCCGAGCCTGACCGACAAGGCCCTCGTGAGTGCTCCGCCGTCACCCTCGGCCACTCCGATGGCCGACAAGTTCATGTTTGTCGCGAAGCTGCCGGTCGGGGACCTGAAGCCCGGCGACTACGTGCTGCGCGCGCAGTTGGCGTTTGAAAACCAGCCAACCGGCACGCTGACGATGACGATTCGCAAGCAGTAACT
>CAYZLT010000079.1:4834-12446 GCA_964479175.1 uncultured Solibacteraceae bacterium | reverse complement strand
ATCACGGCGAGCGCAACAATGATGATGCCGGGAAACAGGACTTCCCCGACGCGGCCCACGTACGCATCAAGATCCGCCTTCCAGACGGCAGGCAGGATCTGCGTCAGAGGGCCCGAGTGCCCGCGCATGTAGGTGCGATGGTCGGCGGAATAACTGCGGGCTTCGTCGATGTTGAGCGACGACCGGACGCCCTCGTCACGTAGTGACGCGTACGGAATCGCAATCGGCGCAACCGTCAGTGCCGCGACCAGCACCGCCGCACCAAGGCCAACCCAATACGGCTTCGGCTCCGACCGTCGCCACGCGAACCATAACGCGGCAAACCCCACCGCCAGCCCCATCATGATCCCGTAATACGCACACGCCAGCACGCTGAACGTCATCGTCGCGCCAAGCGCGGCCCCACGCTGGAGTGATGGCTGTTCCTCAAACCAGTGCCAGACGATGAGGACCAGTGGCACGACGAACACCAACAACAACTGCACGTGCGCGGTGTGCGCGGAGACGTATGCGGAGAACGCAAATGCCGCGGCCGGGGGAAGACCGGCCCACGGCGAACCCGTGAGACGACGCACCAGGTGCCACGTCAACACAAACGCCAGCACGAGCGAGACGTACACAACCACGTTGTGCGCCGCGATGGGGTTGCCTGTGATGGCATACACGGGCGCGGCCATCACGCCCGCAACAAGGTTCGCCTCCGAATATGCGAGTGTGCCTTGCTGCGGATGAAAGATGTTGGCGTTAAAGACGTTGGCCGGATCGGTGAGGAGCGCGTGCGCCACCCAGGCAACATTCCACACGCTGAACTTGCCGTCGTGTGTGTCCATGCGCGTCAGTTGGCCGGGGGCCGACATCATCGGCCACGTCATCACCACCGCGAGTACGATGCCGGCGAGCCAGGCGACTGAGACGGGAACAGGCCCGGAACGCTTCATCACATCGTCACCGGATGATGAGCGGCGTCACCAGCACGCCGAGCAGGCGGGTGTCTGTGGCGTCTGGATTTACGTCGGTCGGCACAAACCCGTTGTCGGTGGTGATGAAGAGACGCCAGATATAGCTGGTCTGCACTCTGAAGTTTTTGTACGGCCAACCACGAGGAGGCGCAAATTGCACGACTGAGGTCTGCCCAGGCGCCAGCACGACCCGCGCCCGCTGACCGGCGAGGTCGAGGTCAACCGTGGTCGCCACCGGCCCCGCTCGAAGTGTCAGTTCGAGGCGGCGCTCAGGCTCGTTCGTCCGCACGAGCAACTCGGCGCGGGAACGCCCACGGGTCCAAAAACTGAGTCCATCAGCCTCCTGCAACCAGGAATTTTTGTCCAGGTACAGCAGTTCAAAACGCGGATGGCGATCGGTCCGACCAAACCATCGCGTCATGAGGCCGCGCTCGGTCATCGGTGGCAGGTCGTTGTAATTGGTCAGTTCCACCGGCAGCAGACGCAGCGGCCCCGCAAACGCACGGTCAGCCGGACGCATCGACGTATCAAACGGGCTGAACACCAGCGGCGCCATGAACACGCCTCCGACAATCCACGGCAGCACGCCGAGCAGGAGCGAGCGTACGGGCGGCAATAGAAACACCGTCATGCCATACGCCCCCATGAAATAGCGGTTGCCGACCGACCCGCCGCCGCCGAGGTACGAGTACGGCTGCGTGATGATGAACAGAAGGTCTTGAGCGACGATGCTGCCCAGCACCACCCATTGCCAGGGCTGCCGCGTCCCTCGCGCCCCAAGGAACAGTCCTGTCGCCAGGACCAACGGAAAAAAGTAGGCGAACACGCCTCCGTAGCGCCCGACGACGAAGTAGCCGAGATTGGCCGCAATGTTCGTCCAGAACATCTCGCGGTCAAACCAGACGTCCGTCATGGCTGCATCGGTGGACCGTGGATCACAAACCTCGATCCCCTGCCCTGGCGTCTCGAACGGATAGGTGGCGTAACACGTGCTCCGGTCGCCGCCACCCTGGTAGTTCCAGTCGCCACTGATGGTCATGTTGGCGCTCAGCAGGAGCCCGGCCAACGCCACAAACGCGGCAGCGACCAGTGCGGCCCGCGTCCAGTCCCGCTGCCACAACCACCACAGCCCCAGCGGGGCACCGAGCAGACCATTTGAGATCTTCGAAAACGTCAGCACGCCGATGATGAGCGCTGCCACGATGTCGGAGGCCGGCCCGCGCAGCCACTGTGTCCATCGCGACGAGGCTGTCGGTGCGACGAATTTGTACAGCCAGCAGAAGTACGCCACGAGGCCGAGTGCGCAGTTGAAGAGTTCCGGCGTGATCCACGCCCAGTAGACCGGCACGATCGTCGGAAACAGGAATCCGCCGGCAAGCAGCAGGCTGACGGTGATTCCCGAGCGTGCGCTGAGGAAAAAGTAGGCGCACACAAACCCCAGTGCGAGCAGCGCCGAATTCCAGACGTAAAACCCGTTGGTACCGAAGAGGGCGACAAACGGCGCCGCCGTGAGGGAATAGACGAACGACTTGCCGTAGAACAAACGCGAGGTGTCTGGATCGGGCTCACCACTGATCGTCGTGCCCTTCTTCAGAAACACGCCGCTTGGACCGTCCGGAAACTCGGCGCGGGTGCGCACGATGTCCTCGTGCCGATACTCCAGGTCGAAGTCGTGCGCGAGGCTGTGGCCCATCAGGTAGTACGTCGCCTCGTCACTCTGAAATCCCGGCGTGGCCGTCGGGTCCACCGGCGTGCGCCGGACTGCGACCGGATCGATCCACAGGGAAATGCCGGCGAACACGGCAAAAATGAGTGCCGTCGATATCCACCCGGCGCGCCATCGCGCGTCAGCGGCGGCGGGCGTCACGCGCGGGCCTTCCCCAGGAAACTCAAATCCACTTCTTCGACGATGCGGCGTTTGCGGGGACGTGATTCCGTGTGAAGAATGTCGTAGAGCTGTTCCATCTTGCGCACAAAGGCCTGGATGTCGAACGACTCCGCGGTCGTGCGACTCGCCGCGCCCAGCCGGGCGCGCTCGTCGGGGTGATCGATCAGATGGATGATGGCGTCCGCCAGCACGCGTGCGTCGCGTTTGGGCACCATGAGTGCGTCCACGTCCTTCGTGAGGACTTCGCACAACCCGTCCGCGTCGGTGGAGACGATGGCCTTGCCGGCGCCCATGGCTTCAAACACCGTGAGCGGCGTGCCCTCCCAGAGCGAGGGAAATACCGACACATCAAACGCGCCGAGTACTCGCCGTACGTCCTTGACGAAGCCACCGAACACGAAGCGATCACCGAGGCCCAGTCGTGTCGCCTGTGCCTGCAGCGCCTCCAGGAGCGGACCCTCGCCAAACAGGTAAAACCGCGCCTGTGGCCGGGCGTCGACGACCAGCCGGGCGGCGCCGATCAGATATTCGTTGCCCTTGGAGTCGTGGAGTCGCGTCACCGTCCCCATCACCACATCGTCTGGGGTTGCGCCGAGTTCGCGACGTGCAGACGCGCGTTCATCAGCCGTCGCGGGACGGCCAAATTCATCGAGCGGCGCGCCGAGGTACACGACTTTCACCCGGGACGGGCGCACCCTGCGCGCCTCAATCACGAACTCGGCTGTGCTCTTCGACACGGCGATGGCAATGTCGGTGAACGGCTCCAGCACGGTGTCGGCCACTTTCTGAAACCAGGGCGTCGACGTGAGGTTTGCGTGTTCGTGCAGCACGACTGGAATCGCTCGCATCGCGGCGGCCAGACGCCCGAAAGTCGTGGCGCCGTATCCGTGCAGGTGCAGCACGTCCGTCTTTTTTAAGTCGATCACCCGCAACAGGTCGAACAACGTCCGCGGATCAAACTTGCCGCGTTCAAGGTACGTGATGTCGATGCCGAGGTCGTCCAGTGTCTCTTCCGAAAGATCCTTCTTCCGAAGGCTGACCAGCGACACGCGGTAGCGGGTGGCGTCAAACCGGGGGATCATCCACGCAAACAGCCGCTTGACGCCATGCATGCGTGATCCTTCCCACCCAAGGTGGTCGCAGATGTGCAGGATGTTCAAAGGTATTGGGGTGGACATCTCAAAAATACAGGGGGAACAGCCCGGCGATCTTATCCCTGCGATCCGGCACGGTCAACGCAACGGCCAGGCCCATCGCGTCGTGGGCCTGGACACCGGTGACCAGGTAGGCACGGTTACCCTGGCAGCGCACGGACGATCTCGGCAGAGGTAGAGAGCGCCTCCCGCCACTGACGGGACAACTGGCCGGCATCGCTCAGGAGACGTCGGGAGGTTGTTGGCCGCGCTCGCTGAACCAATAGCGAAGGAACACCAGATCGCCGGCGTCCTTTTGGCGGCCGGTGACCGCCTTCATTCGCCAAAGCAGTCGTGGCGAGGCGAAGGGGATGGGCACGCCATCAACATCGTGCATCACCACATCCGTTGCCGCTTCGGCATAGTCAATGCCGCCGGCCTTGAGCATCAAGTCCACGAGAATCTCGTCAGCCACCCGAATCACGGTGTACTGCTGGAGTTCGCCCGGCTGCAGTTCGCGCACGGCCTGGTCAGGAAGTGTCGCCAGCGCGTCGAATACGCGGCCCTCGTTCTCGGGATCGCCGGCCACCATGAGGTCGACCTCCATCGTCCGGCGGTTGTACCCAGCGGCGCGGATCGCGAAACCGCCGATCACAAGGTAGCGGGCGCCGGCTCGAGGCCACAGAGAGCGGATCGGCTGGCCGGGTCCGCCGCCCGACGGTCCGCTCCACGTCCTCTTCGACATTCACCACCGGCAGTGCCATCTTGAGTCAAAGACTACACGGAAAACCGCAGGCTCTGCCCGGCCCCGTGCGGCCGTCCGCCCTATCCGACGCTCGCCGCAGGGCCGATGGTCGGCCACGCTCGGCCAATGCGCCCTGGATGGAACTGTACGGCGCCGCGAGTGAGCGCGTCCTCAATTCCGGAGGCCGGAATTCTGGCCAGGTCGCCCCTGTCGGTCAGTACGGCTGAGCCAATGTGCCCGGCTGGCAGCGCACGGACGATCTCGGTAGCGGTAGAGAGCGCCTCCTGCCACTGACGGGACAACTGGGCGGCGTCGGGCGCGTCCCCCTCAAAGGCCAGGGTCGCCACCTCCGCAGCGGAATAGCGTGCTGTGCGACGCGCATGGTCGAGCAAGGACAAAGGAGAGAAGCCGGGATCCTTTCCGCAGGCAGCCCACGCCAGATAACCGAATGGCTGCAGCCGCTGGTCGCAGCTCAGCACATCCACCCAATCACGCACCTCGACGCGCCCGATCAGTGCCAGCACCTTGTTTGTCGCAAGGTCGAACGGGTGCAGTGTCAGACCGAGATCGTCATGCTCAACCAGCGGAAAAAACCGATAAGCGCTGTCGTGTACCCACTCCACCAGCAACGTTTCATCCCGCAGAGACACCGTGGCCTGCACAAAGCCGGGACGCTCCCTCACGGGTTGCACTGCGTAGCCGTTGGCCTCCATCGTCTTTCGGTCGGCATCCCAGGTGGCAGCCACAGCCAACGTTGTGTCATGGAAGAGATCGAGGTCCCGCGACAGGCGCTGTGCCTCCAACGCCAAGCCGAGCGCGACGCCTCCAGCGACATAGCTGTCACCCCGGGCGCGGCGGTCGGTCGCTAAGAGTCGGCAGAGAGCGCGTTGGAACGGAGTGACAGCCATTGACGGAATTCTGCAGTTCGTAGGAACGCTTGACGATCCCCGTGCTGTTCAATGAGACGGAGCACGGACTCGCACTCGGCCGCGGTGACCGGGAAGTAGTCCTGCCTGAGGAACCACAGGCAGCGGACACGGTACTCGTCCACAAATGCCCTGAAGGCTGAGTCGTTCAGCACGGGTGCCGTCGGCATGGAGAAAGTCTAACTCGCGGGGCGTGCCTTGCGGGGGCCTCCGCATAGAATCAGCGCGTGGCCGACTGGCCAACTCCCGCACGCACCTCGATGTGGATGCACGTGGGTCGCGTGGCCATCGCGGCGGTCCTTCTGTGGCTCGCGTTGCGCGGCGAAGACATCGGACGCCTCGGCCAACCGGTGGCCCGGCCATCGTGGCCCTGGATTGCCGGTGTGTTGACGATGGTGATCGTTTGATCGCGAGCCGTCGGGGCCTCACGTCTGGGCCTTGCTACACCGATCGTGGTCGGCTCTGTGGCCGTCGATCGACCGATCGGCACCGTGTCCGTCCGGTTGCTGGCGGTGGTGGGTTTGCTCTGCGCCGGCCGACTGGAGAATTCTGCCATCAATGGCCGAATCCTCGTCGTGGTCGCCGGACTGGCTGCGCTCGCCACGGCGGGTACGTTGGTGCTCCTGTTTGATTCCCGGATGCTTGCGCGAGTCGTGACCTTCGTCGGAGCCGGAAGATTTCCCACCATCGAGCGACTGGCCCTCAAGGGACTGGCCTCCCTTCGGCAATACGGCCAACATCGGTGGACACTTCGGCAGATACGCTCGGCTCGTGGGGCGCCGCGCTGCTCTGGGCGGGTTGCCTCGCAGACGTGGGAGTTGCCGTGCCGCTCATGATGTGGGCCGAGTTTGTGGGCCGACTGCTCCACCCGCTCAAGGCGCTTCATCAGGAGTGGGTCGAGGAGCGTATCCCGCGGATGGTCGCGGCCCTGGAGAAGTTCCGCAGCGCCCCGGGTGCGCTGGGGCTTGGCCTGGTGGGTGCGGTTGTCGTGCAGGAGGTGCTGGTCGGCTTCTACGCCGCGATCGCCAATGCGCTTGGCGTGCCGATTCCCATCGCCCACCTGGCCATTCTGGTGCCGTTGTCGTTTGTCGTGCAGATGGCGCCCGTGTCGGTGAACGGCTTCGGGGTTCGGGAGGCGACGTTCGGCGTCTACTTCGGCCGCCTTGGCCTTCCGCTCGAATCGGCGCTTGCCGTATCACTCATTGGCGCGGCGCTGATGATGGTCTTTTCGTTGACCGGCGCGGTGGCGTCTCTGACGGCACCCAAAGAAACCCCGGCCTGATGGCTGTGTGCCACGGCAGGCCTCGCACTGGAGGCCCCGGAGCAGTAATGTGTATGATCACAGGTGGCCCTCGTGCGGCTCGGGTGTACGTCCGTTGGATGACAGGCGTTTTTCAGGAGAATCGACAATGAAGAATTATTTCCGTGCGGCCTTCGGCGCCGCGATGGTCGCCGGACTGGCGATTGCGTGCAGCGAGGCCCCCACGACACCGGCAGGCTCAAACACCGGCACAACTGCCGACACGGCGGCGGCCGCTGACGGATCGAACTTGAAGGTGACGGCGCCGACGCCGACCTCCCCAATCAACGACTTCCAGACGGAAGGTCAATCGGTGACCTTGGTGGCATCCGCGTCCACGGGTAAGTACGTAGCCACCACCGTGCAGTACAACTTCGAGCTCTACAACGCCGCGAACGTACGGGTGTCCAACGTGACCGTCAACTCTCCGTCGTGGACGATTCCCGCCGCGCTTGACATGGAGGCCCGTTACACGTGGCGCGTGCGCGGCACCCTCCCGGCGCAAAGCGGCGTCGGGCCCTGGTCCACCACCGCGTCCTTCAAGGCACCGGCCGGCGGCTACATCAAGAATCAGGAAATCTTCGATCCGCTGACCAACGGCAGGACGGTTGGCCGGTTCACACGTGACGTGACCTTCCTCCCCGAGGGCGTTCGCCTGAAC
>CAYZLT010000079.1:0-4824 GCA_964479175.1 uncultured Solibacteraceae bacterium | reverse complement strand
TCGATGCCGAAGACGCTCACCAACGGTGAGCTCTCCGCGATCATTACGAATCTCGGCAACGGCAGCGAAGAGTGGAAAACGAAGGTCATGAGCATGCTCGCCGACGACGGCGTGAATGTCACCGACAACGAATATCGCGTGACGCTCGACAAGCGGACCGGCTGGCTCGGTCAGGGCAGCCCTGCGCGCTTCACCTTCTGCGTCCGTTCCGCGTCGAATGCCTCGCACTGCCCGGAACCCAACGGCGGTCCCCAGGTGTGGAGCCGTAACAAGATCTACTTCTGGAAGTTCACGTGGGGCAACAACGTGGCCCGGCTGCTCATTCGGGACGGCGGCACCAACGGCTCGGTGATACTTGACCTCGCCGCCTCCTATGCCGGCACGTGGAGTCCCGCAAAGATGCTCGTCCGGCTCGGGTCGGTCGGCGGCCGCGCCGGCAGCGACACCAACCCTGGCACGATTATTCGCAACCTGTGGGTCTCGGCCAATCCCCGGCCGAACTTCAAGGGCGACCAGTAAGACCGCTGACCACGACGCCCGCGCTCGACCCTGTTCACAGGGCCGAGCGCGGGGCCTCACCTGTGTGAACTCACTCCGGCCCAGACAATCTCGTAGATATACACGTCGCCCGTGGCAACGAGCGGGCGCAAGTAATGCTGGAACGGCGGGAACCGCGCGCGTAAGACGGCGCTCGCCGCGTCGTTGTAGGTGCGCCAGTCGATGACGACGTAGCGGACGTCGCGTGATTTGAGAATCGAGAACGCCTCGACGCTGGGAAAATTGTTCACGGGAATCGCCAGGTCAGGGACGATCGTCGGGAAGACTAGACCACCGGCCAGCAGCAGACTGACAGTCACACCCGACCGTGCGCTCAGAAAGAGATACGCGCAGAAAAATCCCAGCGCGAGCAGTGCCGAATTCCAGACGTAAAACCATTGGTCCCGAAGAGCGCGACAAACGGTGCGGCCGTCAGCGAATAGACATACGACTTGCCGTAGAACAGCCGCGTCATGTCCGGATCGGGAGCGCCATCGACCGCGATGCCTGACCGCGTCAAAACGGGGGGGGTATCCATGCAAAAAGTCGTTTGACGCCATGCGCTCTTGACCCTTCCCAGCCGAGTTGGTCGCAAATATGCAGGATATTCAGTGACTTTGGCGATGGCATCGGATTCGCAGAGGACTAGGCGATTCGTTCTACCGTGAAGGCTGAACCCGGCGCTCGATTCGACCGATACACAAGCATGGTGCGGATGTCCCGCCCCACACCTCGACTGTAGTGCAACTCATGAACCACATCCACCGTCGCCCTGTCTGGATTCTGACCGGCCTGCTCGCTGCCATTCTCGGGTCCGCGTGTGAACAGACCCGGAGCCACAATCCCCTCAGCCCGCTGATTGCGGGCCCACTTGTCGGCGTCTCGATCACGCAGCCCGTGCTGCTGGAGCCGGCGGCCAACGGCAGGTTCAAACCCGCGCAGCAGCCCATCACACTGCTGATTGAGAACCCGTCGTCGAACAGCCCGCGGCCGTTCACGATGCGGATTGAGCTGGCCTCGGATGCCCAGTTCGCCACCGAAGTCGCCTCGCAGAATGGCGTCGCACCCGGTGCGAACGGCAGGACCGCTTTCCTGATTCCCGGAGCGCTGCCGGCCGGGCGGATCTATTATTGGCGGGTTCGCGCGGAGGACGGCGCGAACACCGGTAACTACTCCAACCCGCGCGCGTTCGAAGTGCTTGAGCCGGTGGTCATCGGCGCCCCAACGCCGCGGAGCCCGATCGGCAGCGGGCGAATCACCACCCGGAGACCGACGTTAACCGTGGCCAACGCGCCGGTCAGCGGCCCTCACCTGCCGATTCGGTACCACTGGGAAGTGGCGACCAATCAGGCGTTCAGCAACCGAGTGGTATTTGATGAGACGCAGGCCGGTGCGCTCGAAACGGCGCTGACTGTCCCCAGCGACCTGGCGACCAACACGATGTTCTTCTGGCGCGTGCGTGTGACCGATTCGGAAGTGACCGGCAACTGGTCTATCACGGAGGCCTTCCAGACACCCGTGCCCTCCGGCGGCGGTGGTCCGACGCTCCCGCCGGGTAATTGCGCCACGAGTGATGGCACCGCGTTGGTCAATTGCATTGCGGCGAAATACCCCTCGTATCTGGCTCCCACCAGCAGCTTCCATGGACGGGAATCCAACATGGCGTTCCTCCGCGACCGGATCATCGAAGCCGGCATTTGCGGCGGTCTCGACCTGGCTTGGAACAAGAAACGCGGCAACGGTCCACACAGCATCGATGCGCTGGCGTGGCGCCTGGCTGGGCGCGATGAGGTGGTGGACATCGGGGCCGCCTACGACGACAACAGTCAGACACTCCGCCTGCAGTGGGGTATCGTCGCCGGCCCGCCGGGCTATGACGGCTACTCCCCGCGTCCCAACTGCGGGTAACAAAGACAATGGGCCCGGTGGCACACGCCATCGGGCCCATTTTTGTCTCTATAGCGCCTGATCTAAAAGGCCGCTATGCTCAGCGCGCTTCAAGTTGAGCGCGCTCTACTTCCACTCTTAGAAGCGCACGCGGATGCCGACGCCGTACTGGAAGCCACCGACTTCCATCGAGCCGCCATCAATGGCCGTTGTGTCGAACTTGCCTGTCGCGTAGCGCGCGAAGGCGCCGATGCCGGCGTTCTTGATGATCAGGTACCGCAGGTCGATCCCGATGTGCAGGCCGGTCGCGCTTTCGTCCAGCGTGGTCGTCGTGGCGGACGCGATCGTCGTCCCCCCCGCCGGCACGGTGATACCAGACAGGATGTCCTGCTTGACGCTGAACAACGTCGGTCCGGCAAACACGGCCATATCAAACTTGTCGGTCAGCGGCTGGAGCCAATAGACCGACAGGTGAATCTGCTGTTCCTTGTGCTCCAGGCCCTCGACCGTCGTCGAACGGGCGTGGGGTGAGTCAAAAAAGAGCGGGTCAGGAATCGACGCCGCCATGGTGCCCGTGCTGGTGTCCGAGTAGTTCGACCAGCCGAGGCCAACCGCCACGTTCTTCCACACGCGGATTCCGGCACTGAGGTCGAGCATGCTCTCGCTGCCGATCCCCACCTGCGACTCAAAGGACGCGATTTCGTCATACAACGGCTGCGAGCCGCTCATAATGTATGTGCGGGCTTTGGTCTGGTTGCCAAAACTCAGCCCGGCAAACACCTTGTCGGTTGACTGGAGCATTTGTGCCGAGGCCTCACGCACCGACCCCGCCACCAACACACCCGCCACAAGAATTCCTACACGAAACAACACCGGCTTCATCGCCACCTCAATCAGAAAGATAAAAACCTATCGGCGAGATCGTAGCACGGGCATGGTCCGGGATTCCCCTGGTGTCTTGACACCCCTGAGGCCGATACATAGTCTGAACATTGGCTTTCTGCAAGGGACGACATTGATGGCACGAAGGATTCCCACTGGTTACCCCGGGTGCTAAACAACCCTCTGGCGGGCACTTCACGCGGCGGCCGGTCTTCACCAGCCGCTCTTTTTTTGCGCCTGCTGCGTTTCGTGGTCGCGGGTGGTCTGCTGTACTACGCGGTATACGCCGTGGACTGGCGGTTGGCGGCCCGCGCCCTCGCCGACGCGTCCCCGGCATGGATCGCCGCAGCCGCCGTTCTGACGGTGCTCGACCGGATGACGATGGCGTGGCGGTGGGTTACCCTGCTGCGCGCGGTCGATGCCAATCGGCCGCTCCGGACTGCTCCCCTCCTTCGCGTGTTTTTTGTGAGTGGTTTCGCGGGCACGTTCATTCCCGCCGGCTCGTTCGGGGGTGACACCGTCCGCGCCGTCGCCGCCACCCGCCAGGGCGTGACGATGGCCAATGCCGTGGCATCAGTCGCCCTGGATCGACTCCTGGGCACGGTGTCCGTGCTGCTGTCCGGCGTTGTGGGCATCATGCTGCTGGGACGCCTCGAGTATCGCTGGTTGCTCTGGGTCGCCGGTGCCCTCGGCGGGGCCGGCGCGGTCGCCACATGGCTGCTGCTGTTTGACTCGCGCGTCTATCGCGTGCTGCTGCAACGTACCGGATTGAGCCGTATCGCAGCAGTTGACCGTCTCGCCCACAAATTCCTGGATGCGGTCGGTCAATACGCCAACAAACGCTCCGTGGTCGCTGGAGTGCTGGCCGGCTCGGTGTTTGTGCATGTGCTCCGCACCCTTCAAGTGTGGGCGCTGGGCATGGCCCTGGGCATGACGATTCCGCTGATCTGGTATTTCGCGGCCGTACCGCTCATCGTCCTGATCATGCTGTTGCCGATTTCACCCAACGGCATTGGCACCGGCAACGCGGCGTTTGTCTACCTGTTTGGCGTCGCTGGTGTCACACAGGAAGACGCGGTCCTCCTGTCGATCCTCTTCATGCTGCTGTCAGTGATTGGCAACCTGCCGGGGGGCCTGCTGCTCGCCTTCCGGCCGCGCGACGATCAGCGCGAAGGCTGAAGGCCGTCGGACCCGGTGCGCGCGGCGGCGGGAATCCGCTTCCGCTTCTCTTTGGTCGCGCGATACAGGAACTTCACGTACGGCAATACCTGCTTCACGGCCGACACGTTCATCTGACACGGGCTCAGACACGTCGGGCACTTGTCCACGCGAATCATCTCGCGATGATCCTGGCTGGACTTGCGGAAATAGATATCCGCGGCATCTTCGTTCAGCACGTTCCCGACGACTTCGCTGTTCTCGCAGAAGAACAAATCGCCGTTCGGGTTGAGCATGATGCCCTGCGACTGGAACGGGCACGGCGCGTGCCGGTGATACCCATTCGAAATCATGTCCGCG
>CAYZLT010000078.1:0-12447 GCA_964479175.1 uncultured Solibacteraceae bacterium | reverse complement strand
TCATGGAACCGCTTGGTGCCGACATGTTCGAGTGCCGCGTCGCCGTAGCGTGGCGACCCGCACTACCAGCACGACTCGAACGTGTCTTCGAGCGACTCATGACACTTGCCGCACAACCACAATAGGGACCTCCACTGATGGCGTAGATGATATCCGACCACCAGGAAGGCACTCGACGTCGTTGTTTTGCACAGGGAGACACAGAGGCACAGAGGAATTCGTGTAAACACCTCCGTGATTCGGTGCCTCCCTGTGACTAAGTACGTTCGAAGTTGCGTTCAATCTCCCGCCGCGTGAGCCGGAGCACGACCGGGCGGCCGTGGGGACAAACGGTGGAGTGCGAGGTACGGCGGAGTTCGTCGAGCAGATACTGCATCTTCTCGCGCGTGAGCGGGTCGTTCGCCTTCACCGCCGCATGACACGCCATCGTCGCCGCCATCTGCCTGAGGGCGATGTCGACGCTGGCGCCGGGAGACAGACCATCCAGATCGGTCGCAACGGCCCGGAGTGTGGCATCGACCTGTTTCCAATCGAGCAGCGCAGGCACGGCGGTGATGCGCAGGCTGGTGCCCCCGAAGTCCTCACACTCAAACCCGAGCTTGGCGAGTTCGCCCATGTGTGAGAGCAACGTCTGGTGTTCACCCGACGACAACTCGAGGATCACCGGGGATAAGAGCGCCTGGACCTCGACGCGGCCGGTGGTCAGGCGTTCGGCGACCTGCTCATACAGGATCCGCTCGTGCGCCACGTGCTGATCAATGATCGCAATTCCCTCGTCGTCAATCGCAATGATGAACGTGTTGCGGAACTGGCCGAGCGGGGTCAGTGGCTTGATGAGCGACTGCACAGTGGACGTGCCACCGGTGAGGCCGATGCGGGGGTCGGCGGTTGCGGCGGCCTGGCTGCCGGGCTGAAGCCCGGCAGCTCCGAAGACTGAGCCGGCTCCTCCAGGAGACGCTCCTGGCCACTCCGCCCTGCCCGAAGATCCGGCACCGCTCAAT
This sequence comes from uncultured Solibacteraceae bacterium, assembly GCA_964479175.1. Classification (GTDB taxonomy): domain Bacteria; phylum Acidobacteriota; class Vicinamibacteria; order Vicinamibacterales; family SCN-69-37; genus SYFT01. The sequence continues at coordinate 11,446 of CAYZLT010000078.1, read as the reverse complement.
TGGCCCTGGCCAAACGACCACGGCAATGAAGTGCCAAGCGGTTCGGGCTGTGGGGCTGTGCCCTGACTGAGCACCAACTCGGGCACGCCCCCTTGACCAAGCGCGTCTACCAGGGCGCGACGCAGGACCTCGTGTACAAGACTTTGATCGAGGAACCTGACCTCGGCCTTGGTCGGGTGCACGTTCACGTCGATGCGGTCCGGCGGGACTTCGATGAAGAGATGCACCTCGGGACTACGTTCCTTGATCGTCCCGACGCTGTAGGCGGATGAAATCGCATGGGCGATCGTGCGGTCCTTGACAAGCCGACGATTCACAAACACGTGTTGCGGGCCACGCACGGGACCCTGTTCGGCGAGCGCCGCGATGAACCCGCTCACACTCATCCCCGCCGCCACCTTGTGCACAGGCACCAGGTCTGGACGGTCACCGTAGATTTGATAAAATCGCTCCTCGCTTGAGGAGGCCGGCGGCGCCTCGATGAGGGCGCGGTCACGGCTCTTGAGCGTGAACCCGACCTCGGGATACCCGAGCGCCAGCTGCGTCACGAGGCGGGAAATCTGTGCAGACTCGGCAGTGTCTGCCTTGAGAAACTTCCGCCGCGCGGGCAGGTTGTAGAAGAGCTCACCCACCTCAATCAGCGTGCCCTCGGGCGCGCCGACCTCCCTGTCGGAGATGACGTGTCCCCCCTCAATCCGAATCTCGATCCCGCTCAACGCTCCACGCTCGCGCGTGCGCAACCGGAACTTCGAGACCGAGGCAATCGACGGCAACGCTTCCCCTCGGAAGCCCAGCGTCAGAATCGCCGCGAGGTCGGTCGCCTCTCGAATCTTGCTGGTCGCATGCCGTTCAACAGCAAGCCGGGCGTCATCAGCAGACATGCCGACGCCGTTGTCCTCGACGCTGATGATCTTCTTGCCGCCGAACTCATGCTGGATTGTGATGCGTGTGGCCTCGGCGTCGATCGCGTTCTCGACCAGTTCCTTGATCACCGACGCAGGACGTTCGACCACCTCACCGGCGGCAATCTGGTTCGAGAGTTCGGGGGGAAGCCGATGGATGCGGTTCACAGCCAGTTCCTCCGGCGGAACGCCGCGAGCATGGTGACGACGATGACGGTGACAATGCCTATGAGCCACCAGAACTGCGCGTCTGGGCCGCCGGGAAACTGCGGGAGCGTGACGTTCATGCCATACAGGCCTGTGAGCACGGTCAAGGGCATGAAAATGGTCGAGATGACCGTCAGAACCTTCATGACCTGATTCAGGCGATTGGACTGGCTTGAGAGATAGGCGTCAAGCAGGCCCGTCACGCGGTCCTGAAAAAAGACGGACTCATCGGTGAGCTGCACCAGATGGTCGTAGACATCGCGAAAGCGATACGCCATCGCATCCGGGATGAGCGCAAATTCGCGCCGGGCCAGACGCCCCAGCGCGTCCCGCTGCGGGAGCGCGACCCGGCGCAGCGCGGCCACGTCCTGCTTCAGCGCAAGGATGTCGCGCACGGGATTTGTACTGGGGTGTTCAAACACCACGTCCTCGAGAGCTTCGAGTCGGAGGTCGAGTGCATCCACCTCGGGGCGATAGTGGTCCACCATCGCGTCGGTAATGCGGTGCAGGAGCCCTGCTGGCCCCTCACCGAGGGCATGTGCGTTGCGCAGACAGGTCTGATGCTCGATGCTGATCGACCGGGAGGGTGCCGTGTGCACCGTCACAAGAAACCGGTCGCCGAGAAAAAAGTCGATGTCGTGCGTTTCAAATCCGGTGTCGCCGGCCCCTGCGGCCTGGATGCCGTGCAGGATCAGGTAGAGATACCGGTCGTAGAGTTCAATCTTCGGATGATGGATGGCGCTGAGCGCGTCTTCCAGCGCCAGCTCGTGCACCTGGAAGACGTCTTGCAGCAACGCACGCGCGCCTGGGTCGGGCAGTTCGATGTCCACCCACACCAACTCCGATGCCCCGGGGGCCAGCCACGCTGGGTCGACCGCGTCGACCTGGCGCGTCTGGCCATCCCGGTGCACAAGAGTCGTGATCATTCGGAACTTCGTAAAGGTTAAAGGCGAGAGGCCAAAGGTACGGATGGCTCCGTACCTTTTCCCTTTCGCCTTTACCCTTTGACCTTTGCTTTCAGGGCCGCCTGGGCGGCTGCCAGTCGCGCCACGGGGACGCGATACGGTGAGCAGCTCACGTAGTCGAGGCCGACCGACTCGAAGAAGAAGATCGAGGCCGGGTCGCCGCCATGTTCGCCGCAGATGCCGAGTTTGATGTTGGGCCGCGTGGCACGTCCCTTCGTGACGGCGATCTGGACGAGTTGACCCACGCCGGCCACGTCAATCGTCGCAAAGGGATTGTTGGTCACGATCTCGAGCTCCTGGTAGTTGGGCAGGAACGAACCCGAGTCATCGCGCGACATGCCCAGTGCGGTCTGGGTCAGGTCGTTGGTGCCGAAGCTGAAGAACTCGGCCGACTGCGCGATCTCATCCGCCGTCAACGCGCCACGGGGGATTTCAATCATCGTGCCGACCATGTAGGTCAACTTGACCTTTTGCTCCGCCTGCACCTCTTTGGCCGCCTTGTGCACGGCCGCGATCTGCAGGTCGAGTTCCTTCTTGAAGCCGACGAGCGGAATCATCACTTCCGGACGGACCTTGATGCCTTCCTTCTGGACTTGCGCAGCCGCCTCGAATACTGCGCGCGCCTGCATCTCGGAGATCTCGGGATAGCCAATCCCGAGACGGCACCCACGGAAGCCGAGCATCGGGTTGAACTCGTGCAGACTGTGCACGCGCTGATGGATGCGCGCCACCGGGACGCCCATCTTCTTGGCGAGCTCTTCCTGCGACTCCTTGGTGTTGGGCAGGAATTCGTGCAGCGGCGGATCCAGGAAACGAATCGTCGCCGGGTAGCCCTTGAGCTCGCGGAAGATGCCGGCGAAGTCTTCACGCTGGAACGGCAGGAGCTTGGCGAGGGCGACCTTCCGGTCTTCCACGGTTTCGGCGAGGATCATCTCTCGCATCACGTCGATGCGATTGCCCTCGAAGAACATGTGTTCGGTGCGGGTCAGGCCGATGCCCACCGCGCCAAACGCGACGGCGTTGGCCGTCTGCTCCGGCGTGTCGGCGTTGGTGCGCACGCTCATGCGCGTCGCCTTTTCACACCACTTCATCAGCTGCTGGAAGTCGCGGAACTTCTCGCTCTTCTGCGCGCCCTTGTCGTCGTGGATCAGCGCGGCGACGATTTCGGACGGGGCCGTCTTGACCTCGCCGGCGTACACCTTGCCCGCCGTGCCGTCGATCGAGAGCCAGTCGCCCTCTTTGTAGGTCTGACCGTCGACCTTGGCCGTCTTGGCCTGGTAGTCGATCTCGATGGCCGCCGCGCCACACACACAGACTTTGCCCATCTGACGGGCCACAAGGGCGGCGTGTGACGACACACCACCACGGGCGGTCAGGATGCCTTCAGCCGCAATCATGCCGCGCAGATCTTCGGGTGATGTTTCCACGCGCACCAGGAGGGCTTTCTCACCACGAGCCGCCGCGTCCACCGCGCGCTCCGCATTGAGATACACGCGACCGGACGCCGCACCAGGACCTGCGGGCAGGCCCGTTGCGATCACGGGCGCCTTGGCCACCGAGGCCGCATCAAACACGGGCGCCAGTAGCTGTTCGAGCTGATCGGCCGGGTTGCGCATGATCGCGGTCTTCCAGTCGATCAGCTTTTCCTTCTCCATGTCGATGGAGAACTTCAACGCCGCCATCGCCGTACGTTTGCCGTTGCGCGTCTGCAGCATGTACACCACATCGTCTTCAATGGTGAACTCGAAGTCCTGCACGTCCTTGAAGTGCTTTTCGAGCGCCACGCGAATGCGCGCGAGTTCGGCGTACGCTTTTGGCATCTGCTTCTTGAGCTCGGCGACAGGTTCGGGCGTCCGGACACCGGCGACCACGTCTTCACCCTGCGCGTTGATCAGGAACTCGCCGTAGAACTCCTTGGCGCCGTTGGCGGGGTTGCGCGTAAACGCGACGCCCGAGCCCGACCGCTCACCGGTGTTGCCATAGACCATCGCCTGCACGTTGACGGCCGTGCCCCACTCGCTGGGGATGTTGTACTTGCGGCGATAGACCATCGCGCGGTCGTTCATCCACGAGCCAAACACGGCGCTGACCGCGCCCATCAGCTGATCCCACGGTGACTCAGGGAACTGACGACCGACACGGTCCTTGACCAACGTCTTGAAACGCGCGACGAGTTCCTGAAGGTCGTCGACGGTCAACGTCGTGTCTTCGATGTCGTGGTGATACCGCTCGTGTTTGAGGCCGTGAATCACCGTCTCAAACGGGTCGTGATCCTCGTCGGGGCGCTTCTGCACGCCGAGCACCACGTCGCCGTACATCTGCACGAAGCGGCGGTAGCAGTCCCACGCAAAACGCGGGTTGCCGGTCTTTGTGCTCAGCGCTTCGACGGTCTTGCGGTTGAGGCCGAGGTTGAGAATGGTATCCATCATGCCCGGCATCGAGTCACGCGCGCCGGAGCGCACAGAGACGAGGAGCGGGTTGGACAGGTCACCGAACTTCTTGCCGGTTTCCTTCTCGATGGCCGCGATACCCGCTTCCACCTGCGCGCGCATGGCGGGCGGATAGGTGCGCTTGTTCGCGTAGTAGTAGGTGCAGACCTCGGTCGTGATGGTGAATCCGGGAGGCACCGGCAGCCCGATGCGACGCATCTCGGCGAGGTTCGCCCCCTTGCCGCCCAGCAACGTCTTCATCGATCCGTTCCCGTCAGTCTTGCGCCCGAACTGGTACACACACTTCTGCGCGGCCTTCTTCTTGACGACCTTTTTGACCGTACCTTTGGCCTTTGCCCTGGCCGTGTTCTTCACCGCGACCTTTGACCTCGTCGTGCTCTTCTTCGCTGTTTTCTTCTTCGCCATCTATAACTCCATTACTCCGCTGCTACGATCTCGGAGATATCCCCGAGCTGTAAAATCAACCGCTCCAACCGCTTCATCAACTGCAACCGCGCCTGTCGGAGCGCGGGGTCTTCTGCCATCACGAACACGTCCGTAAAAAATTTCGCCACGGCCGGTTCAAACTGTGCGGCTTCCTGATACGCCTCTTTGTAGCCGCGGCCCGTGGCTACGGCTTGTTCAATGACGCCCCGCCGTCTGTCGATCTCGCCCAGCAGCGCCAGTTCCGCGGGTTCGGTCAGTACCGAACCCAGCGCCTGACTGCCGCCATCGTCATCGGGCAACTCGCGCGCGATGTTTCGCACACGCTTGAATGCCGTCGCCAGTGCGCGGAAGGACTCCGATGAGGCCACGGCCGGCAATGCCGTCACGTTTGCTTCCAGATCCTGGACCGCGCGCGTGGTGCCAGACGCGAGGACCGCGCGGACATTCCGACGATCAGCCCCGCGGGCACCGAGCACGTATTCAATGCGCTCGCGCAGAAACGCCGAGAGATCCGTCCAGGCGGCCTCGCTCATCACGTGCTCAGGGCCGCCATCGCCGTACCCTTTGACTGCGCGTTTCACGAGGGTCTCAAGCACCGGACGCTTGGTCAGTCCGGTCAGCGCTTCCAAATCCAGGAGGATTCGCAACACGCCATGGGCCGCTCGACGCAGGCCGAAGGGGTCACGCGATCCGGTCGGACGTTCGCCGGCATGAAAGAGCCCGGCGATTGTGTCGAGTTTGTCGGCGAGCGACACGGCCGCCCACGTCACCCGGCCCTCGCCCAACTGTGCGACGGTCGGCGCGCCGGTCTTCTCCACACTGATCGGTTGGTAGTGGTGATAGATGGCCTTCCACACGGCCTCGGGGTGTGTCTCCCGAGCGTAAATACCGCCCATGACGCCCTGGAGTTCGGTGAACTCGCGCACCATGTCGGTCGCGAGGTCGGCCTTGGCCAGGCGTCCGGCCGTTTCCGCCTGCTCGGCGACTTCCTCAGACTGTCCAAAGACGTCCGAGGCAATCCACTTCGCGAGTGCCGCCACGCGGAACGCCTTGGCCTGATACGACCCGAGCGCCTTGTGGAACGTCAGGGTTTCCAGGCGCGAGAGACGTGCCTCAAGCCCCACGGCCCGGTCGGACTCCCAGAAGAACCGCGCATCACGCAGGCGCGCGGTCACCACACGCTCGGCGTTTACCGAGATCAACTTGGTGTTGGTGCCCTGCGTGTTGGTCACCGCCAGGAAGGACGGCATCAGTTTGTCGTCTGACGCGACCACGGGAAAGAAATGCTGATGATGAATGAGCGTGGTGATGAGCACTTCAGCCGGCAGCGACAGGAACTCCGAGGCAAAGGTCCCGGAGACCACGCCCGGGTACTCGACCAGGTCCGGGACTTCTTCGAGCAGCGCCTCGGCCTGCGTGGATTGGTGGTGCAACATGCGTCCGCCAATCTTGCGTGCCTGCGCATCCAGTTCGCGCATGATGCGGTCCTTCCGCTCGATGCGGGAGAGGAATACAAAATGCTCAGCGAGCTTCTTCTTGTATTCGTCGAAGCCGCGCACCTTGATGGCGCGACCCGCGCGTCCACTCGACGCGAGCACGCGGTGGCCATAGGTCACGGCCCCTGACGTCACATCCTGCACACGCACACCGGCGGCCATCGTGGTGCGCGAAATCGTGAACGGCACCACACGCCCACCGTACAGGAACAGCAGCCAGCGAATGGGACGCCCGAATACCAGCTCCCCCTTGCCGTCGCCCAGCTCCGCATCCCAGTGCATCTGCTTCGGGAACGGCAATGTTCGGAGCACCTGCGTGAGCACATCGGGCAGGACGTCCACCGTCGCGCGGCCTCGCGTCAGCTTCTTGAACGCCAGGTATTTGCCTTTCGGCGTGTCCACTTCAGTCAGACCGGCGAAGTCCACGCCGTTTTTCTTGGCAAACCCCAGCGCGGCCGGTGTCGGTTTGCCGTCAGGACCAATCGCGGCGGACACGGGCGGGCCGGTCAACACTTCGTCGCGGTCTTCCTGCCGGTCGATCAGTTCCGGCACACAGGCAGCCAGTCGCCGCGGCGTGCCATGCACTTCGATCGAATCGGTGTTGGGCAGCTGATGGTCGTTCAGCGCCTTGCGCAACGTCTCACTCAGTTGCTGCGTCAGCGTCGGCAACCACGAGGCCGGCAACTCTTCCAGGCCCAATTCGATGAGGAGTTCACGATCCATGGTTCGCCCCTTCGACGCGCTTCGCTTGCTCAGGGCTCGCGACGCGAGCTCCCTCATTGAGTTCCAGTGGGTCGGCGGTCCAGGCCTTGGCGATGCCGACCGCCAGTTGCCGCACGCGCAGAATGTAGGACGTCCGTTCGGTGACGCCGATGCTGCCGCTTGCGTCGAGCACGTTGAAGGCGTGGGAGCACTTCAGCGCGTGGTCGAGCGCCGGCAACACCAGGCCCGAGTCGAGCAGCGACTTCGCGAAGTCGTAGTACTGGTTGAACAGGTTGCGGTGAAATTCGGCAAACGCGCCGGGCGGCAGCGTCGGCACCTGGCCGAACGCGTACTTGGACTGCTGGATTTCGTCCTTCAATCGCACGTCGCCATAGGTCACGCCCTTCGTCCACTCGAGGTCATAGACGTTGTCCACGCCCTGCAGCGACATCGCAAAGCGCTCCAGCCCGTAGGTCAACTCGACGGAGATCGGCGAGAGGTCCTGGCCTCCGGCCTGCTGGAAATACGTAAACTGCGTAATCTCGAGACCGTCATACAGCACCTGCCAGCCAATCCCCCACGCCCCGAGCGTCGGTGACTCCCAGTTGTCCTCTTCAAACCGTATGTCGTGCGACCGCAGGTCGATGCCGCACGCTTCGAGACTCTGCAGGTAGAGATCCTGGATGTCATCGGGCGCGGGTTTGAGAATCACCTGGAACTGATGATGTTTGAACAACCGGTTCGGGTTCTCACCGAACCGGCCGTCGGCAGGACGACGGGAGGGCTGGACGTAGGCGACGTTCCACGGCTTCTGCCCCAGCACGCGCAGGAACGTCTCGGGGTGCATCGTGCCGGCCCCCATCTCGATGTCCATGGGTTGCTGGATCAGGCACCCTTGTGCCGACCAGTACTCTGACAGCTTAAAAACCAAATCCTGAAACGTCACGACGGCCTCAACTCCCTCATCACGCGCGCTGACCGAATTTCGCGCTCGAGGTGCAGCGTGATTAATCGCGCATGCACCGCTTCCAACTCCCGCAACGGAGCCTCGTCGGCTCCTTCGTCGGTCACCACCGACGGCGACTCGGCTGCCGCTCGCCGCAACCACCGAAACGCCTCTTTCGACACCGTCAACGAGCCGTGTCCGCATCGTGCGCACACAAACTGCCAGTCGCCCGTATCGAGCACCGCACCGTCGGCCAGCGTCTGTCCACAGCGCGCGCATGTGTTCAGCGCCGGGTACACGCCCTCGAGCCGGAGCAACCAGAACTCGAAATACCGCGCCAGGCACTCGGCCGACCCGGCCCGTCCCAATGCATCCCCCACCGACGCCGCGAGGCGATAGAGCCGTTCGTTGGCCATCGCATCCGGGGCCCACTCATCCACGAGCTCAGCGAAATAACTCGCGTACCCGAGGGCACTCGCCCCGTCTCCCACCTCACGACCGGCCGATGCGCCCATCGAGCTAGTGGCCGGCTCTATCCGATCCAACCGGACCAGGTCGCGTCCTTCCCGCTCCACATACGTCACGCGCCCTCGCGTGAACGGCTCAAGCGCCGCGCCGAATCTGCGTCGCGAGTTCGTGGCGTTTTTCGCCACGCCCCGCTTTTTGCCCCGGTCCTCCGTCAGGAAGACCACAATCCGATCGCCCTCCGCATACCGATACGTGCGCAGCACGATCGCCTCGGCGACGTGGGTCTTCATCCCACGTGCAGGAAACGGATGAACAACGTCGCCAGTCCGAGGAAGGACAAAAAGCCGAACACGTCGGTCAACGTCGTGATGAACACCGACGACGCCAGCGCGGGGTCCACCTTGGCCGCGCGCAGGCCCAGCGGAATCAACGTGCCCGCCACTGCCGCGATGAACATGTTGATGATCATCGCCATGCCGAGAATCGCGCCCAGCGCCCAGTCATCGGCGAGCAGCCACGCGCCGAGCACGGCGACCAGGCCCAGTACGACGCCGTTACCCAGGCCCACCAGCGCTTCCTTCAAGACCGCCTGTCGCGCATTGCCCCACGTCAGCTCACCCAGAGCGATACCACGCACGACCACGGCGAGCGTTTGTGTGGCGGCATTACCGCCCATCCCGGCGACGACGGGCATCAGGGCCGCGAGGGGCAACACTTTTGCGATGGTGCCGCTGAAGCGACTGACGACGAAGGCGGCGATGAAGGCGGTACCGAGGTTGACGAGCAGCCACGGCAGACGTTTCTTGAGTGACTCAAGCGGTGGCGTAAGGACGCCGTCCTCCGCCGACACGCCGGCCAACCGGAACACGTCCTCGGTGGCCTCGTCCTTCAAGACGTCAATGACGTCATCAACCGTGATGACACCGACCAGCTTGTTTTCGGTGTCGACGACGGGGATGGCGAGGAGATTGTACGACGCGACCTTGCTCGCGACTTCTTCCTGGTCGACGTCGACGCGGGCGCTGTAGACGTCCGACGTCATGATGCGTTTGAGCGGCGTGTCTGGCGAAACGAGGATCAGTCGACGCAGGGACGTGACGCCGACCAGATGACGCCGCTGGTCCACGACGTAGAGATAAAAGACCATCTCGACGTCGCGTGCGGATTGGATGGCGGTGATGGCCTCACCCGCCGTCAGGTCTTCGGGCAACGCGAAGACGTGCGGGTTCATCAGACGACCGGCCGTCTTTTCTTCGTATTCGAGCAGTTCCGAGACGCCGCCGCCAGGCTTGGGCCGGATCAGGTCGAGGACGATCGACGACAACTCTTCCGGCAAGTTATCAATCAGCCCTGCCGCATCGTCAGAGGGAATTTCCTGGAGGAGCCGGGCGATTTCTTCCGCCGGTCGATCGGCCAGGAGGAGCGCGCCCTTTTCCGGGCCCAACTCCGACAGGGCTTCGACCGCCAGCCGGCCGTTGCGTTCGACCAGGATGTTGAAAACGGCGTGGCATTCCTTGTCGGACAGCTCGGCGAACACCTGGGCCAGGTCGGCCGGATGTTGCTTCTGGAGCAGGTTCAGAAGGTTCGGGGTCGCCCCCATCCGCTGCAGACGCCGGACGGACTCCAGCACCAGTTCGTTTCTGCGGGGGGCGGACACCCTGCCATTTTAGTCTGGTCTGGCTCTTGCAGAGGCGATTATTGCTTCCCGAATCGAGCCCGGAAGGCGGCGGCGACCTCCGGGCGTTCGGCCACAAGGTTCTTCCGCTCGAAGGGATCGGCCTGGCGGTCAAAGAGCAATTCACGCCCCGTGCGGGAGAGGATGTAGGAGTATTGGCGGTCGCGCAGGGCGATTTGTCCCGGGCCCCAATCGGTCAGCGAAAACACGATGCGGTCCGGTGCCTCGAACAGCAGCGACATACCGTCGCGCTCGCCCAGCGGCAGTCCCAAGATGTCGAGAATCGTGACCGGCACATCCACCAGGGTGCCGAGTTGGTTGATGCGGGCCGGCAGGCCGAGCCGGCGCGGGTGCAGGATCAATACCGGGACGTGCAGGTTCTCCCAGTACAGCTCCCGCGAGTGGATGTAGTTGCCCTCGTGTTCGCCGAACGCCTCGCCGTGATCCCCGTAGGCGATGACCAGTGTGGAGTCGGCGAGGCCCGACGCCTTCAGGTCCCGATAAAAATTGGTGAACATCTCCATCGTGTGCCGGACCAGGAGGCGGTGCCTGACCTTGGGATCGTCACTGCTGGGCAACCCCTCGATTTGCTCCGAGCTATAGGGGTGATGCGGGTTGTTTGTATGCAGCGTCAGGAAAAACGGGGGTGACGAAGGCGTACGTTGTTTGAGGACGGAGTGCGCCTCATCAAACAACATCCGGTCGTCGTAGCCCCAGGTCGTCGCGCTGTACCGCGCCGCATCGGGCCACGGGTCGTTCATGTCGATGGCGCGATCAAATCCGCGGCTGGCCAGATCCGCAATGATGTGGTCCTCCGGTCCATTGAGCAAAAACTGGGTCTGGTAGCCCCGGCCCTTGAGGATCTGCGCCACGGTCGGCAAATCCCCGAGTGTCTTGATGGCGGCCGCCGAGGTGGGCATCGCCACGCGTCCGGTCAACACCGCAAACAACGACGCCACGGAGTTGGGTGCTCCGGCAAAAATGTCGTCAAACACCGTGAGGTCGTCGCCGAACTCCTCGACCATGGTGCGGCCCGCCTCCGCCGTCGGGTCGAACATGACGAGGGACCCCGCCGGCACCGACTCCAGCACGACAAGCACCACGTTAAGCGGTCGTTCGCTGACCTGGTAGCCACGACGCGTGTCGCCAAGCGGTGCCATCGTGCGGACCGGCGGCTATATCTCGTTCGGCTTTGGCGGCTTTGTCTAT
>CAYZLT010000077.1:0-12493 GCA_964479175.1 uncultured Solibacteraceae bacterium | reverse complement strand
GCGCTGCGGATCATTGCCGACGAACAGGGGCTCGCGGTGACGCCCCGCCGCGTGACGTTGTCCACGGTCGGCCTGGTGCCGGCCATCGAGCGCCTCGCGCTGGAGGAGATCATGCCGAACCTGGCCATCTCCCTGCACGCGACCACCGACGAACAACGCAACGCGCTGGTGCCCATCAACAAGAAATATTCGCTCGAACAACTGATGAACGCCTGTCGGAACTTCCCGCTCCGGCGCCGAGGCCGCATCACCTTCGAGTACGTCCTTCTCAATGAAGTGAACGACACGCCCGACGATGCCCGGAGGCTCGCACGGATGCTCGACGGCATTCAGGGCAAGGTCAACCTGCTCCCGCTCAATGAGGCGCAGGGCATCCCCTTCACGCGCCCATCGGACGAACGCGTCAACACCTTCGCTCGCATCCTCGCCGACCACGGCGTGACCGTGTCAGTGCGCAAGAGCCGCGGCCGCGACATTCGCGCCGCGTGCGGGCAGTTGCTCGTGGAACGCGAAGCCCAACCCTAAACATTTTTACAGGGAGGCGCTGAGACACGGAGTTCCAAGGTTGTTCTAAAAACCCTCCGTTCCTCCGCGTCTCCCTGTGTCCCTGTATTCTTTATCGATTTTTCGCAGCCAGCCGCGCGGCTGCGGCTTCGACCTTGGCTTCCAGTCCCGCCTTGTACGCCGTGACCTTGGCGGCCATGGCAGGATCGCCAAGGGCAATCATCTGAGCCGCAAGCACTCCGGCGTTGGTGGCACCCGGCTTGCCGATCGCGACAGTGGCCACGGGCACTCCCGGCGGCATCTGCACGGTCGAGAGCAGCGCGTCCATGCCCTTGAGCGCCGAGGAATCGATCGGCACACCGATTACCGGTCTCGGGGTATGCGCCGCAACGACGCCGGCAAGATGCGCCGCTGCACCGGCACCGACGATGAACACTTTCACACCGCGCGTGTGGGCATCGTCAATCAAGCGCAACACCCGGGCGGGCGACCGATGCGCGGACGCCACGGTCATCTCCCACGTCAGGCCAAATTCGTTCAGCGCCACACCCGCCGCCGACATCACCTCGGCGTCGGAGTCGGAACCCATGAGAATCAAAACGTCCAGGGACATAAGTCAGAAGGTTAAAGGTTGAAGGTTAAAGGTTAAAGGTTAAAGGTTAAAGGTTAAAGGCCAAAGGCTACAGGGAAAAAGGTAAGGCCTTGCGTCCAATGTCTCGCCGGTAGTGCATCCCGTCAAAGGAAATTTTTTCAACGGCCGCGTAGGCCTTCTGCATGGCGTCCGCGTGGTTTGTCCCGCGCCCCACGACAGTCAGCACCCGTCCGCCGGCGGTGACCAGGTGGCCCTCCTTCATGGTGGTGCCGGCGTGAAACACGATGACGTCAGCCCCGAGGTCCGAATTCGCGCCAGTGATCACGTGCCCGGTCGCCGGTTTGGCGGGATAGCCGGCGGCGGCCAGGACCACGCCGACACAGGCGCCTTCGGCCTGCGCCACCTCTCTATCGCCTCTATCGCCTCTATCGCCTCTATCGCCGAGGTCACCCCGGGCAGCCGCGAGCAGTACTGCCGTCAGGTTGCCCGACAGCAACGGCCAGACGACTTGCGTCTCGGGATCGCCGAACCTCACGTTAAATTCAATGACCTTCGGACCCTCGGGGGTCAACATGAGGCTGACGTACAAAAAGCCCCGGTACCCGCCGTCCGCGTCGAGTGCGTCGATTACGGGCTGAACAATAGTACGCATCACCTGGGCTTCCAGTGTCGGGGTCATCAGCGGACTGGGCGCAAACGCCCCCATCCCGCCGGTATTGGGCCCCTGGTCATCGTCACACACCCGTTTGTGGTCCTGGGCGCTTCCCAGATAAATCGCCCGGCGACCGTCGGCCACAACAAAAAAAGATACTTCGGGGCCCGTCAGGCACTCCTCAATGACCAGGGTGGTCCCGGCATCGCCGAACTCGCGGTCTACGATCGCGGCCCGAACGGCGTCCTCGGCCTCCTCGCGGGTTCCGGCAATCACCACGCCCTTGCCGCCGGCCAGACCGTCGGCTTTGACGACCACCGGAAAGCCAAACGTGGGACCAGCGACGGCATCCAGCGCCGCCTCAAGGGTGTCGCACGAGACAAATTTTGCGGTGGGAATCCTCGTCCTGGCCATCAGGTTTTTGGCAAACACCTTGGATGTTTCGAGGGCGGCGGCCCTTTTGACCGGCCCGACGACTGGGTGTCCCTTGGATCGGAGCAGGTCGGCCAACCCGGCGTCGAGGGCGGCTTCCGGGCCGACCACGGTCAGGTCGATTTTTTCCCTCAGAACTAGGGCCAGCAGGGCCTCGGGATCGGTCACGCTGCCCGGCAGACACCGGGCCACCCGGGCCATACCCGGGTTTCCGGGCACACACAGGACGTCCGTGACCCCGGGATCCTGGGCCAGCCGCCAGGCCATTGTGTGTTCCCGCCCCCCACTGCCGATGATGAGCAACCGCATGAACTGCCGATTCTACGTGATACCCTAGCGTGTTGCCGCCCCCGCACGAGTCGGGGCAGGCCCATAATCGAGTCGGGAAGGGGGTGTTCAGCCATGGCAGAAGTGAGAATCCAGGACGGTGAGTCCATTGAAAGTGCCCTGCGTCGCTTTAAACGAAAAGTGCAGCAGGAAGACATCATCAAGGACATCAAAAAGCACTCCTTTTACCTGAAGCCGGGCGACAAACGTCGCGTCAAGCAAGCACTCGCCCGCAAACGGTCCCGCAAGAAGCAGCGTCGGGACGTCGAGTAGTGGAACGGGGTTCCCGGCTTTTTGTGGACCGGGAACCCTGGACCCACTACACTACTCCTTGAAATTTCCCACGAACCACCACCCCGTGTCGGGCCGAAAGCCAGGGACGGACGGGTAGAGGAGTTGGCATGCAGATCACGGAGCGGCAGGTAGGCGAGATCATGATTCTCGACCTCAAGGGCAAGATCACTCTCGGTGAGGGTGACGAGGTCCTGAAGGACAAGATCAATTCGCTGATCCTCCAGAACAAAAAGCGCATTCTGCTGAACCTGGCAGATGTTCCCTATATCGACAGCGCAGGTCTGGGCGAAGTCGTGCGGACGTACACCACGGTCAGCCGCCAGGGGGGTCAGCTCAAGCTGGTGAACCTGACCAAGCGGATCACGGACCTCTTGATGATCACGAAACTGCTCACGGTGTTCGAAACGTTCGACGTCGAGCAGGACGCGCTCGAGAGTTTCTCGTAGACGGAAAGTTCGAGTCGACGGACGAGTGTGTCGCGGGCACACTCGTTGCCTTCGAAACCTATGTCCGCCTTCACCCGTAACCGTGGTGTGGCCCTGTTGGTTTCACTGCGTCCCGCGCAGTGGACAAAGAATCTCATTCTCTTCGCGGGCCTCATCTTCGGCGAAAAATTGTTCGATCCGTCGTCGGCGCTCGCTGCGGGCCTTGCGTTCGCGGTCTTCTGCGCCCTGTCGGGAGTGGTGTATCTCGTCAACGATATTCGTGACGTCGAGGCCGACCGTCAGCACCCGGTCAAATCCCGGCGGCCCATCGCGGCCGGCCAACTCCCCATCTCCACCGCGTGGACCGCGTCCGCAATACTCACCGGCGTGGCGCTGGCCGTGGCCTGGTGGCTCGACCGCGTGTTCTTCGGCGTCGCGCTCGCGTATTTGTCACTGCTGACGCTCTACTCCAGCGCTCTCAAACATCACGCCATCCTCGACGTGCTCACCATCGCGGCCGGGTTTGTCCTGCGTGCAGTGGCGGGTGCGGTCGTCATCCATGTGGCCATCAGCCACTGGTTGCTCGTGCTCACCCTGCTGCTCGCGTTGTTCCTGGCGCTCAGCAAACGCCGCGCGGAGATGGTCACCCTCGTGGATGGTGGCAGCGGCCACCGTCGCAGCCTCGCCGATTACAGCCCCCAGTTGCTCGACCAGCTGATTACCATCGTGGCGGCCTCGACGCTCCTGGCCTACGCGTTCTACACGATCAGTCCAGAGACGGTCGCCAGATTTGGCACCGACCGTCTGTTGTTCACCCTGCCGTTCCCGTTGTACGGCATCTTCCGGTACCTCTTTCTTATTCACCAGCGGGAGGGTGGAGCCAATCCGTCCGAAACGTTGTTGCAGGATCGGCCGATACTTGCGTGTGTGGGCCTCTGGGCTCTGACCGTGGCCGTCCTGATTTACGGGCCGTGGCGCTGACGCCCGGCCAAAGGATCAAGGTGTGACGTTATGAGTGATATGCAAGTCAAGGCCGATGCCGTCGACGTCGAGGCCATCATGCGGCAAATTCGCGCACGCGTGCGCGAGAAGCGCGGCGTCGACTACACGGAAGGCGAAGTCCAGGAACTCGCGAAGGTGAAGTTGGAACAGTTCCTTGACCCGAAGGGTGTGCGGTCGGATCTTGTGGAGCAGTTCCGCCGGCGACGTCCGGTCAGTGCCGCGCCGCCCAACTACGCGTTTGAGGATGACACGATCTACGCCACCCATCGCGGACTGCTCCGCACGATGCGACGGCTCCTCAATCCCCTGCTCAAGCTGTTGTTCAATCCCCAGCCGATTGCCGAAGCGCTGCACATCCAGTCCAAGGTCAACGCGGACTATCACGAGCGCTTCCGGCAGAGCCAGGAGATGGACACGCTCTATTACGAGCTCGCGCACAACCTCGCGCTCGAGGTCACCCGGCTCGGCATCGAGGTCCACAATCTGAAGATGCGCGCCGAATCCCTCTCGAGCCGGATGGACTTTGACGAACGTCGGGGCCGCGCGCTTGAAAGCGTCGTTCAGTACCGTCCACCACAGCCGCGCCAGTCACCGCCACCCGCGCCACGTCCGCAGCCGCCGGCGCCCACCACGCTGGTGCCGCCGCCATCTTCGTCGCCGGCTTCTGCTCCCGCGCAGAGCCTTGCTGTTGACGGCACGACGCCGCCGGCCCCCGGCACCGAGTCGGCCAACGCCGGTGACGCCGAACGTCGCCGTCGACGCCGCCGTCGCCGTCGTCGGCCCGGCCAGACCATGGGCGATCAGCATGGGGCGACCAGCGGCGCCCCGGCTGAAGCCGAGACGGCGGACTGGGTCGCGGAAGGCGGCCACGAGTCTTCAGACGCAGGACCTGACGAACAGTGAAGATCGCTGTTGTTGTTCAGCGGTACGGCGCCGGAATCAATGGCGGCGCCGAACTGCACGCCCGCTATATCGCGGAGCGTCTCTCGCGTCATGCCACGGTCGAAGTCCTCACGACGTGCGCGAAGGACTACCTCACGTGGAAAAACGAGTGGCCGGCCGGGACCGAGACGATCCGCAAGGTCACCGTCCGCCGCTTTCCCGTCTCCAAGCCAAGGGATACGGCAGACTTCGGTCGTCGATCGGCGGGGGTGTTTGACCACACGCACTCGCTCAACGATGAATTGCAGTGGCTCGACAGCGAGGGGCCGCGCAGTCCCTCGCTCATCGCCCACCTGCACAAGGTCAGGGACGACTTCGATTTTTTTCTTTTCTTCAGCGCGCGGTATTACCACGCGTGGCACGGGGCCCGTGCGGTGCACGGCAAGGCGATTCTGGTGCCGACGGCGGAGCGTGATCCGGCCGTGGGGTTGTCCATGTTTGGCCCCCTGTTTCGCGGGGTCCGCGCGATCATGTACAACTCGCTCGAAGAGCGGGCGCTGATTAACGGCGTGAGCGCGAACCAGTCGGTCCCGGGCGTGGTCGTCGGCGTCGGCTCCGAGATCCCGGACCGCACACAGCCGTGGCGCGTCCGCAAGAAATTCAATCTGAAGCGCCCTTTTGCGGTCTACATTGGCCGGATCGACGAAAACAAGGGATGCAAGACCCTGTTCGACTATTTCGAGCGATACACGCGCGAGTTTCCGCGCGGGCTCGATCTGGTCCTCATCGGCAATGCCGTGCTCAAGGTGCCGAACCACCCGCGCATCCGGTCCCTGGGATTTTTGTCAGACGAAGACAAGTTCGACGCACTCGCGGCGGCCGACCTGCTCATCATGCCCTCACCGTACGAGAGTCTCTCGATGGTGGCGCTTGAGGCCTGGGCGCTCGGAAAACCCGTGCTCGCCAATGGGCAGTGCGACGTCCTGCGGGGGCAGGTGGTGCGCAGCAACGGCGGGTTGTACTACGACTCGTACGATGAGTTTGCCGAATCGATGTTTGCGCTCGAAGGCAGCGGGCCCATTGGTGCCGTGCTCGGCCGGCAGGGCCGCGAGTTCTTCCGCCGCCACTACGCCTGGTCGGTCATCGAGAAGCGCTACCTCGAGATGTTCGACAAGCTGAAGCGCGACACCGCGACCAGCACGCCGGAACCGTGGCCGGGGTGGTGGGCCCGCCGGCAGAAGAACCTGCCCCCGGCGCGGCGCGTGGTGGACAACGTCCCGTCGGGACCGGTCCTGCGGTAGCCATGCCCCGAGTCCACCAGATCCTCGCGACGCTCGGGTATGGCGACGCCATCGGCAATGAGGTGCTCGGCATCCATCGCGCGTTGCGTGGCGCCGGGTATGAGTCCGAGATCATCGTCGAGACCGCCGACCCGCGGCTGGAACACCTGACCACCGACTACCGCGACATCGTCGGCTACGTCAGCCCGGACGACCTGCTCATTCATCACTTTTCGCTCGGCTCGAGGGCCTCACGCACGGCGTTTGCCCTGCCGTGCCGGATGGCGCTGATTTACCACAACATCACCCCGCCCGAATATTTCCTCGGTGTCCATCCGCAGCTGGTCCGCCAGTGTTACCACGGCCGACGCGAACTGACGGCGTACCGCACCCGCTGTGATCTGGCCCTGGGGGACTCCGAGTTTAATCGACAGGAACTCGACGCGCTCGGGTTTTCGCCGACGGACGTCCTCCACGTCGTCCCGGACTTTTCACATCTCGATGTCGTGCCGGACTCTCGCATCATGGATGCGTACGACGACGAGTGCACGAACATCCTGTTTGTCGGGCGCATGATCCCGAACAAACGTCCCGACGACGTGATCCGGTTCTTCCATGCATACAAGACGCAGTACGACCCGTCTGCGCGGCTCATCCTCGCCGGATCGTATGGCGGGTTTGATCGCTACATGGGGCAACTGCGCGCGCTGGTCGCCGCGCTCGGCGTGCAGGATGTGCACATCCTCGGCCAGGTCACCAACGAGGCGCTGACCGCAATTTATGACGTCGCCGACCTGTTCCTGTGTGCGAGTGAACACGAAGGTTTCTGCGTCCCCCTGATTGAAGCGTTCCACAAGCGGGTGCCGGTTCTCGCCTATGCGTCCACCGCCGTGCCCGCGACGATGGATGGTGGCGGCGTGTTGTACGACCACAAGGATCCCAACCGGGTCGCCGCGCTGATGCATGCGTTGGTCGCCGACCATCGGCTCGTGGATTCTGTGCTCGGCGCGCAGGATGCGGCGCTGGATCGGTTGCTCGCAAGGGACTTTGACGGAACGCTCCTGCGTTTTGTGCAACAGGTGCTCGCGTCGCCTCGTCGTCCGATGCCGGAAATCGCGTTCGACTTCTGGAAGCAGTTTGCGCTGGCGGAAACACTCGAAGACATTCGTCAGAGTCGTCCGGCCGCATTTCAGGCATTGCCCCTGGAAGACGCCGCCACGCCGGTCGCGGAGCTGGGGCATCGCGCGTGATCATTCACCAGTGGGTCCCGGCGGCGCATCGCGGCGACGCGGTCGGCGACAATGCGCTGGTGATGCGCGGGATCCTGCGCGGCTGGGGACACGACTCGGAGTTGTTTGCGCTGTCGATCGACGAGAGTCTCACCGGTGACGTGCTCCCGTGGGTGGACACCGAGGCCAGGCGCGCGGACATCACGATCTTCCACTACGCCATCCCGTCGCCGATGACGCAGGCGTTCGGGACGTTGCCGGGTGCACGCGTGCTGCACTACCACAACGTCACGCCGGCGCATTTTTTTGCGCCGTTTGATGCCGGCATCTGCCGACTGGCATCACTGGGACGACAGGAAGTGGAGACGCTCGTCGACCGCACGGATCTGGCACTGGGTGTCTCAGAGTACAACCGCAGGGAACTCGACGACATGGGGTTTCCGCGTACCGACGTGCTGCCGATCGTCGTCGACACGGATCGACTGCGGAACGCCAAGCCGGTGCCTGCCCTTGAGGTACTGCTGAAGGACGGCCTCGCGAACATCCTCTTTGTTGGGCGCATTGCGCCCAACAAGAAGATCGAAGACCACATCCGCCTGGCCGAACATTTCAAGCGGTACGTGGACACGCAGTACCGCTTCATCTTTGTCGGCAACGACCAGGCGGTGCCCAGGTACACGGCGGCGATTCAGGCGCTGATCGCCGAGTACAAGATGTTGCCGGACAGGTTCTGGTTCACCGGGCCGGTGCCAGTGGACGAACTGGCCGCCTACTACCGGCATGCACACGCGTATGTGTCGCTGAGCGAACACGAGGGCTTCTGTGTTCCACTGGTGGAGGCGATGGCGATGGACGTGCCGGTGCTGGCGTACGGCGCGGCAGCGGTGCCGGAAACGCTCGGAGGCGCGGGTGTCTGTTTCACCCCGAAAGATCTTGAAGTGGCCGCCGAATGGCTCGGTGCGCTTGTGTATGACCAGCCGCTGCGTGAGCAGATTCTCGAGGGGCAGCGGCAACGCGTCACGGCGTTCGGGCACGATCGGCTCGAACCGCGGCTGCAGTCCCTTTTGTCGGAGTTGATGTGAAAATTGCGTTTGTCGTACAGCGTTACGGAACAGAGATCCTCGGCGGGGCCGAGTATCACTGCCGTCTGGTCGCCGAGCGGCTGGCCGATCGGCACTCTGTTGAAGTGCTGACCACGTGTGCCAAGGACTATTCGACCTGGGACAACGTGTATCCCGAAGGCGCCGACCGCGTCCGCGGTGTGACGGTGCGCCGCTTCCCGACCAGCCGTAGTCGCAACATGGCGGAGTTTAATGCCTACTCCGATTGGATCTTCAACAATCGCCATACACGCCAGGACGAGATGGAATGGCTCAAACAGCAGGGGCCCTGGGCTCCCCCGCTGCTGGAATACCTGGAACGCAGTCACCAGAACTACGACATCCTGATCTTCTTCACGTATCTCTACGCGCCGACCGTGCTGGGTCTCAAGATCGCCCCGTCCAAGAGCCTGCTGGTGCCGACCGCGCACGATGAACCGGCGATCCGGCTCGGCATGTACGACGACGTCTTTGCCGGCGCAGCGGGCATTGTCTGGAACACCGACGCCGAACGGCGCTTTGTGAGTGACCGCTTCCACCTGCGCGCCCTCGTCGAGGACGTGGTCGGGTGTGGCGTGGACATTCCTGAATCACGTTTTGCCGGTGGTGACGACATGCCGTCGCTCGCGCCGGTGTTGCCGACCGCCCAGGAACCGCTGCCGCCGCACCTTGAGGGCCCCGCCAACGCGTTCAGGCGCCGTCGCCGGATGCACGGTCCGTTTGCGCTGTACGGCGGCCGCATCGATCCGGGCAAGGGCTGTGAGGAACTGCTCGAGTACTTCCAGGCGTTCCTGCACGAGGGTGGCGATGCGTCGCTGATGCTGATGGGCGTCAAACTGATGCCGCTCCCAGACGATCCTCACGTCCGGTTTGCCGGCACGTTGCCGGATGAGGAACGCCTCCACGCCCTTGAGGCGGCCACCGTCGTGGTGGTGCCCTCACCCCACGAGAGTTTGTCGCTGCTCGCGCTGGAAGCCTTCGCGGTCGGCACGCCGGTCCTGGCGAATGGACGATCCGACGTGCTGGTGGATCACTGCCGCCGCAGCAACGCAGGTCTCTACTACGAGGACAAGTGGGAGTTTATCGAGGCGCTGAAATTGCTGACGCGGGACGGCGCGCTACGCGCGGCGATGGGGCGACAGGGCCAGGCGTACGTCAACGCCAATTACCGGTGGGACATCATTCTGCACAAGTACGAACGGATGATGACGCGCCTCAAGGCCCCATCCACCGTGCGTGAATCGGAACCGGAACGCGAGCGGGAACACGACCGCGAGCGCCGCCCAGCGCAGCGCCCCGGTGGCGGCGGCAACCGTGACCGTCGCCCGCAAGGCCGCAGCGGCGATCGTCGGCCCCGGCGCTGACGCTGGGGCTTGTCGCCGCTGGGGTTTCGGGAACAGCACCTTGAACCCTGGACCTCTGACGCGTCAGGCGCGTCAGGCCGTCTCTTCGTCGGGGTCACCTTTCCGGCGCTTCGGCCGGATGTCGTACCGCTTGATCATTTCGTTGAGCGTCGTCGGCTTGATGAAGAGCAACTCGGCGGCCCTTTTCTGCACGCCGCCGGCGGCTTCGAGCGCGGACTCGATCCACTTGCGCTCGGCGTTGGACAACACCTCGCGCAGCGGAATCCCCTCGGGCGGCACCACAAACTCCGAGTCGTGGAATTCACGGTTGAACCGGACCTGTTCGGGAATCAGCTCCACCCCAATTTCCCGGCTCGGCGCGAGCACGACCGCCCGCTCGATCACGTTCTCCAGTTCGCGCACGTTGCCCGGCCAGTCGTAGGCCATCAGCAGGTCCATCGCCTCTGGCGTGATGAACCAGCCCGACTTGCGGCTCTCCTCGCCGTATTTTTCGAGGAAGTGCTGCACGAGAATCGGGATGTCTTCCTTGCGATCACGCAGCGGCGGCAGTTGGACGGGGATGACATTCAGGCGATAGAACAGGTCCTCTCTGAACTTGCCGTCGGCCACACTGCGGCGAAGATCCACGTTGGTCGCCGCAATGATGCGCACGTCGACCTTGATGGTCTCCACACCACCCAGGCGCATGAACTCGCGCTCCTGGATGACGCGCAGGAGTTTGGCTTGGGTCTCCATCGGCACGTTGCCGATCTCGTCAAAAAAGATCGTCCCGCGGTCGGCCAGCTCGAACAAGCCCTTCTTCATCGCGACCGCGCCGGTAAAGGCGCCCTTCACGTGACCAAACAGATTGGATTCGAGCAGGTCCGGCGGGAGGTTGCCCGAGTTGACGGTCACAAACGCCTTGTCCGCGCGCGCGGATCGGCGGTGACACGCCTGTGCGACCAATTCCTTGCCGGTGCCACTTTCTCCCTGGATCAGGACTGTCGTCCGGCTGGGGGCCGCACGACCGATCAGGTCATACACGGCCTTCATTCGCGCACTGCCGCCGATGATCTGGTCGAAGCGGTGACTGCCGGACTTCAGACGATTGCGCAGCTCGAGATTTTCACGCTGCAGCCGGCGGCGTTCAATCGCGTTGCGCAGCACGACCAGGACTTCGTCATTCTTGAACGGTTTCGTGAAGTAGTGAAAGGCGCCCTGCTTGGTCGCGCGCACGGCGGTGTCGATCGTGCCGAACGCCGTAATCATCACCACCGGCAGATCCTCATCGGCACGCCGGATCTCCTCGAGCACATCGAGCCCGTTCCGATCGGGCAGCATCAGGTCCAGCAACACCGTGTCGAAGTCCTCGTCCTCGAGCATCGCCAACCCCTCGGCCGCAGTAGCGGCCGACTTGACGACACACCCGTCGCGCGTCAGCAGTGCGTGGAGCGCCTCCCGAATAATTTCTTCGTCGTCAATGATCAGAATGTGTGCCGGAGTTCCGGACATCAGTTCGCCTTTGCTTCCCCACCACCGGCGTACGCCAGCGGCAATACCAGAATGAATCGTGTCCCCTGCCCGACCGCACTCTCACAGGTCAGCGAACCGCCGTGTTCCTGCACGATGCCGTAGGTCACGGACAAGCCGAGGCCTGTGCCCGCGCCATCGGCCTTGGTCGTGAAGAACGGATCATAAATACGCGCGATGTGTTCCGTCGGAATGCCTGCGCCGGTGTCGCCGACTTCGACGGTCAGGCCGTTTTCATTCACGCGCGTTGACACCGACAACCAGCCGCCCTTGGGCATCGCGTCTCGTGCGTTGAGGAACAGATTGAGAAAGACCTGCTGCAGTTTGTACTCAAATCCACGTATGTGGCCATTCGCCGTCAAATCCCTGCGCACCTGAATGCGGCTGCCTTTGAACTGATGTTCCAGCAGCGACAAGACGTCATTAATCACAACGTTGACGTCCACGGGTGCGGAGTCACCTTCAGACGGCCGCGCAAGATTGAGGAGGCTGTTCACGATTTTGGCTGCACGGAATGTCTGGCGCTCGATCTTTTCGAGCAACTGCGTCCGGGGATCCGCGGGGTCGGCCTGTTCGAGCAACATCTGGGTAAAACTCGAAATGCCGGTCAGCGGTGTGTTGACCTCATGCGCCACACCCGCGGCCAACAAGCCGACGGCCGCCATTTTTTCAGACAGTCGCAGCTGCTCCTCGAGGTTCGCGCGATCGGTCACGTCCTCAATGACGACGATCCAGCCGGCTTTGACGCCGTCGGCCGTCTGAAACGGCGCGATGCCGGCGTTCACCAGGAGCGGCCGCGCGAGTTCGCCAGGCCCCGCGTTCATGGGCACGCGCAACAGCGAGGCGCCGCCGGGCTGGTCCTGACGGGCCGCCAGCAGCGTCTGCACAAAATCTTCTGGAA
>CAYZLT010000076.1:0-12628 GCA_964479175.1 uncultured Solibacteraceae bacterium | reverse complement strand
CGCCAGTGAAAATTCTTTCGTTCGCCGACACCAGATTTCCCATCGAACGCGCCAACGGCGTGCAGACGATGCAGACGTGTCATGCGTTGGCGACCGGTGGCCATGAGGTGACGCTGCTGGTGCGGCCGGACACGGCGACGCCGGCGCGAGAGGCGTGTACGTTCTACGGGCTCGAGCCCAGCCCGTTGCTGCACATTCACGCGATTCCCACAGCGGGCGCCACCCCACTGCGTCGTGCCCGAATGTTGTGGGAGGGCCTTCGACGTGCCCTGTCCGGGTCGTTCGATGTGGTGTTCACACGGGACCTGGGCCTGGCCGCACTGATCTCGAGACTTCCTGCGGGCCGCCGCCCCGGACTGGTCTACGAGTCGCACGGCATCGCGCCCATCGTCAGCGCGGAGATGCCGCGTCTGCTGGGGCGCCCGGACCTGACACCGAGCCTCTCGAAGTTGCGACGTCTCGATCGCCGCGAGGCCATCGTCTGGCGGTCGGCCGACGCCTACGTGACCATCACGCAGGCGCTGGCTGACGACCTCACGGCACGATACGGACCTCGCGATCGCGTGTTTGTGGTCCCCGACGGCACCGTGGTGTCCGCACCAGGACCGGTGAGGCCGACCGATGAGACGGATAGACCCGTGGTGGCCGCGTATGCCGGGCATCTGTATCCGTGGAAGGGTATTGACGTGTTCGTCCAGGCGCTCGCGCACACGGCTGACGTGCACGGACTCATCGTCGGTGGGCATCCGGGAGAAGCCGACCTGGCGCGTGTGCAGGCGCTTGTGACGACACTCGGCCTGTCTGATCGCGTCACGATCACCGGGTTGCTGGAACCCACCAAGGTCGCGGTCACACTCAACGCGGCGGACATTCTTGTGTTGCCCAATACCCACAGTGCCATCTCTGACCGTTACACTTCCCCGTTGAAACTTTTTGAATACCTCACTCGCGCTCGTGCCATCGTCGCCTCGGACCTGCCGTCCATCCGGGAGGTGCTGACCGATGAGGACACGGCGGTGTTGGTGCCGGCTGGCGACGCCCAGGCTTTGGCTGCGGCATTGACGCGCTTGGCGGGGGACCGTCCCCTGCGCGAACGGCTCGGCACAGCGGCGCGTGCGCTGGCACCGGACTATTCGTGGCGGCGACGGGCGGAGCGCCTTGAGCCTGCGCTGACCGCGGCGGTGCGTCGATGATCTCCCAGGCGATTTTTGCGGTCATCCGGTGCCCGGAATGTCAGACGCATCTGGTGCCGGACGGTGTCGGCGCGACCTGTCCGTCGTGCCGGCGAGTCTTTGATGGGGCGCGCGGCTATCTGGATCTGCGTCCGCTTGCCGCGTTTGAGGAACAAACCAAATACCTCGACGAGGCGCTGCATATTGATGCGCGTCACGAGACGGTAGCGCCGCCGCTCCTGGGATCGAAAATTCGCAACGACCGCCTCCGCGCGTTCCTGGATCTCAACCCGCAGGACCGCGTCGTGGATCTCGGGTGCGGCAGCGGGCGCGCGATGTTGTGGAATCGCGACACCGGTGCCGCCATGACGGGCGTGGACATCAGCCCATTTTTTTCGCGCGAAGCGCTGGACGGCACGGACCTGCTCCTGGGTGACCTTCGTCGACTGCCGATCGAAGACGCGGTCTTCACCAAAGCGTGGTCACTGGACGTGCTCGAACATCTGTCTCCGGCGGCGCTGCACGACATGTTGCGCGAAGCCAATCGGGTGCTGGTGCCCGGCGGCGCACTGTTTGTCTACACCCACGTCCGGAAAAACGGCCCCATCGCGATTGGGGTGCGGCTGGTCAATCGCCTCGCGCACGGCCTGGAACATCTCGGCCTGCTCGATCTGCGCACGGAGCGCCTGCGCAAGTCCGATCACCTCAATCCGATCACCGATCACGACGATCTGCATCGTGTGGCCGCCGCCTGCGGGTTTGAGGTGGATCGCATCACCTACTACACGCCGATCATCGGCGCGTTGGTCGAGAACATCCTCATGCGGATGGCGGAACGGTTCATGACACAAAGGGCCGGTCGTCGCCAGTCGCCTGGACACACGCCGGTGGATGGGGACGCGGTGCGTGCCGCGCGCAAGGATGCGAAGGCGCTCCTGCGCAAAGGCGGCGCGTTGTACTGGGCCCTGCGCGGTGTGTCCGCCGTGATGTATCTCGATGTGCTCGCGTTTGGCCGGCTGAAGTCCGGGCCCTTTTTTGCGCGGCTGCGCAAACGATCATCGGTGGTGGCCCCCTCGTGACCATCGTGTATGCCGCGCTCGATCAACGCGTCCCGGGCACGCTGGGCGGGTCCGTCCATGTGCAGGCGGTGGCCGAGGGCCTGGCCGCGCGTGGTTACCAGGTGCACGTACTCGTTGATCAAGGAGGACCGTGGCCGACCGGGCCTGATCACAATCCGGTGCACTGGCATGTGATGGCACCACCGTTTGGACAGGCCGTGCTGCGATGGACCCGTGTCGGCGCCGTGGCCGACCTTGCCAGGCGCGTCAGTGCCGACGTGATCATGGAGCGGTATTACAACTTCGGCGGTGAGGGCATTCGGGCCGCACGGCGCCTGGGCATTCCATCGGTTCTGGAAGTCAACGCGCCAATCATCGATTACCCGGGCTCCACGAAGAGTCGGATTGATCGCGCGTTGCTTTTTGAGCCCATGCGCCGCTGGCGGGACGCGTTGTGCCGCGAGACCGACCTGTTCATTACGCCGACCCGCGGCATCCTGCCAGAGTGGATCGATAAATCGAAGGTCCTCGAAGCTGAGTGGGGGGCCGATGTTGATCACTTCACTCCGGAGGCCAAAGGACCGCTGCCCTTCACACGGGACCCCAACCGCGTACTCTGTGTGTTTGCGGGTGCCTTTCGCTCCTGGCATGGCGTGGTGCAATTGTCCGCCTCACTCGCGCGCCTGCACGCGCAGGGTGAACATCGACTCGGCGCGGTGTTTATCGGCGACGGACCGGAACGCGAGAACGCCGAACGCGCTGCGCGGGATGTCCCCGGCGTGACGTTCACCGGCGCGGTGCCACACGCCGATCTTCCGCAGTGTCTGGCCGCCGCCGACATCGGTGTCGCACCCTTTGACCCGGGCAAACATAAACCGCTGACGCTCGGGTTTTATTGGTCGCCACTCAAGATCTTCGAATACATGTCCTCGGGGCTGCCCGTGGTGGCGCCGAGCCTGCCGCGCATCGCGCACCTGGTCGGCGACAACGAACAGGGCGTGTTGTACGATCCGGCCGATCCGCGCACCCTCGACGCGGCCCTGGTGCGGCTCACCGACGACGCGTTGCGTGCGCGACTCGGTCGATCCGCCCGTGCGCGCGCCGTCGCACACTATTCCTGGCGCGCCCACTGTGAGCAGGTCGACGCGCGCCTGCAGATCCTGACGCGACACTGAATGGCGGCCCCCCTGCACGTCCTGCTGGTCACCGACTCCTTCCCGCCGGGTTCAGGCGGATCAGGATGGAGCACGTTTGAACTGGCGCGCCAGCTCCGGGCCCTCGGCCACACCGTTTCGGTGGTGCATGCCTCGGCGGGCGATGCCACAGGGATTACTGAGGCGCACTACGAGGGAATCCCAGTGACACGGTTCCGGGTGCGCGTGCCGAATATTCCAGCCGTGCGCAACGTGCTGAAGAACGAGCGTCTCTGGGCACAACTCACCGACATGCTCGTAAAACGTTGCGCCTCTGCGCCGGTGGATCTCATTCATGCACAACACGTGATGACTACCGTCCCGTCTGTCCGGGCAGCCCAGCGTGTGGGCATTCCGGTCGTCGCCACGATCCGTGACTACTGGCCGGTGTGTTATTGGTCGGACTTGATCATCGACGCGACAGCGCCGGGCCTCTGCCCGTCGTGCACGGTCGGCCACATGCGCACCTGTTCGAGCAACCGCGCCGGAGCGCTCGGCCCGCTCGCCTGGGGCCTCATCCCCTATATGCGGCACAACCTGTCGACCAAACGTCGCACGCTGGCCCAGGCCAACGCCGTCATCGGTGTCAGTTCCGTCATCACGGCTGATCTGCTCGCGCGAGCACCCGAACTCGACCGCACCAGGGTCTCGACCATTCCCAACCCGGTCAACATGACTGATCTGGCAGGGCACACGCGCGACGACGCCGACCCCTTTGTATTGTTTGCAGGCAAATTGGCCACCAACAAGGGTGTGCAATTCCTTCTGCCCGCGCTTGATGCCGCACAGATCACCTGGCCGCTGGTCGTGGTGGGAGACGGTCCGCTGCGCGCCACGCTGGAGGCCGACGCGGTCCGGCGCGGTCGTGTGGTGCGCTGGCTCGGCTGGCGGGACCGCGCGGAGGTGCTCGATCTCATGCGGCGCGCGACGATGCTGGCGTTTCCGTCGTACGGGCCCGAGTCACTCAGTCGCGTGCTGATCGAGGCGTCGGCGCTCGGCCTGCCCACCGCGGCGATGGACACCGGCGGCACCCGCGACATCCTGCAGCACAACACGACGGGACTTGTGGCCGACTCGCCGGACGCGTTCGCGCGCGACCTGGCACACCTGGCCGGAGACTCCGCACTCCGACAGCGACTCGGCGCGGCGGCGGCCGCCCACGTGCGCACCCACTTCGAGGCAGCACACATCGCCGCCCGTGTGGACGCCCTCTACCGACAGGTGCTGCAATCGTGACTCCGCCGATCCTGCGAGTGGCGGTGATCGCCAGAGCCGCGCGGCCGCTCCATGGAGACGGGGGACTTGAGCGGTCGGTCTACGATCTCGTCCGGCACCTTGCGGCACGCGACGTGGAGATCACGCTGATTTCGCCACCACCGTCGAGTGTGCGTCGCACCAGTTCGACCGACCCGTTTGCGTCGCCGCGCATCCACCTGCGCCACGTGCCGTACGTGACGTTTCCGATGGCCAATCGCCGCGGCACCACGATCCTGGATCGCAGCACCGCCTATCCGCTCTTTGGATGGCGGGCCGGTCGTGTGGCACTGGCCATGGCTCGCGCGGGTCAGGTGGACATCGTGCACGCGTTCGGCGCGAGTGCGCTGGGGTATGCGCTGGGTCGTCGCCGCACCGACCCACCGCTCGTGCTCAACCCGCAGGGCCTTGAAGAATTTGGCGCGAGTGCCGACCAATTGCCGGCTCTCAAACGCGTGGGATATGCACCCCTGCGTGCCGCCGTCCGGGCGTGTGCGCGCAACGCGGCGGTGATCATCGCGACCGACCACGCCCTTGAACCCGTCGTCCGCCGTCACCTGGCGCCGCGCGATGGGCAGATGGTCACCATTCCCAACGGCCTGGATCTGGTGGAGCTCGGGGCGACCGCCGCCGCGGCCGATGGCCAACTCCTGCGACAGCGCCACGGGTTCGGCGCGGGAGAAACCGTGTTTCTGAGCGTGGGTCGCCTGGAGCACAACAAGGGTTTTGACCTGCTGGCCCGTGCGCTCGCGAAGGCGACGACGCCAGGCAGCGCGCTGGCCGCACGTGGCTGGCGCTGGGTCATTGCCGGCACCGGCCCCTACAGGCAGCCCCTGCAGTCCCTCGTCGAAGCGTCCGGCGTCTCCTCACACGTCGTCTTTGCCGGGCGTGTCTCCGATGTCGACCTGCATGCGTGGTACGAGGCCGCGACCATCTTTGTCCACCCCTCGCGTTATGAAGGCAGCTCGCTTGTCACCCTTGAGGCCATGGCCCATCGTCGCCCGGTGATCGCCACGCGGGCGGGCGGGCTGCCCGACAAGGTCCTGCCGGGGGTCACCGGATGGCTCGTGGACGTGGAGGACGTCGACGGCCTCGCCGCGGCGATCACCGAGGCATCCACAGATGCCCGACGCCTGATCACGTTTGGCCAGGCGGGGCGGCGACTGGTCGAGACCCGGTTCGCCTGGCCGGTGCTTGCCGACACACTTCTCGACGTATATCGCCGTACAATCACCAGTTGATGTCCAACGCGCCCACACGCTGGCATCTGGCCGCGCTGTTCCTGATTCTTGCGCTCGGTGCCGTGTTGCGATTCACGGCGCTCGGGCAGGGGATTCCCTTCGCGCTGGGAATCGACGAACCCGAGATCATGGAACGTGCGGTGCGGATGATGAACACCGGCGACCTCCATCCCCACTTCTTCGACTATCCAGGGCTGTACATCTACCTGCAATTTTTTGTCGCCTGCGTGCGATTTGTCGTCGGCAGCATTGGTGGCCTTTGGGCGAACCTGAGTGAGGCGCCACCTGCGGAGTTCTACCTGTGGGGTCGCGCGGTCACCGCCACGCTCGGCACCGCCACGATCGCGCTGGTCTACTTCACGGCACGTCGGATCTCCCCGGCTACGGGCCTGGTCGCGGCTGCGTTGTTTGCGGTGCAGTCACAACATGTGCGGGAGTCGCACTTCGTCCTCACGGACGTGCCGATGACGTTCTTCATCATGTTGGCCGCGTTGTTCACCGTCCGCGCCTGTGAACGGCGACAGGTGCGTGACTGGGTACTGGTGGGCATGGCCGTTGGCGCAGCGGCGGCGACAAAATACAACGGTGGCGTTGCCATGTTGCTGCCGGCGCTCGCGTTGCTGTTGACGTCGGGGGCCTGGTGGTGGCGTGTGCGGGCGATGACACTCACGTCGGGGATCGCCGGCCTGACATTTCTGGTCTGCTCTCCCTACACGGTGATCGCCCTGCCGGAATTCCTGAACGCGTTTGCGTATCTCGCCAACATGTACGCCGATGGTCCAGCCCGACCGGAACCGGCATGGCTGACCTACACCAAACATCTGCGCAACAATTTCTCGATTCCGGCGCTTGTCGCAGCCGTCGCGGGGGTCGTGCTCGCGGGTCGGGCCCTGATCACCGCTCCTCGCACCGCGGCAACGACGACGTGGGCACTGGCCGCTTTCTTTTCTCTCGTCTACTTCTACATGATTTCCGGCCAACGGTTGGTGTGGGGTCGCTACCTCCTCCCGATGCTGCCGTTCCTGTGCATCCTCGCGGCGGGGGCCGTCGTGTGGCTCGCTCAACAGATCGGGCGTCGCTGGCCTGTGCCGCACCTGGCGACGGCGACCGCCGTGGTGCTGGTGCTGATCCTCGGGGCGACGCCCACAATCAATGCGGTGGGCTGGCTGCGGACCGCCTCGATGGTCAGCACCAACGAACAGGCCTACCGCTGGATTCTCGAGAATCTCCCCGCAGGATCCCGGATCGCAAACGAAACGCGTGAGGTTCTGTTGCCGGTGAACCGCTACACGATTGAGTATCCGCGGCGACTGATTACACACGACGTTGAGCACTATCAGCGGGAGGGGGTTAACTACCTGATCGCCTCATCGCTCTCGTTCAAGGCCGCGTTTTATGATGTGCCGCCGGAGCAGGCCGCGTTGGTCGCATACAGAGAATTGTTCAGACGCACCGAACACCTGATCACCTTCATGCCCTCCGCTGACCACCCCGGACCCGAGCTGCGCATCTATCGGGTTCCTTCGCTCGAATGATCGCGCGCGCCGTTCGCGGGTTCGCGTGGGTAGTGCTTGGCGCGATCACGCTGGAGGTGGTGACGCGCCAGTTGTCGCGCACCCGACTGCTGACGTGGCTGCCCGAGTCTCCGTGGTCTCTCGTGCTGATCGGCCTGGTCGCTGCCCTCATTGGCCTGACCGTTCGTCGCGATCGTCTGCGTGGCCTAGTCTTTGGCACCGCGCTGGCGTGTGGTCTGGCGGCGCAACTGCAATTTGGTGCGCGATTGCAAAGCGACGCGTTTTATTACTACGCCTATCTCCGATCCATCACGTTTGACCGTGACGTCTCGCTGGCCAATGACTACCGGATGCTGGGCCTGGGCGACAAGCCACACCTCTTTGAACCCACAATCACCGGGTACGCACACTCCGCCTGGACAGTTGGGCCCGCCATCGTCTGGTCACCGTTTTTCGCCACGGGCCACATCGTGGCGTCACAGTTGGCCGCGCAGGGTCGGGAGGTGGCGACCGACGGATCGTCGTATCCGTATCGCCAATCGATCGTCATTGCGGGGCTGGTGTATGCGCTGCTCGGCTGGTGGCTGACACTCCGACTGTGCGAACACTGGTTCAGCACACGACTGGCCTCGACGGCCGTCGCCCTCATGGCCGGCGGTTCGTTCATGTTGTGGTACACGCTCGTCGAGCCCACGATGACCCATGCGCCGTCGATGGCGGCCGTGGCGGGGTTCCTGCTGTATTGGATCACGACGCGAGGGTCGCGCACGTATGCCGGGTGGATGATCCTCGGGTTGATTGCCGGCCTGATGACGCTGCTGCGCTGGCAGAACGCCTTGTTTGCGCTGGTGCCCGCGTGTGACGCGGCCGTCGCCCTGTGGCGCGGCGCCCGTACCGGCGATCGTGCGCACGTGCGTGAGGTGCTCATCGGTGGTGCTCTGTTCACCCTGGTGGCGAGTCTGACCTTCCTGCCGCAGATGCTGGCGTGGAAGGCCATCTACGGGTCCTATCTCGCCGTGTCTCCGGTGGGGCCAAAGATCCGCCTGACCGATCCCCAAGTGGTGCTCACGTTGTTCTCCTCACGGAACGGTCTGTTGGCGATGACGCCGATCCTGTACGTGAGCTTGTTGGGACTCATCGGGTTCACACGCAGGAACGTCGCTGTCGGCCTGGCGCTGTGTCTCGCCACCGCGACGATGATCTGGTTTAATGCGTCCGTCCAGGACTGGTGGGGATCGGACGGGTTCGGCGGTCGTCGATTCGATGGCATCATCCCGATCGCGACCATCGGCCTGGCGGCGTCGCTCGATGTGCTGCGCCGGTGGATCGCCCTGCGCCCCCAGTGGATCGTCGGCGGCGCAGCCGCGCTGTTGGTCGCCTGGAATCTCACACTCATGGCTGCCGCGCAGCGAGGGATCGTGCGACTCGGCGAGGCGATTCCGTTCGGCCAGGTCAGTGGATCGCAGGCGCGGATCTGGCACGAGTGGATCGGTCACCCGTTTTCGGCGCCAGTCAACCTCTGGTTCGCCGTGCGCAACGGTGTGTCGCCTGCGGCGTACGATCAGCTCGGCCCCGCGCTGTTTCTTGGTGATCCGCTGCAGCCAACCGGCCGGGTGGATATCGGCACCGACGATGCGCTGCTGATTGGCGAGGGGTGGTTTGTCGCAGAGCAGGACGACGTGAGCTCGTTCCGATGGGCCACTCGTCACGCGGACATGCTGGTGCCGCTGGCGCGCACGGCCCCCCTGGAGGTCCAGGTGCGTGCGCGTGCGTTCCACTTCCCTGGTGCACCGCCCCAGCAACTCACGGTGCACATTGGTGACGCCGCCTTCGGCCCCTTCACCGTGGGCTCCGAGTGGCAGGTGGTGACATTTGACACTCCGGCAGACGTGTGGCGCACGGGGCTCAATCGTGTGCGACTGGAGTTTGCACAGGCCACAACGCCCGCGAGTGTGGGATTGGGTGGGGACACGCGCGCGCTCGCTGCGGCCGTGGATGTGGTCAGGGTGACGATCCGATGAAGGCGCGCGTCCTGGCGTGGGCCGGGTGGGTTTTGTGCCTCACGGGCCTCATCGACGGCGTCGTGCGCCAATTGACACGACGCTCGCCCGTTGAGTGGGTCACCGGGCAGGCTGAGCTCTCACCGTGGTGGGCGGCGCTGGTGACCGTGATCGGCGCCGTGATGGTGCTGAGCGCGACCGCTGTGGCGCGCAGGCGCACGCGCGTCTCGGCCGTCCTGCTGTCACTGTGTGTCGCCGGCATCGCCGCACAACTGCAGCTCGGCGCCCGCCTGCAGAGCGACGGGTTCTACTACTACGCGTTTACCCGATCGATCTGGTTCGATCGCGACCTCAACCTCACCAACGACTACGCGCTGCTTGGGATCGATGATCCGCAACATCAGTTCCTGCTCGAGCCCACGGTGACGGGATACGCGCAGAGTGCCTGGGCCATCGGCCCGGCGATCGCGTGGATGCCGTTCTTCGGCGCCGGACATATTGCCGCGACGGCGCTGGCCGGACAAGGAGTGGACGTGCGAACCGACGGCACGTCATTCCCCTATCGACAGGCCGTGTGCCTTGCCGGTCTGTTTTATGGCCTGCTCGGATTGTGGTGGTCGTATCGCATCGCCCGAACGGTCGCGGGTGCGTCGGCGGCCACACTTGCCGTCTGCGCAATTGGCGGTGGGTCCTTCGTGCTGTGGTACCTCGTGCGGGAACCGACGATGAGCCACTCGGTGTCGATGGCCTCGGTCGCGGCGTTTACGCTCGCGTGGGTCAGACACCGGTCGTCCGCACGGTGGCAGACCTGGGCGCTGCTCGGCCTGATCGGCGGTGTCATGGTCATCATGCGCTGGCAAAACGCGATCGTGCTCCTGCTGCCGGCGGCGGGCCTGCTGATGAGCCCCCGCCTGGCGGTGGCCTTTGCGGCCGGCGTCTTTGTCGGGACCTGGCCGCAGCTGTGGACGTGGCATGCACTCTACGGCGAGTGGATCACGCAGCCGCCCGTCAGCCCTCGCCTGCTCTGGCGGAATGCGCAATGGGTGGATGTGTTGTGGTCCTCACGCAGCGGCCTCTTTGCAACGTCGCCTGCGGCGTACGTCGGGGCCATCGGGCTCGTGTTTGTCTGGCGGAAGAATCGCGCCATTGCCGCCATGGGTCTGATCACGTTGGTGCTGATGACGTGGACCAACGGCGCCGTCGAAGACTGGTGGGCGGGCGCCAGTTACGGCGGACGACGGTTCGACAGTCTGATTCCGTTTCTGGTGTGCGGCTGCGCGGTGCTGTTTGCGTCGATGACCGACTGGGTGCGCAGGCGCCCCGCGCTGACCGCCGCAGCGGTGGTTGCAGTGCTCGTGGTGTGGAACATCACGTTGATGGCCGTGGCGCGGTCAGGCGCGTATCGCATTGGTCAGATCGTGTCCTTTGGCGACCTGGCGGCGTCACAAGCGACCGTCGCGCATGGATGGGTCGGTCACGTGCCGTCATTCCCCGCCAATGCGCTGTGGGCGATCAGCAATGGTGTGACGCCTGATCGCTTTGATTTGCTGCGCCCGAACAGATTTCTGGGCGACCCGTCCAGACCGTACGGCCGCGTCGACATCGGCACGAGTGACACGGACTTTATCGGCACTGGATGGCACGGTGTGGAGCGTGACGGCGAGATCACCTTCCGGTGGACGGAAGGGACCGCGACCCTGGTGTTGCCCCTGGCCCACACGGCACCGCTGTTAATCCAATCGCAACTTCGTCCGTTTGAAGCAGACGGCCTGGCGCCGCAGACGCTCTCGTTCGTGGTGAATGGACATTCCCTCCCTCCCGTATTTCTCGAGAGTGGCTGGGCGCGCATCGAGGTGCCGACCGAGGCTCATCTGTGGCGCGCCGGCATCAACCACGTCACCCTGAATTTCGGTCGCGAGACCCGTCCGGCGGATCTGGGTGGTGGCGACGGGCGACGCCTGGCCGCCGCCGTCGACTACGTCCGCATTCAGCAACGCTGATGCGGCTATAATCGCCGCGCATCCATGGCCCTGCCTATCGGCGCGAGAGTCGGCCCCTACGAAGTTCTGTCGCTGCTGGGCGCCGGCGGCATGGGTGAGGTGTATCGCGCGCGCGACACCCAGCTCGACCGTGATGTCGCGCTGAAAATCCTGCCAGAGTCTTTTGCCGCCGATCCGGACCGGCTGATGCGCTTCTCACGCGAGGCCAAGACGCTTGCGGCGCTGAACCATCCGAACATCGCGTCCATCTACGGACTCACCGAGAAGACCTCAGAGGTCGGAACGACCCCAGAGGTCGTTTTTCGCGCCCTCGTCATGGAACTGGTCGAGGGCGAGGACCTCTCGTCCAGGACATCGACATTTCATTTAATGGAACACGTCTGGCGGTGGACCGGACGCTGAATAACAACCGGGATATCTACGTCAGCGACCTGGGCCTGAAGGGGATGACGCGATTGACGTTTGACGCCCGCATCGACGGGTTCCCGGCCTGGTCGCGGGACAATCTGATGATCGCCTTCGAGGCGCGCACCAACGACTTCGATATTCACGCAAGAGCGGCCAACGGCGCCAATGACGGCGACCTGTTGGCGTTGCCGCTGACGGGAACTGATCGGACACCAATTCCTATCGCGACGACACCGGCAAGAGAAGGCCGGGGCGTGCTGTCGCCAGACGGACGCTGAGTCGCGTACTCGTCCGTCGATTCCACCGGCATCTCGCGCATCGTCGTGAAGGCGTTACCCGTGGCCAGGAACCAGTGGCAAGTGTCGGAACGTGGTCACTCTCCGCGTTGGAATTTCAATCAACAGGAGCTCTACTTCGTGTCTGAGGAGCACATGATGGCGGCCGTCGTGCGAACCACCGCCACGGCGTTCGCGGTTGGCCCGCCGTTCAGGTTATTTCCGGTGCGACTCGTCCCGCGCAACGCAGCTCCCGGCTACCTGGTCGATCGGCAAGGCCGCTTCCTGCTCAACCTCGCACAGGACACGACGGTGACCACGCCCATCACGGTGCTGCTCAACTGGCGCGGAGGGGCGCCGGTCAGGTGAGTCTCATGGAGTCCTGTCGCCTATAATGACCGCGATGGTCGCCCCCCACACCCGACCCAAGGCCCGACCCAAGACCAGACCGGGGCGCCGAGCGACGGGCTCTCCCGCGCAGTGGCTGGCGGAATCCGAGCAGCTATTCAGGGA
>CAYZLT010000075.1:0-12692 GCA_964479175.1 uncultured Solibacteraceae bacterium | reverse complement strand
GGGTGGGGGCGGAAGAATGACGGGCTCGCCTAGAACGGCGGCGGCCAGCGCATCGAGTTCAACGATGACCTCGGCGGCCTGCTCGGTGAGCTGCGCGCCCATGCCCTCGGCAGCCGTGCCCCACTGATCAATCAGGCGGTCGTACGCCTTGTCCCGATCGAGGGTGTCGTAAAACGCCGCGGCGCCGAGCCAATCCTGCAGCACCTGCCGGCGCGGAACCTTGCTGCCACCAAAGCCGACCGTGGAATCACATTCCTGCTGGAAGGTCTGCCAGGAGCGCGTGACGATGGCGAGTTGGGAGGGGTCAACGTTGGGGGCGACGGTGATGGTCGAAAATGCCTGCTCAAACGAGGCGCGATCAGCGGCGTTGAGGGCACGGCGGACAGGAATGGACAGGCGTTTGTACCGCTCCATCAGGCCCGTGTCTTGCGAGTAGCCGCGGTCAACCCCGACCTTGCCCGATTCCTGCTGCAGCAGTTCAAGCGCCTTGCGCACGTGTACCGCGTTGCGCCGATACGACCGCAGACCGTCCATCACCATCAACATACCGGAACTCGGCGTCGTCGACGCCGTCTATTAACGGACACTTCAGCCCCCGCGTATACTGCGCCCTTCATGACCGCAGGCAATTACCGACTTCGTCCATGTGTCTGTACCTGTGGGCGATCGGCCAATCGACCTGAGTGCCAAACTGCCGCCCGGATCTGATATCGCGACCAAGACCTCGACTCCGCGTAACAGCCGTGCGTTCACGATCGTGGTCGACGACTCGGCGCTCGTCGCTGAGGACCTTGTGTGGATCAAGCGAACGCTGTCGGCCCTGATCGGTGTCTTTTCCCAAGACGACCAGGTGGCCCTCACCTGTGCGCCAGTCCGATCTTGGACAGGACTTCACCAACGATCCCACCCGGCTGATTACCGCCGCGAACAACGTGCGCGAAGCGTTTGGTCACGCCGCATCGCTTCGGGACATGCTCGCGGTGCTCGACAAGGTCATCAAGACGATGGGAAGTGGGCGAAACCCTCAGTGCACCTGGCCGGACAGGCACCGCACACATCAAGTTGGACGTGCCGGACTACCGCGACGAACGACTGCAGGTGAGTCCGCTCGTGCTGGGATTTCACGGCGAGCTGATCGATACCGCCATTGGACTCGATCAGCTGCGCGTGTTGCAGCCCGGTCACTCGTCTGGTGCCATTCGTCGTTCGCTGAGGGGGCGTCGCTACCGCAGGCGCTTCGCGGCCAGGGTGAGCACGACTTCGATCTGACGATCCCAGTAGTGAAAATCGTGATCGCCTGGCGCCTCGTGGAACTCGTGCGCAATCCCCCGTGCCGCGAGCAGCTGCGCGAATTCGCGGTTGATGCCGATCCACGGGTCACTCGCCCCGCAATCGAGATACAGATACGGAAGCGCGGTCACAGGCACCGTGGCTGCGAGTTGGTAGACATCGTTGTCTCGGCGCGTCGGACCATTGGCAGGTCCCAGCCGCGCGGCCAGCTCGGGTTGTGCAGCCTCCGGTGCGAAGACGCTGGTCGCCCGCATGGTGTCAAGCGCTCCGCTCATACTGGCCGCGATGGCAAACACGTCCGGGTGGCGCATTGCAAGATTCATCGCGCCAAAGCCGCCCATCGACAACCCGGCAACGACACGTCCCTGCCGGCTCCTGCGCACGGCAAATCGCCCCTCCACCTCTCGAACCAGGTCGGTGACGATGTAGTCAGCCCACCGACCTGAAGGGGAGTTGACATACCAGGAGTCACCGCCGTCGGGCGTTACGACCGCCAGACCCAAACGGTCAGCGAGCTCGGCCGCGCGTGAATGCGTAAACCAATCCGCCGCATCACCACCGTACCCGTGCAGCAGGTACACAACGGGCACCGGTGCCGTGGCGGACGACGTCGGCATGAAGATGCGATACGTCATTTCGCGATCGAGTGCGGCGCTGTGAAAGGTGTGCGTGGTGACGCCAGCAGACGTGTGCCCGCCGCACCCAGACGACCAGGCGATCACGAGCGCAACGACCAGACGACCTGTCATTCTTCCCCCCATGGCGGCAGACTAACACCGGACGGCGGATCCTGCTACGCTCTGCCCATCCCGAGACGCCCAACGGCAACGACTACGGCAAGGACCTGCTGCGCCAGCACGACGACACACACAAACACGACGTCGCGCAGGGCATCATTCCCGGGCCGCGTCTGCTCATCGCGACACGGGCGCTGATTGCGACCGGGAGTTATGCGCCAAAGGGATTTGCCCCAGAGTGGTCCATTCCGCAGGGTGCGCAGGAGGCCGATGGTGTCGATGCGCTGATCAAGGCCGTGCGCGAACAGATCGGCAAAGGCGCCGATTGGATCAAGGTGTACGGCGACTACCGGTGGGGACCACGCGGTGAGGCACAACCGACGTATTCGATCGATGAACTGCGTCTGATTGTCGACACGGCGCGAAGCAGTGGTCGGCCGGTGGTGGTGCATGCGAGCACGCCCGAGAACTTCCGATTGATGGCGGCGCATGGTGTCGCGTTGTGTCCGACACTCGCCGCGGGCGATGCGACCACGCAATATGGCGGCTGGAAGAAGGGGACCGATCCGGAGCCGGCAAACATTCGTCGCAAACGGGAGAGTTTTCAGGCCGCACTCGCGGCGGGTGTCACGATCGCGAGTGGTTCCGATGTGGGCGTGTTCACCCCCGATCTGCTTGTCGTGCAGGGCGATCCGTCGCAGTCCATTGCCGCGCTGCGCCAAGTGACCCTCGTGATGAAAGACGGCCGAATCGTACGGCGGTGACGTACACTGACGATCATGGACCGCCACGGCATCGTGCTCTTCGACGGCACCTGTGCATTTTGTGAACGCGCGGTCGTGTTTATCGCCACGCGCGACCCTCACGCCTACTTCCGCTTCGGTGCGTCACAAACGCCAGAAGCCGCTGCGCTCCTGGCGCCCTACGGCGTGACCCGAGAGACCGCACGCAGCATCATCCTGATCGAAGACGGTCAGGTGTATCTCCGTTCGACCGCGACGCTTCGCATCGCCGCGCGACTCGGTGCGCCCTGGTCCTGGGCGCGTGTCTTTTTGTGGGTGCCGGTGCCGATTCGTGACGCCGCCTATCGTGTGGTGGCCGCCATCAGGATGCGCCTGGCCGGTCGCTCGAACGCCTGCGACATTCCCCCGCCGGAAATTCGCGCGCGATTGATCTGATCCCTGGGCGCCGTGGACGGCGTCAGACCAGGGAGTGCAGACCGAACATGTTGCCTTCGGTGTCCACGGCCAGCACGACAAATCCGTATTCGCCGATCGACATCTTCTCCCGGTGCATCGTGCCGCCGGCCGCCGCAACGCGGCTGCCCTCGAGGCTGCAGTCCTCACAGGTGAAATAAATCATCACGCTGTTGCCACCAGACGACACACCGGGGACCTTGATCAGCGCACCAGATGTCCCTGTGGAGATCATGTCTCCCGGGAACGCCCACATCTCGACGTCGACCGAGAGTGAGGTCAGTGTGGAGCCCAGCACGGTCTCGTAAAATGCTTTGGCGCGATTCATGTCCTGCACGTAAATCTCGAACCAGCCGACGGGATTATTTTTCATCGCGATGCTCCTGTGAATCGACTGCTACACACTACGTGTGCGAGCGACGGCAAGCCAGCGCGAAATGCCCTGCTGCACGGCCAGGGAAAAGACACAATACGCGGCGAACCAGTAGAACCCTGGTCCAAAGTCCGCCTGGAACGTCACAATCGGCGGAGGCCCGTTCGGGTCCACCGGCATCTGGCTGGCCTGGGCCGCCAGATAGGTGATGAACAACGCCACGGCAAAGACGTCGGCCATGGACCATTTCGCAATGGCCTCCACCCACGACAACGTGCGTCGCTGCACGGCCTCATCGCGGTGCCGCACCGCCCAGATGGCCAACGAGGCCTTCACCAGCGGCACCACCACGCTGAACAACAGGATGAGCGTCGCTGCCACATGGCTGTTGACGGCATACAGGTGTTGCACCGAGCCCACAATGCTTCGGGTCTGATGATAGACCTCGATCGGTTCGGCCCCCTGCAACTGTGCGCCGAGCTGTTTGCCCAGGTTGCCGACCAGTGCCCCCTTCAGTCCGCCCGGGGACATGTCCATCAGCGGCAACAACGCCGGGTTGATCAGCGGCCGCAATGCCTTGACGCCATCGTCAGTCAGACCCTGTTCGAGCAGTTGTGGTGTGAGTGCGGCGAGCCCTTCAGGTGAGAGAGTGCCGCGGACGGTGATGACCGGCAGGAAGAGGCCCGGGAGCAGCACGAGCACAGACAACACCAGCCCACCGACGGCATATTGACGCAGCATTCCGGAAGGATACCGCACGGGTCATCCCGGTTCACAGTGTTTCCGGGTCACGACATGCCGATGCGCGAACATCTGCCGGAGGCCGATCCGCACGGCCCAACCGAGGGCCGTGTTGACGACCGGGCCACCAGGCAGGGCGAACGAGACGCGGTCGGTCAACCGGCAGGCCCCGTGTTCGTCAGCAAATTCGTGCCGATGTATCCACCGTGCAAACGGACCGCTGACCTGTTGGTCCACAAACAGCACGTTGCGCTGGTAGTCGACATGCGACGCGACCCAGGTGATCGGTCCGATGCGAATCACCACCCGCGCACCGGTGTGAATGCCACCGGTCCGGCTGACCACGGTCAGGGGCGGAAACGCCGGGGACAACAACTCCAGCGCATCGGCGCGTTCGTGGAAGGCAAAGACGGTGTCCACCGACGCCTGTATCAAAGTTGACTTCACAAACTCCGGCACAAGTGCCATGGTACAGGCATGCACACAGCCATTGTCACCGGCGCGACCAAAGGCATCGGGTTTGCCATTGCGAAGGCACTCCTTGCGGCAGGCGGGCACGTCATGATCACCGGCCGCGACCAGGTCGGTGTGGACGGGGCGGTGGCGTTGCTCAGCGAGGGTGTGCCAGACCCGCAGGCGGTCGCCGGACAGGCGGTGGATGTGCGGAACCGTTCCGCCGTTGAGGCGTTGATTGACGCGACCGTTCGACAGTTCGGATCGCTCAACACCCTCATCAACAACGCGGGAGTCGGTGCGTTTTCCGAGGTGGAAAAAACCACCGATGACGACTGGCACCGCGTCCTCGATACCAACCTCACCGGCGTGTTTTATTGCACACGGGCGGCGTTGCCCCACCTCCGACGGGCCGGCGGCGGCTGGATCATCAATATCGCGAGCCTGGCCGGGCGTAACTACTTTGCCAACGGCGCGGCCTACTGCGCCTCCAAGGCGGGCCTGGTCGCGTTCACCGAATCGCTCATGCTGGAAGTGCGCCAGGACAACATCAGGGTCAGTGTGGTGATGCCCGGCTCGGTCGCGACCGACTTTGGCGGGCCGACGGGCAAATCTGAGGACGACTCCTGGAAGCTGACGCCTGATGATGTGGCGCAGACGGTGGTGGATCTGTTGCGGCATCCTTCGCGAAGCCTGCCGAGCAAGGTGGAGCTTCGACCCGCGCGAACCCGGTGATACCATCGATGGCTGACGCCCAGGTGGGCCGATTTCGACCAAATGTCCATCGATAAGCTTGATAAGAACGATTTCCGCGGTGTCAATGAGGGCTACGTCCTTGAACGCTACGATGCCTTCCGCCGCGACCCCTCGTCTGTAGACCAGGCGACCCGCGATCTGTTCGCGAGGTGGACCCCGACGGACCCCGCGACCTCGAATCCCGGGACCTCGCCACTTGATCCTCACAAGGTGGTGGGCGCCGTCAATCTGGCTCAGTCGATCCGCCGCTACGGCCATCTGGCCGCGCAGATCGATCCGTTGGGTGGACGTCCGCTTGGCGACCCAGCCCTGGAGCCCGAGACCCACGGCGTCACCGAAGCCGATCTGCGTGCAATGCCGGCGTCGTTGCTGCACGGTCACACCTCCGACGGACTGGTGTCCATGTGGGACGTCGTCGTCAAGCTCCGCGACATTTACTGCGGGACGGTCGGGTACGACATCGCGCATATCTTTGTGCCGGAGGAACGTCGCTGGCTGCGCGAAGCCGTCGAGTCGTGCCGGTACCATGCGCCGGCCGATCCCATCGATCCCGTGGCGCTGCTGAATCGGCTGACCGAGGTCGAAGGGTTTGAGCGGTTCCTGCACCGGACGTTTCCTGGCAAGACACGGTTTTCGATTGAAGGCCTCGACACGATGGTGCCGATTCTGGATGAGGTCATCAGCGAGGCGGCTGAGGCCGGCATGCGGCAGGCGTTT
This sequence comes from uncultured Solibacteraceae bacterium, assembly GCA_964479175.1. Taxonomy (GTDB): domain Bacteria; phylum Acidobacteriota; class Vicinamibacteria; order Vicinamibacterales; family SCN-69-37; genus SYFT01. Next base: position 6,429 of record CAYZLT010000075.1, on the reverse strand, counting down.
ATCGCCATGGCGCATCGTGGTCGTCTGAACGTGATGGCCCACGTCCTGGGCAAGCCGTACGAACACATTCTTGCGGAGTTCAAGGATCCCGTCCGCAGCGCCCTCGAGAACGAAGGCCTGCAGTGGGCGGGCGACGTGAAGTACCACCTCGGGGCCTCGCGCGCGGTGTCGGGTGGCGAAGAAGTCGACCTCATCGTGTCAATGCCGCCCAACCCCAGTCATCTCGAAGCGATCGATCCCGTGCTTGTGGGGATGGCCCGAGCGGCCGGCACCGAAGCCGACAAGCCCGGTCCGCCGCGTTTTAATCCCGACGCCGTACTCCCGATTCTGATTCACGGAGACGCCGCGTTCCCCGGTCAGGGCGTCGTGGCCGAGACGCTGAACCTGCATCGCCTCGACGGGTACACCACGGGCGGCACGATCCACATCATCGCGAACAACCAGATCGGGTTCACCACATGCCCCGACGACGCCTACAGCACGTTGTATGCGAGTGGGATCGCGCGCGGATTCAAGATTCCGATCTTCCATGTAAATGCGGATGACCCGGAAGCGTGTGTGGCGATTGCGCGCCTGGCGTTTGCGTATCGCTCGACGTTCAAGCGGGACGTGTTGATCGACCTCGTGGGGTACCGTAGGTACGGGCATAACGAAGGAGACGAACCGGCGTTCACACAGCCGGTGATGTATCGGAAGATCAATACGCACCCGACCGTCCGGGAGTTGTGGGCACGTGCACTCGATGCACGCGGGGTGCTGACGGGAGCGGCGGCGGCCGAGCGGCTGCAGTCGACGCTCGACGCCCTGCAGGCGAAATACGACGCGCTTGATCCCGAGAAGCACTACATCGAGCCAACACCGGAGGTTGCGGCACCCGGGACCGCGAGCCAAACCAAAACAGGAGTGGCACTGACGCGCCTCAAGGGATTAAACGACGCGTTGCTGACCGTACCGGAGGGGTTCACGGTGCATCGCAAACTCGAGCGCGGTCGCGACAGGCGCCGGCAGGCCTTTGCGGCGCCCGCCGAGCGGTCATTGGAGTGGGCGGCCGCCGAGGAACTCGCGCTGGCATCCATCCTTGAAGACGGCACGCCGATTCGACTCACCGGCGAAGATGTCGGGCGCGGTACGTTCAGTCACCGGCACGCGATGTTGTCGGACGCCAACGACGGCCATCTGCATGTGCCCTTGCAGCAGTTGCCGCAGGCGCGGGCGTCGTTCGAGATTCACAACAGTCCGCTGAGCGAAAACGCCGCCATCGGTTTTGAATACGGCTACAACGTGCAGGCGCCGGAACGTCTCGTGATCTGGGAAGCTCAGTACGGAGATTTCATCAACGGTGCGCAGACGGTGCTCGACGAATTTGTGTTGTCCGCGCGCGCCAAGTGGGGCCAGGAGCCGTCACTGGTGTTCCTGCTGCCGCATGCACACGAAGGGCAGGGTCCCGACCACGCCAGTGCCCGTCCCGAGCGGTTTCTTCAGCTCGCCGCCGACATCAACATGCGAGTTGCCAATTGCACCACCGCCGCGCAGTATTTTCATCTGCTCCGGCGCCAGGCGGCGTTGTTGACCTCCGATCCGCTCCCACTCGTGATTCTCACGCCCAAGAGCCTGCTGCGATCCCCGTTTGTGGCCTCGTCGCCCAACGACCTGGCACAGGGCAGGTGGATGCCGGTCATCGACGATCCGCAGCTGGGCAGTGATGACGTGGGCGCGAAGCGGGTGCGACGTGTGGTGTTCTGTACCGGCAAAGTGGCGGTGGATTTGTTGACGCACCCGAAGCGGTCTGACCATCTCGACGTGGCCATCTGTCGCGTGGAGCAGTTGTACCCGGTCCCGGACGCCGCCATCCGCGAGACACTCGCGCGATACACGAGCGCCGAAGAAGTGGTCTGGGTCCAGGAAGAACCCGAGAACATGGGCGCCTGGGAGTTCATTCGCACGCCACTGCAGTCACTAATTGGCGACCTGCCGTTGCAGGTGATCGCCCGGCCGCGCAGTTCGAGTCCGGCTGAAGGGTCGGCCGCGCGCCATGCACAGAACCAGGATCGTCTGATTGCCCAGGTGTGGACCGTGGCCGAGGTCCGGACTTCACCGGCCAGAAAAGGGAGCAAACGCTGATGTCCGTGAAGATCGTCGTGCCCGAGATGGGCGAGTCCGTGGTCGATGCCCGCGTGCGTCGCTGGCTCAAGCAGACCGGCGACGTGGTCACGGTCGGTGAACCACTCGTCGAACTCGAGACCGACAAGGTCGATGTCGAGGTCAGCGCCTCGAAATCAGGCGTGCTTGGCGCGATCGCCCACGCGGAGGGTGCGGACGTGAAGATCGGGGAAGTGCTCGGGACGATCGAGGAGGGCACGGGTGATTCGAAGTCCCGCGGTCCCGAGGTCCCGAAGTCCGAGGTCCCGAAGTCCGAGGTCCCGAAGTCCCAGGGTCCTGAAGTCCCGGCGACGCCGTCGGCTCGCCGGGAGGCTCGTGAGAAGAACGTACCCCTGGCCTCGGTGAAGACTGACGGCCCCCGCGTCACCCGTGACGACGTGCGGAAGGACTCCGGGACCTCCGGGACCTCCGGGACCTCGGGACCTCGAAGTGTGTCTCGCGAACGCATGTCGCGTCGTCGGGCCACGATCGCGAAGCGTCTGGTCGAAGTGCAGGCGACGGCGGCGATGCTCACCACGTTCAACGAGGTGGACATGTCGGCCGTGATGGCGTTACGTGAGCGCCAGAAGCAGACGTTCAAGGATCGTCATGGCGTGGGCCTGGGCTTCTCGTCGTTTTTTGTGAAGGCCACGATTGCGGCGTTGCGGGAGTTCCCGCGGCTGAATGCCGAGATTTCCGGCGATGAGATGGTGCTCAAGCACTACTTCGACATCGGCATCGCCGTCGGTGCGGCTGAAGGGCTGGTGGTGCCGGTCCTGCGTGATGCGGACCAGATGTCATTTGCCGGGATCGAACAACAGATTCGCGACCTGGCGATCAAGGCAAAGGACAACACGCTGGCACTCGACGACCTGCGCGGCGGTACGTTCACGATCACCAACGGCGGTGTGTTCGGTTCGTTGATGAGCACGCCGATCCTGAATCCTCCCCAGGTGGGCATTCTGGGACTGCATGCGATCAAAGAACGACCGATTGGTGTGAACGGTCAGGTGGTGTTGCGGCCGATGATGTATACCGCCCTCACCTATGACCACCGCATTGTGGATGGCTCCGAAGCGGTCCGGTTCCTGGTGAAGATCAAGGAACTGATTGAAGATCCTGGCGTGTTGCTGATCGCATGAGTCGGCAGACCCTTGTCGCGGTCGGGTTGGTGGCGGCTGCCGGTCTGGCCGGTGCGTACGCGCTTGGAGTGTTTGACGCGGCCGACCCTGGGACCGATGCGCCCGCCTCGACGTCGGCACCTGCGCGGGCCGACGGAGACCGCGCGGCGTCAGCCGCACCGACGCTGGCACCGCGGCTCGATCCCGATCGCCCCGCTCCGTCTCGTCCAGCGCCGCCCACATCGACTCCAGTCACGTCGACGCCGGAGCCGGTGGCGCCCACCACCACCACGCTCCGGATCGACAGTGATGTCCCCGGAGCTCAGGTATTCATCGACAACAAGTTTGTCGGGACGGCGCCCGCGACTGCACAGGATGTCGTGCCGGGCCAACGCAAGATCAACGTGCAGGCACCTGGCTACGAAGGGGTGATCGAATTTGTCGATGTGGCGGTGGGCCCGCGCGATCTGATGATTTCCCTCAAGACGATTCGCCTCGACCAGAAAGTATCGGTCACGCACAAACACCGGGTGGGATCGTGCGCCGGCACCCTCATCGCCACACCCGAGGGTGTGCGATACGTGACCGACAACAAAGACGACGGATTCTCGGTGAGTCTGCAGAATCTCGAGACGTTCCAGGCCGACTTCCTTCAGAACAATCTCAAGCTCAAGATTCGCGGCGGGCGGAGCTACGATTTCACCGACCCGTCAGGCAAGGCCGAGGCGTTGTACCTGTTCCATCAGGAAGTGGACAAGGTCCGTCAGCGGGTGAAATGACACGTCGACTCATGCAACTCAAGAGCCGCGTGGTACCGTAGCTTCCGGACATGGCGTCGTATACCGCAAAAGACATTACTGTTCTCGAAGGCTTGGAACCCGTCCGTCGCCGCCCCGGCATGTATATCGGCGGCGTCGGCTCGGCGGGTCTGCATCACTTGGTCTGGGAAATCCTCGACAACTCGATCGACGAGGCGATGAATGGCCACGCGTCCAACGTCGTGGTCACGTTGCACGCCGACGCTGCGTCCCTGACCGTCAGTGATGATGGTCGTGGCATTCCGGTTGATAAACATCCGACGACCAAAACCAGCGCGCTGGAAGTGATCTTCACCACCCTGCACGCCGGCGGCAAATTTGAGGGACAGAACTACAAGACGGCCGGCGGTCTTCACGGCGTCGGCGCATCGGTCGTCAACGCGCTGTCGCGCGAACTGATCGCGACCATCAAACGTGACGGATCCACGTGGGAGCAGCGCTATAAACAGGGCGCGCCGCAAGGGGACGTCAAGAAGATCGGCCCGGCCAGAGGCACCGGCACCACGGTGTTGTTCCGGCCGGATCCCACGATCTTCCCGAAGACGCAGTTTGAACCGGACATTATTCGCGAACGCATCGAGGTGGCCAGTTACCTGCACAAGGGGCTGAAAATCACCTTCGAGAACGAGGCCGCCGACGGTGGGCCGCCGAAGCGCGAAGTGTTTGCGCATTCGGAAGGCATCGCCGACTACCTCAAGAAAATTCTCGTCGACCGCAAGGCGACGCCGGTCCACGAGTTGGCCTTCGCCCTGACGCGTGAACACGAAGAGTCAGGCATGCGGCTCGACGTGGTCCTGCAGTGGAGCGAGGCGACCGAGGAGCACCTTCGCAGCTACGTCAACGGCATCCCCACGGCCTCCGGCGGCACCCACGAAAACGGCCTGCGCACCGGTCTGGGCAAGGCGATCCGGAATTTCATCGACACTCACGCGCTCTCGCCCAAGGGTGTGACGCTGACCGCCGAGGACATTCGCGAGGGCATGATCGGCGTGCTCAGCATCTTTGTGACCGAGCCACAGTTTCAGGGACAGACCAAGGACCGCCTGAATAACCCCGAAATCACGAACATCGTGGACTCGGTGGTGCGTCCCGCGCTCGAACACTGGCTCAATCACAATCGCAGCACCGCCGAACAGATCGTCGCGCGCATCATTCTGGCCGCGAGGGCCCGTGAAGCGAGTCGCGCGGCACAGGCCGAGGTCACCCGCAAGTCGGCGACGTCGTCGCGACTGACGTTGCCCGGCAAGTTGAGCGACTGCACGTCGAATGGACGCGAGGACAGCGAAATCTTCATCGTCGAAGGCGACTCGGCCGGTGGCTCCGCCAAACAGGGACGAGACCGCGCGCGTCAGGCGATTCTGCCGCTGCGCGGCAAGGTGCTGAACGCCGAAAGTGCCACCACGGCCAAGGTGCTTGAGAACCGGGAACTGTCGGACCTGGTGACCGCGCTGGGATGTGGCATCGGCAAGGGATTCGAACTGTCGAAACTCCGGTACGGCAAGGTGATCATTCTAGCCGACGCCGACTCGGACGGACATCACATCGCGACGTTGTTGCTGACGTTCATCTTCCGGCACATGCCACAGTTGATCAACGCGGGCAAGATCTACCTCGCGCAACCGCCGCTCTACCGAATCGACATCGGCAAAGAAACCCACTGGGCGACCGACGACAAACATCGTGACGACATCCTCAAACGTGCCTCCGGCCGCGGCAAGGTCGATATCACCCGGTTCAAGGGCCTCGGCGAGATGATGCCGAAAGTGTTGTGGGAGACGACGATGAACCCCAGGACGCGTCGCCTGCTGCGTGTGGGGATCGAGGATCAGCTGACGACCGATCGCATCATCAATGAGTTGATGGGCAAGGACCCGTCCGCGCGCTTCCGTTTCATCATGGCCAACGCGGAAGCGGCCGAAGAACTCGACGTCTGATCCCGGACCACGTCAACCAATCAGCGACTTGGCTTTGCCGAGCACGTCGGTGAGTTCAAACGGCTCACGGAGCAATTCGTCACCGGGCCCGACATCGATGGGCTGATCCTGCGCGAGCAGCAGGACCTTCATCTCAGGCCGGGTCTCGCGGAGTCGCCGAGCCAGTGTCCGCCCGTGTTCAATCGTGACGTCAATGACCGCGAGTCCGATGGGACCGCTGTAGCGGTCGGCGATCAGCCGCGCCTCGGCGGCGGTCGCGGTGGCCAGCACCTGCCTGTCGAGATCTGTCAACAGGCGTCGCAGCAATTGGCGGTTGGTGGTGTCGCCCTCCACGATGAGAATCGCGCTTGGGCTCGATTCAACGGGTGTGGTCGTCTCCCTGGCTGGCGTCGTCACCGGCGCGTCACCAACCACCGG
>CAYZLT010000074.1:2214-12732 GCA_964479175.1 uncultured Solibacteraceae bacterium | reverse complement strand
ACCGGAGCCCCTACGACATCCATCCGGACGGCAAGCGGCTGGCGCTCGTCGCAGCACCGGATCAAACCACGGACGTGCTGGACCAGATCGTCGTCGTGTCGAATTTCTTCGACTATCTCTGGCAGATCGCCCCGGGACGGAAATAAGAGCAGCTCAGCGGATATCCGACGTCCCGGGGTCCCGAGGTCCCGGAGGGGTTAGACACCCGCGATCGGGTTGATCCACCCCGACTGGGCTATCGTCTGAAAGGAAGCGAAGGTGATTTATGGCAATTACGATGAAACGTCGTGTGAGCATGGCAATGTCTGTGGCGGCGGTGGTGCTGCTGGTGACGGGCGTTGGACGCGTGGCGAAGACGCAGTCGGCACCTGGGCTCGTGGTCTCAACGGCGTGGGTGGCGGAGCACCTGAGCGATCCTGATCTGGTGGTGCTGCACCTCGGCCCTGCTGCCGCGTACGCCACGGCGCATGTGCCGGGCGCTCGGCTGGCGGCGGCTTCAGCCTTCAGTGTGAGCGGGCAGCGCGAAGATGGCACGCCGCTGACTCTGCAGATGCCCGATGTCGAGACATTGCGCACAGGCCTCGAGGGTCTCGGCATCTCCGACACCTCCCGCATCATCGTCTACTCGGCGGCTCCCGCAGGCGTGCCCATTACCACACGGCTCATGTTGACCCTGCAGTATGCGGGCCTCGGCGCGCGATCACACTTCATGCAGGGCGGACTGTCGGACTGGGTGGCGGAAGGGCGGCCCACGACCGACGTGGTGCCAGAGCCGAAGGCCGGCACGCTCCGTGCGTTGACGGTGGTGCCCTTGATCGTTGACGGCGACACGGTCGACGCGCAGCGCAAGACCGCCGGTGTCCGCGTGATTGATGCCCGAACGCCGGCGTTCTACGACGGTGTGCAGACCGGTGGGAGTGAGACCAGTCCGCACCAGACCGGCCACATCGAGGGTGCGGTGAACGTGCCGCACACCTCCACCTACGACGCGCAAGGAAAATTCAAGTCTGTCGACGAACTGCGTGCCATCTTCACCAAGGCTGGCGTCAAACCCGGCGAGACGGTCATTGCCTACTGTCACATCGGTCAGCAGGCCACGGCGACGATCTTTGCGGCGCGCCTGCTGGGCTACGACGTGAAGCTGTATGACGGATCCTTCGAGGATTGGTCGAAACGTCCCAACGCGGCCGTGACCAACCCGGCCATCAAGAAGTAGCCGCCGTCAAGTGGAAGGATCTACAGTCCCGCGTGTAGGCGTAGGAATGTGATTAGCGCCGTCACAAGTGCGTGGCCAAACGCGGCGCGACTCGTGGCGGTGTCGCGAACGCCCGTGAAGTGGCTTTCGATTTGCAGTCCTGGCAGGCCTGCCAGGCTTAACGTGTGACGGCTCGTGCTGTAGCCGCCGTCGAAGTAGGGGTCGGCGCCAGGCGATGGCTCCGACGGGCTCGGCACTGCGCGGACGGCCGCCTCAAGCAGACCGCCGAGGCTGGAGGGCCCGCGAATGAGGGCGGCTGACGACACGGAAGCGCTCAGGGCCAGGAGTCGAAGGCTGCTGGTCGCGGCGGCATTTGATGCATCAAGCTGCGCATCGCTGCCGTTCAACGCGCTGGCGCTGAGCAGGTAGCCCAGTTCGAGCCGAGCCTTGGCGTGCCCGTGCCCGTGCAGGTCAATGTAGAGCCCGGACCCGCTGCGCTGCCGCACGGCGGCCATCGCCAACTCAATGAACGCGTGGTACTCCGTCCACGCGCGAATGGCCTCGGCGTTGCCCTGTGCCGCTTCCACAACCTCCCGATTGGCATCCAATTTTGTGCGGCGCAAGTGGACCAGGACCAGATGGGGGGCGCGCCCTGTGATCGTCCTGAACGCCTGCGCCACGGCGTGCCCGAGTTCGATGGTATTGGTGTCGGTGACCGTGGTGCCGACCGTCCGCGTCGGGATCGACGTCGGCGCCAGCGCTCCGCCGTGTGGCACTGAGATGACGAGTGGGTAGTCGCCAGTAATGTATTCGACGTAGTTGGATGTGCCAAAGCAGCTGACCCCGACCGAGGCCGCACAGACGAGTGGCGCAGGTGATGGTGTGGTCGGGCTGGTCGGCGTCGCGGGCGACGAGGTGCCGCAGGCAGCCAGCAGACTGACGAGCGCGAATCCGGCAACAGATCGGAGCATGAGTGACGCCATTATGTCCGACACGGCGCACCGCTTTGGTCCGGTCCTACAAGATGCCGTAATGTTTACGACGATGCGCACACGTTCTGCGGCGACTTGGCTCGCCACAATAATGTTTGTCGTGACCTTCGGAATGGTGCAACACGTCCCGCAGGCACAGGTCGTCCAGAAAGGCACGGTGGATACCGCGGGCAAGAGCGGGGCCCAGCTGTTTGCTGACTCCTGTTCGGCGTGCCACGGCCTCGACGGCAGGGGCAAGGAGGCGACAGAACTTGGGTTTGATGTGCCGACGCCCGACTTCACCGACTGCCAGTTTGCTCCGCGAGAGCCCAATGCCGATTGGGTGACGGTCGCACACGAGGGCGGACCGGCGCGCGGGTTTTCCAGCCGGATGCCGGCCTTTGGTGGCGCGTTGGGCGAAGACGATCTCTACAAGATCGTCGCGCACATCAAGACCTTCTGCGATGCGCCGGAGTGGCCACGCGGCGAACTGAACCTTCCGAAAGCCCTGCATACCGAGAAGGCGTTCCCCGAAGACGAATGGGTGATGACCACCGGCTTTGGCAAGGGCCCGGCCAACATCTCGACGCAGTTTGTGTACGAGAAGCGGTTCGGGCCGCTCACGCAAATCGAGGTCAAGTTGCCGTTCGAGGCGGCGAAAGATGGGGACTGGACCGGTGGCGCCGGCGACCTGGCGCTTGGCGTGAAGCGCGTGCTGTCACACAGCCTGGCCCGCGGATACATCGTCTCGCTCGCGGGCGAAGCCATTCTTCCGACCGGCGACAGTGGAGCCGGACTCTCGAAAAACACCACGGTGTTTGAATCGTTTGTGTCCTTCGGCAAGTTGTTGCCGTCGAACAGCTTCTTTCAGTTTCAGGGCGGCATTGAGCTGCCGGTCGACACCGCACAGGCCGGTCGGGAAACGTTCTGGCGCTTCAACGCCGGACGCACCTTTACGCAGAACGGCCCGTTCGGCCGTGCGTGGTCGCCGATGGTGGAACTGCTCGCGGCCCGCGAACTCGAGTCGGGCGCGACGACGCACTGGGACATCGTGCCGCAGTTCCAGGTGACTTTGAACACCAGGCAACACATCCGCTTCAACGTGGGCTGGCGTGTGCCGCTCAATGACCGCCAGGGCCGCCACTCCCGCGTCGTCATGTATTTCCTGTGGGATTGGTTTGATGGAGGCCTCCGTGATGGTTGGTAAAGTCGCCGCCGGCCTCGCCGCCGTGATCTGGGCGTCCACCCTGGTTGTCGCCTCCGAAATGAGCTCGGAGGCGATTTCGCCGACAATCGCCTCCGAGCTCATTTCGTCACAGAAAAAGACACCCGACGTGATGTTTGCACCTGGGGACACGTGCATGGTGTGTCACAACAACCTCCTCACCCGCACGGGCGAGGACGTGTCGATTGGCGCCGATTGGCGCGCGTCGATGATGGCCAACTCCGCGCGCGACCCGTACTGGATGGCGGCCGTCCGGCGCGAAATCATGGACCACCCGGCGGCACGCGAGACCATCGAAGACGAGTGCTCGATTTGTCACATGCCGATGACCACCTTCCCGGCGCGCGCAGCCGGAGGCAAGGGCACCATCTTCGATCAGTTGGCGCCCGGCGCGCCTGATGTGGCCCTGGCGTCTGACGGGGTCTCGTGCACGGTGTGTCATCAAATACAGCCGACGAAGCTTGGGGACCCGTCGAGTTTCACCGGCGGGTACGTGATTGACGTGTCGGCCGCCGTGGGTCAGCGGAAGGTCTTCGGTCCCTTCGCCATTGATGCTGGCCGCACGAAGGTGATGCAGTCCTCGTCGGGATTCCAACCCAACGAGTCGACGCATGTGCAGCAGTCCGAGCTCTGCGCGACCTGTCACACGCTCTTTACCCACTCGCTGGCAGCCGGTGCGACTGACGTGAAGTTGCCGGAGCAGACGCCGTACCTTGAATGGCAGCAGAGTGCGTATCGCGACACGCAGAGCTGCCAGTCCTGTCACATGCCGGTGGTGCAGGAGGAGATGGCGCTCTCGCGGGTGCTCGGCCAGCCGCGCGCCGGCGTGTCCCGCCACACGTTCATCGGTGGCAACTTCTTCATGATGCGGATGCTCAATCGGTATCGCGCGGATCTTGGCGTGCGCGCAACACCGGCTGAGATGACCGGGGCGATCAATCGGACGGTCTCCCACTTGCAGACGGACACCGCCACGCTGCAAATGACCGCCAACCGCGTCGACGGACGTCTGGTCGCTGACGTGACCGTGGAGAACCTCGCCGGTCACAAATTTCCGACCGCGTATCCGTCGCGACGGGCGTGGATTCAGTTCACCGTGAAGGATCCGCAGGGGCGGGTGGTGTTCGAGTCTGGCGCCTGGACACCGGACGGCCGGATCATCGGCAACATCAATGACACCGATGCGGCGAGGTTTGAGCCGCATCACACGCAGATCGACCAGGCCGATCAGGTGCAGGTCTACGAGTCGGTGATGGGGGACCCGTCAGGTCGAGTGACGACGGGATTGCTTTCCGGTGCTCGGTACCTGAAAGACAACCGCTTGCTGCCGCGAGGCCTCGACAAGGCCCGCGCGACGGCGGACGTGGCCGTGCATGGTGCGGCGCGCGAGGACGCCGACTTCGGTGATGGCTGGGACCGCGTGCGCTCTATCGTGCACGCCGGCACCGCCGGCGGCGACCTGACCGTCACCGCCACCCTCTGGTTCCAGCCCATCGGTTTCCGCTGGGCGGACAATCTGCGGCGCTACGACTCGATGGAAACCAATCGGTTCGTGCGCTACTACGATTCCCTGTCGTCAGAATCGGCGCTGTCGATCGCGATCACCTCGACCGTCGTCCGGTAGGGGTGGATCACAGGGAGACACAGAGGTGTGGAGCTTGTCTTATAAAACTTTATTTCTGGATCTTTGCACCCGCGAGCTTGGCGACGCCCGACAACGTGACCTGCGCCGCGTTGAGCCCGAGCAGGAAGTCCTTGTCGGTGAACGTGGACATCACATCGGTCGGCTGGTGCCAGTGCGGGTTCCAGCCGGCGCCGGTCTGCATGCCGCGCTCGTTTTCACGAAGACTGACGGCGGCGACGCGATCCTGGAAGGGACGTGAGTCCGTGTTGGTCATGTGCGGCCCAACCGTCGCGGGGTAGTGGGTCGTGTACCTGTCGGCCATGGCCTTGAGTTCAAAGGCCAGCTTCATCGACTGTTCCGCAAACTTCGAGTCGGACTGGAACTCGATGTTGATGTCCGCCTCGGGCCGCTGATCACGCGCGACTGATCCATCGGCCTTCGGCATACCGTGATCCCACAGCATCATGTCGTGCTGGACCATCCCGAGCCACTTCGGTTCCGGATACCGACCCGAGCTCGCGGGGCTCTCGATGCCCTGGAGCTTCTCGCGCTGATTCACGTACGCCCATGCGCCGTTGAGGCCGCTCTCCTCGTTGTTCCAGAGAATGAAGCGGACCGACACGTCCGTGGTCACACCTGGCATGTGCAGGATGCGCGCGAGTTCCATGACCAGCGCCGTCCCCGAGGCGTCGTCATTGATCGCCTGCCCCTTGCCGAGACCATCCATGTGGGCGCCGACGATGTACATCTCCTGAGGACGCGTGCTGCCTATCTTGGTGCAGAACACCTGCTGGCGCTCGCCTGGGGTGCTGAGCTCCGCGTTGATCTCGCGGAGGCGTTCGTCGGGCTGTGCGTCGAGGGCGTTGCTGACGCCTGTGCGGCCGCGATAGCCGTAGTGCGTCGATCCGCCTTCACGACCGCGCCGCACCCAGTCGGGCGAACCCGGCAAGGGAATGGTCTGCGTCGTTGGCGGCGCTGGCGGTGTGCCCGCCTGACCGCCGCGTCCTGCACCACCACCGCGCTGACCGCCACCTGCCGCCTGCCCAGCGCCTCCCTGTCGAGCCGCCCGCGCGGCCACCGCCTCAGGGTCTGATGCTCCGTCAGAGGGGTACTCATACGTCACGCGTTCGGTGTTTGTGCAGCCGTGGCTCTTGAGCTGCGCTTCGATCCAGTCAATCGCGTCGCGGTTGCGTTTGGTGCCCTGCTGGCGATCGCCGAATTGGCCGAGCCCGCGCAGGATCGTCTTGTAGCGCTCCAGCTCAAGGTGTCCAACCAGTTCGCGAATCGGATCGGCCGGCTGCGCCGGTGCGGCCGCGGCCGGCGCTTGTGGCGTGGCTGCCTGTTGCGTGGACACAGATGCACCGGAGGCCAGCACACCCAGAGTGGCGAGAGTCAGCAGGGTCTTTCGCATAGTGGGCACAGTCTAAACGAAGTCCCGAAGTCCCGAAGCCCCGAAGCCCCGGGGTCCCGAGGTCCGGGCATCACTCGGCGCGCAACGCCTCCACGGGGTCGAGTGTGGCGGCGCGGCGAGCGGGGATCCACGCCGCGAGTAGTGCCACGGCCAACAGCAATAGGCCGGTCGCTGCGAAGGTCGTGACATCCGTAGGGCTCACGTTGACGAGCAAACTGCTCATCAGCGGCATCGCGGCCGCCGCGACCACAAGCCCAATCACAAGGCCGAGGCCCGTCAACCACGCACCTTGGCCCAGGATCTGCCGGAGGATGACACCGCGGTCGGCGCCCAGCGCCATGCGCACGCCGATCTCCTGCGTCCGTTGTCCGACTGAAAACGCCACAACACCGTAGAGTCCAATCCCTGCCAGCGCCAACGCCAACGCGCCGAAGATGCCGAGCAGCAGCGCGGCCATGCGCGGTACCGCCACACTCATCCGCAGATGTTCTTCGAGGGTGCGCACGTCATACAACGCGAGGTCGGGGGCCATGCCGGACACGAGCGTCCGCACGGCCGCAATGGTTGGTGCGGCCGGGCCACTGGTCGCCACATGCAGTACGGGATCCGCGCGATAGACCTGCTGAATCGGGAAGTACATCACCGAGCGCGACGACTCGGACAAGGTGCCGTATTTGCCGTCCTTCGCCACGCCAATCACCGTCGTCCACTCCGGACCGGAGCGGAGCCGTCCACCGACCGCATCGCGGCCTGGCCAGTACCGCTGCGCCATGGTTTCGTTGATGACCACGACTGACGCCCCTGTCGCGCGGTCCCGGTCGTCGATGCCACGCCCTGCGACAATCGGCACTCCCATCGTTTCGAAATAGCCGCGACCAACCATGCCGTAATACACCACCACATCTTCGTGTTCGGCGGGTGTGTAGCCGTCAATGACCGGACTGGTGTCGGACGCGCCGCCGACCGAGAGCGGGACCATCGTGGACACCGACGCGCGCTCCACCCCGGGGATCGCTTCACTGCGCGTGATCAGCTGGTCGAGCAGTTCATTTCCCTTGGTGTCGTCGAGGCCGAGTGAACTCAAATCAAACGACGCGAGCACCGCATTCCGACGCGAAAATCCAGGATCGACGTCGTACGCGTTCGCCAACGTGCGCACAAACAGACCGGCGGAAATCAGGAGCACCATTGCGAGCGCCACCTGACTCACGACCAGGCCCTGGCGAAGACGCGCGCGGCCGCGAGTGCTGGTGTTCGCGCGTGTGCCGCGGATCGCCGCCTGCAGCTGCGTGCGTGATCCCTGAAGCGCGGGGGCCAATCCGAACACAATCGTCGCCAGCACGGTCACGCCGGCGCTGAACGCCAGCACGCGACCATTGAGTGACGCGCCGATGAACACGGGATACGGGAGCGGCGGCAGCAGTGCGTCAAGGCCGCGACTGGTCCAGATCGCCATGATCACGCCGGCAATGCCACCAGCGCCTGCAAGGAGGAAACTCTCCAGCAACAACTGGCGTGCGAGACGCCATCGACTGGCGCCAAGCGCCGTGCGGATCGAGAGCTCCCGCTGTCGTGAAATGGCGCGGGCGAGCAGGAGGCCCGACACATTGGCGCACGCAATCAGCAGCACCAGCGCCACCACACTCATCACCACAGTGACGATAGGCAGGAGCACCTGGGCAGCGCCATCTTCACTGACCGGTCCCAGTCGTAGCGTGCGACCTTCGTTGACGGGATGGTCCGCCGCAAGGCGATCGGCAATGACACGCAGCGACGCCTGCGCTTCGGCCTGCGAGGTGCCCTGGGCCAGGCGCGCAACGGCCATCAACCATCCGCTCCCGCGCGACTCCAGCACATCCCGCCCCGTCAACATCCCATGCATCGTCACCGGCACCCACGCATCCATCGTGAGTCCGCTCATGGCACCGCGGAATCCCTCAGGCGTCACACCGACGACGCTCAGCGTGTGCCCGTTGAGGATGATCGGGCGGCCGACAATGGTGGGATCGCTGTTAAAACGTGTGCGCCAGAGGCTGTCGCTGATGACAGCGACGGGAAGCCGGTCGGTCTCGTCTGCGGCCTGCAGGGGACGGCCGAGTGCAGCCGGCACACCCAGCACGTCAAAGATGTTGCCAGACACCAGTTCGATCCAGACACGCTCGGGCGCATTGGTGCCCACACGGAGCGACGCGGCCATTCCCTCTTTGACGGCGAGCCCACTGAGACCACTCGGCCGGCTGTCACGCACGTCGCGATAGTTCGGATACGAAAAACTGAGATTGTCGCGCGTCGCGGTCGCGAACTTGACGACGACCAGTTCCGATGGTCGTTGTGTACCCGGCAGGGGACTGAGCACGAGGGCGTCGACCCAGCTGAAGATGGTGGTGTTGGCGCCAATCGCCAGTCCCAGTGTGAGGACAATGGCGATGGTGACACCGGGGCGCTGCACGAGGCTGCGCCACGCGTGTGTGAGATCCTGCAGGGTCATACGTGTTCTCCAGTGATGGCTGCGGAGCCAGAAGGCATGTGACGCGGCGCCGAGGCTGCGCCGAGTCAGGTCGCGTTGAATGGTGGCGGGGTCGTACCCCTCGGCCAAAAGAAAGGCCGCTTGTGCGGCGACGTCGGCATCCCACTGCCGAAGCCAGTCGGCGCGACGCGCAGCGGGCACCATCCACGCACACCCGTGCACAAATCGCAGCGCTCGACGGGTGAGGGGGCTCGTCATCTCAGCGGCTCGTATGTCGTGCGGCCGACCGCATCAGCGGATACCGCGCCAGGGCCTCGGTGAGGGCTTTGCCACCGGCCGCGGTGATCTCGAAATACCGGCGGGCGGGACGGCCGTCACGATGCGCGGCCGCTTCGTTCTCCCATTTCGATCGCACGTAGCCGAGTTCTTCGAGCCGTTCGAGGGCCGGGTACACGGTGCCCGAGGTCAGACCCGTCGCATCCATGATGTCGAAGCCAAACCGCCGGTCGCCCTCCAGTGCATGGAGGATGGTGATCGTGCCGAGTCCCAGTCGTGTGCTGCGCATATGTCGGTATGTCAATGTCCAACATAGCCATACGCACATGACCGGAAAACCGTTCAATGAGGCAATGGGGCAGTGAAGTGCCTCATTAATGGAGCGCCCAGTTATCGAATCGCGGTAAACCGCGGTGCGATGTCCACGGGTACGCCCTTGAGTTTGTCGAGCACGGCCTGCACCTCGGGGCGCACCACCACCATCTTGGCCAGCAGCGCCTGCGCCGCCCCGTAATCGCCCACCGCCTGCATCGTCATGATGTCGCGTGTGAGGTTGGCGACGGCGTCGCGGATCTTGTCGGCGACCACCGCAAACGTCCCGTCGGGGTTCACGATGACGGCACCGTTGTCGAGCAGGTAGTTGAGCTGCAAGACCTGGCCGCGGCCGTGGGCGGACGTCAAGCCGAAACGAATCGACCTGAACGATGACGCAAGAAACGTCGTGTACATGGCGCGCGCCACCTCCGGCGAGATGGTGCCCTTGTCGGCGAGCTGCTGCAACGCCCACAACCCCGAGATATCGGCTTTGGCTTCTTCAAGCGCCGAGTACGTGTCCTTGAGCGCCTCACGAACGGGCGTCGTGGTGCCAAAGACGACGTGTGGCCCGAGCCCGTGCATGAGTTCATGCATCAGGATGTGGGTGAAGAACGCGTCGAAAGACACCTTGTCGCGGTCGGCCGGCGCAATGGCCACGTCTGCGATCGGTGTGAGTACGTATTTGAACTTGGCCTCCTGCGTGTTCTTGAGCATCACGCGCTTGGAGCCCTTTTCGCGAATGACGCGGTCGTCGTTCGGGAGATTAAACGCCGCCGTCTGGACGCCGCGATTGCCGTCACCGGAGCTGAACACGACGTTGACCACGGGCATCGGTGCCATGGCGCCAATCTGCGGATTGCGATACTTCGCGTCGATCGGCAACGCATTCTCGAGTCCCTGCAGCTCCGAGGCAAAGACGTCGAGCTTGCGGGTCTCCGCTTCGTCGCGCACGGTGATAAACGCCTCAAATGCGGCTTTGTAGCCGAACCACACGTCTTCGTACGTTTCGTAGGGCCCGATGGTCGGCTCGATGG
>CAYZLT010000074.1:0-2204 GCA_964479175.1 uncultured Solibacteraceae bacterium | reverse complement strand
TTCCATCCACGCGACATCGGAGAGGTAGTAGTCGTTGGACTTGAAGGCCTGGGCGCGCAACTCAAGGAAGCGACGCAACGTCGGCTGATTCGTCAATGACGCGGCGCGCTTCAGATGCGCCGCCGCCGCGTCGAGGGTGTTCTGATATTCAACCGAGTACGGCACGGCGGTGAGTGAGCCCGAGGCGTTGCGGCGGATCGTCGAGAAAAATCCGACGGCGAGATCACGATCGGCCCCGCGCAGGGTGTCCATCCACTGCTGGACCTCTTCCTTGGTGGCATCGGCCGGATAAAAATTCGCCTGCGGTGGCTTCACGCCGACGCCGGGCACAAACGGCGCGTTTTCGTCGAGCCGCGACCACGGGCCCTTGTTCAGGAGGAAGTATGTCAACCGCTGGCGGCCCTCTTCGGTCTGGTCCGCCGCAAGCTGCACCAGTGTGCTCGCGTTGTCCGCCCACACCTGCTGCATGAACAGGCCGTCAAACAGCCGGGCGGCCGCGACCATCTCGTCGAGCGCCTGACGTTCGTTTGGTGGCAGACCGGCCAGGTCCACGCCGATGTCGACCGGCGCAAATCGGGCGATCTGGGTCTCGAGAGGGGAAGGCGTCACAGGGGGCTCCATGGGGGCTTCGGCGGTACACGCCGAACCAAGGGTGAGGGTTAAAAACAGGACAGAGGCCGTTGAGGCATTCCGCAGGAGGGGCATATGCCTGATTTTGCACGATTTTGCACGGGCCGAGTATGCCTTCCGTAAATCCACCGGGTACAATGAAGGGCTGAGGAATGAGGAAATGAAGAACATGGCAGCTGACGACGCGAATGCTTTGGAATCGATCGAAACCCGCGAATGGCTCGACTCTCTGGACTATGTGCTTGAAACCGGCGACAAAAGCCGCGTATTCCGCCTGTTGGATGCCCTGCGCACCCGGGCGCGCTCGGCGGGGTTCCGCGAGCCGTTTTCATCAAATACCCCCTACATCAACACCATTCCCGCCACCGAGCAGGTCCCGTATCCGGGTGACCGCGAACTGGAACGGCGCATCAAATCGTTCGTCCGGTGGAACGCGCTGGCCATGGTCGTGCGCGCCAACCGCGAATCGGACGGCATCGGTGGCCACATCTCGACCTACGCGTCGGCCGCCACCCTCTATGAGGTCGCGTTCAACCACTTCTTCCGCGGCAAGGACGCCGGCAACGACGCGGACCTGATCTATTTCCAGGGCCACGCGTCGCCCGGCATCTATGCGCGCGCCTTCCTCGAAGGCCGCTTGGACGAACAAGACCTCCGCAACTTCCGCCACGAACTGCGTGAAGGCGGCGGCCTCTCGTCGTATCCGCACCCGTGGCTGATGCCCGACTTCTGGGAATACCCGACAGTGTCGATGGGCCTGGGCCCGCTGATGGCCATCTACCAGGCGCGCTTCAACAAATATCTCGAGAACCGCGGCCTCAAGCCCGCCTCCGATCAGAAGGTCTGGGCGTTTCTGGGCGACGGCGAAACCGACGAGCCGGAAGCGCTCGGCGCGATCTCGCTCGCGGCGCGCGAAAAACTCGACAACCTGATCTTTGTCATCAACTGCAACCTCCAGCGCCTCGACGGTCCGGTGCGTGGCAACGGCCAGATCATCCAGGAACTCGAAGCGGTCTTCCGCGGCGTCGGCTGGAACGTGGTCAAGTGCCTCTGGGGCTCCGAGTGGGATGAACTGCTCCAGCGCGACGACGAGGGGCTGCTCGTCCGCCGCATGGGCGAAATTGTCGACGGCGAATATCAGCGCTACGTCGTGGAAGACGGCGCGTTCCTCCGTAAACACTTCTGGGGCGCGGACCCGCGGCTGGAAGCGATGGTCAAGCACCTCTCGGACCTCGACCTCAAGAAACTGCACGTCGGCGGCCACGATCCCGTCAAGGTCTACAACGCGTATCTTGCGGCGACGAACTCGACGGGCAAACCCACCGTGGTGCTCGCGCGCACGATCAAGGGCTACGGACTCGGTGAAGCGGGTGAGGGCAAGAACATCACGCACCAGCAGAAGAAGATGAACGAGGGCGACCTCAAGCACTTCCGCGGCCGGTTCGGCGTGCCGATTTCCGACAAGGACATCGCGGACGCCCCGTTTTATCGCCCCGAAGAGGGTTCGGCCGAACTCAAGTACATGGCCGAACGCCGCAAGGGGCTCGGTGGCGCCGTGCCACGCCGGATCGTCA
>CAYZLT010000073.1:8851-12742 GCA_964479175.1 uncultured Solibacteraceae bacterium | reverse complement strand
CCCCGCGCGGAGCGCAAAGCGCCGGTCGTCAAAAAGACATCGAGTCCGGTGCCTCCGCCTCGACCCTATCGACCACCACCACGCCCCGTGACGCGGGAAGTCGCGACGCCGCCCCCTCCGAGACCGACGCCCCTGCCGGTGCAGGCACCAGTGGTGCCCGATCCCGGCGACGCGCAGGAAGTGATCGGCGTCATGGACGCGCCACCCGCACCCACTCCACCGAGTCCGGGCCCCGGCACCGGTGGCGGCGTTGGCAGTGGTCAGGGGACCGGCATCGGTGAAGGGGACGGCTCGGGCCTGGGTGCCGGGTCCGGTGGCGGCACCGGCGGTGGGCCGTTCCGCGCCGGCAGCGGCATCGAGCCTCCGCAGCTGCTCCGAGAAGTTCGCCCGATTTATACCGACGACGCCCGCCGCCGCGCCATCGAAGGCGATGTCGTGATGGAAATTGTGGTTCGGCGCGACGGCACCGTCGGTGATGTCCGTGTGTTGCGCACCTTGGGGAGCGGCCTTGAACAGCGTGCGATCACCGCCGTGCGCCAGTGGAAATTTGCGCCTGCGCGACGTCTCGGTTCCGCCGTGGACGTGGTGGTCGAAGTCGTGGTCGGTTTCACGTTGAGGTAAGAGCTGATGGAAACTCTGCTCGTAGTGGTGTTGGTCGTCGCGCTCCTGATGGCGGTGGTCATGAGTGTGTTTGCGTGGCGCGTTCTCCGACGCGATCGCGCACGCACGAATATTCGTGTCGCACGTCTGCGCGCGCTCGCGGCACCGGCGGCACCCGGACCGGACTTCGAGCCGGAACCGACGTACGACGCGGAACTCACGTACCAGCCCCGCGCCGGTCTTTTTGCGGCACCCACTCCCGCGCCTGCGGGTCCACGCTGGGGAACGATGGCACTCGTTGTCGTGGTCTTCATGACCATCGGCGCGGGTTCTGTCTACGGTTTGTACGGATCCAGCCAGACGATGTCGTGGCCGGTCCCCTCGTTCTCAACACTGTCTGCGGCGCCCACACCACTGGAGCTCGTCTCGCTCTCCCATCGTCGTGACCCCGGCGGCAACTTCATCGTCACCGGACTCGTGCAGAACCCGATGAGTGGCCGGAGCACGGCGGGATTGGTCGCGGTGGTGTATCTGTTTGATGGCGACGGCCAATACTTCGCATCGGGGAAAGCGTCGATTGAGATCTCCGCGCTTGAGCCTGGTGATCAGTCGCCGTTCATGATCCGTCTGCCCAACGTCACGAAGGTGAGTCGGTACCGGATCGGATTCCGACTCGGTGATGGCGGTGTGTCTGCCCATGTCGATCGGCGAGGCGAACCGCTCGTCGGCACCACGGCTGCGGTCGTTGAGGAGACGCGATGACGCGATGACGCGACCAATCAGATCGATGCGGACACTGGTCGCCATCGTGATTTGCGTCACCGCAGGCGCCACGCTGGTCCTTGGACAGGAGCGCCCGGCCGGGCAAGGCTTCTCTTTTCGATCCGGGGTCAGTCTGATCAACGTCACCGTGACTGTCACCGACGGGAGTGGCCACACCGTGGCCGGACTCAGACAAGGGGACTTCGAGATTTACGAGGATGGCGTGTTGCAGCCCACCTCACACTTCGACGCCGAACGTGTACCGGTGAGCCTGGGCATTGCGGTGGACACCAGCGGGTCGATGGTCGGTGAAAAATGGGTCGCGGCGCAGGCCGCGTTGAGCCGGTTTGTGGACGACCTTCTTGGCGCCGACGACGAAGTGTTCCTCTATCGCTTCGACAGCCAGCCTCAACTCGTGCACCCGTGGACGCAGGACCGGCGTCAGGTCAGTCGCGCGTTGAGCACCATTGCGCCGCGCGGTGGCACGGCGATGTACGACACGGTCGCCGATGCCATTCCGCTCGCCCAGCGCGGCACACAGCGGAAGAAGGCGCTCGTCATCATCTCGGACGGCAACGACACCAGCAGTTCGACCCGCGTGCCTGAGCTCACGCAGATGATCCGCGAGAGTGAAGTGATGGTGTACGCGATTGGCCTCGACGTGTCAGGGGCAGCACCGCGCGCAAGTGGGTCAATCGGATCACGAGGCCACCCGAGCAGCGGCTCCGCGAGTGGATCCTCACGCCCGCCAGTGCCATCACCATTCCCCGGACGAAAACCTGCGGCCGCGCCGCCTCCCACCGCGCCGCCTCCGGTCAGCCGCACCACGTCCGCTGGTTCTTCAGACCGGGTGAACGTCGACGCGTTACGCGCGATCACCGATGACAGCGGCGGTCGCACTGAAATTATCTATTCGCACCAGGATTTGGATCCGGCCACGGCCGGCATCGCCAGCGAACTGAGCCAGCAGTACTTCCTCGCGTATTCATCGTCTGCCCCGAAGGACGGCCGATGGCACACGATTGACGTCCGCGTCACAAAAGGCAACGGGACCTATCGCATCCGCGCCCGGCGAGGCTTCATCGCCAGCTGACAACGCGGCCAGGTGCGATAGTCTTAGTGGCCGTGTCTGAGACTGCGTTCACCTGGATAGCCGCCCTCGGGTTATCGGTCCTTGGCAGCATCGGCGGTCTGGCGGTCGCCGGGCTGCTCCTGCTCTTCGACAAGTCTGTCCGCGCGCGCGTGGTTCCGTGGCTCGTGTCGTTCGCTGTGGGCACGCTGCTGGGCGCCGCCACCCTCGGCCTGATGCCGGAGGCGCTTGACTCACTGGCGCCCGCGCGCGCCTTTGCCGTGATGCTGGGCGGCATCCTCACGTTCTTTGTTCTGGAAAAACTGGTCCTGCTCCGCCACTGCCACGACGATGAAACGTGTGAGGTGCACCAGAGCACGACCACGCTGGTGATCGTCGGCGATGCGGTCCACACGTTTGTGGATGGTGTGGCGATCGCCGCCGCCACACTGGTATCGATTCCATACGGCGTGGTCACGGCGATGGCGGCCATCGCGCATGAGATTCCGCAGGAGGCCGGTGACTTCGGCATCCTGCTGGCGGCGGGGCACTCGCGTCGCAAGGCGTTGATGCTCAACGCCACCTCGGCGGTGGGTGGTCTGCTGGGCGCGACACTCATGTTGATCTTCGGTGCCAGCATGCCGTTTGCGTTGCCCTATGTGCTGGCCTTCGCCGCAGGCAACTTCATGTACGTGGCCATGTCGGATCTGATTCCCCACCTGCATCGTGGCGAATCAGATTCCAACAGCCTGCGGCAGGTCGTCCTGATCGCGGCGGGCCTGGCGACCATCGCGCTGCTGAATCAGTACTTCGGCCACTGACGCCATGCTGCGCATCAACCCGGCTGCGCATGCGGGACTGGCGTCGAACCATCCGTGACCAGTCGCCCCGCCCTGTTGTTGCTCGTGATTCTGGCCGCCGGGTTGGGGGGCGCCTCCCTTCGCGCGAGTACGGAAAATGACGCGCAACGTCGCAGGCTGCCTCCAGGCGCGGCGCTGCTCGGTCAGGTCGTCGACGCCCAATCCGGGCGTGGCCTCGATCGCGTCATCGTCGAACTCGACGGCGCAGGTCTTCGGCGTCGCATCCTGAGTGACGACCGGGGCCGCTTCCTCCTCGCCGGACTGCCCGCCGGCGAATATCGCATCAACGCCAGTCGCTCTGGATTTCTCAACGGGGCGTTCGGTCAGCGACGCCCCGCCGGATCGGCAAGCACCATCACCCTGGTGGATGGGCAATGGCTGAGCGACATCGAAGTGCGATTGTGGCGCCCGGCGGTGCTGACGGGATTTGTCACCGACCACGGCGGCGTGCCCATCACGGGTGTCATCGTCCGTGCCTATCGCCACGAACGCGTGCCGGGACGTACGACGCTGCGTGAAGTGGCGCAGGCCGTCACCGACGACACCGGCGCCTACCGACTGGCGTCGCTGGTGGCGGGCAGTCACCTCGCCGGCATTTCC
>CAYZLT010000073.1:0-8841 GCA_964479175.1 uncultured Solibacteraceae bacterium | reverse complement strand
GCAGATCGCCGTCACCAACAACGACACGGGCGAAACATTTGCGACGGATGAACCCGAGGTGGTCTTCCCTCCGATGTATTTCCCATCGGCGGACTCGGCCGTCGCCGCCTCGACCGTCACCGCCGAATCCGGGCGCGACTTCACAGGGGTCAATTTTTCGCTGCCCATGCTCCCGGTGCTCGAGGTGTCGGGTCGTATCGACCCCGCGACCGTGCCCGACGGACAGATGCACGCCGTGCGCCTCTTTCTCGCCAGGCCGCTTGATCCATTTGTCGCGGAGTCGCCCACCCACCGATATCTCGGTGCGGTCAGTCCGGACGCAGAGGGACACTTCACGTTCACGCGCGTGCCCAGTGGCCGCTACGTGATCGAGGCCACGCTGGTCGCCAGCGCCGCTCCAGGTGCTGACGCGCCCGAGAGTCCGGAGCGTCCCGGACGCCTGTGGGACAACCAGCCGGTGATACTCGATCAGAAAAACCTCGACGATATCCGCGTGACGATGCAGCCGGGCCTTGAGGTGGAAGGACGGACGCGCATGGTGTCGTCCACCAGTCGCGCGGCGGCGCAGCCAGGGAAACTGATGATCGAGCTCGAACCGCTGTTTGAAGCGCCCGGCATTCGACCGCAGACCCTGATGACGGACGAGACGGGGGCGTTTCGCACGGGCCCCGTGCTGGTCCCGGGCCGGTATCTCGTCCGCGTTGGCGGTGTTCCGCCCGGCTGGCGGCTGCAGGCGGTGATGGCCGGCGGCATCGACGTCTCCGAGGAAGGGCTGGATCTCTCGTCGGGCTTTGTCCCGTCCGACCTGCAGATCGATCTCACCGACCAACTCACGCTCATCACCGGCACGGTCCGCGGCGAGGGTCCGTTTGCGGACCCGACCGCCACCGTCCTGCTTTTTCCCCAGCAGGACCGGTCGTCTGGCTCCATGGCCGCACGACGATTCCGCAGCGTCCGCACCGGGCGCGACGGAACGTTTTCTCTGAGAAACATGCCGGCCGGGGCGTACCTCATCGCCGCAGTCGATGGCGCAGAGGCGGACGGCTGGCAGGATCCGGACCGGCTCACGGCCCTGCGCCGCAGCGCCACTCCCGTCTCGATACGAGAAGGAGAAGCGAAGGTCCTGGAGCTTCGGCGTGTCGGGGCGCGGTGAGGCAACCCATCACCCACCAGCCGGATCGAAACGAGTACTCTCTGCCGGGCGTAGACCCAGTTGGAACTGCCAGGACCTGACATGACTCATAAATTTTCGAACCTCACCGCCGTCGTCGCCATCGTCCTCACCAGTGCCCTCGGGTGGTCGAGCGCCCCGAGCGCCCAGGGGGGCGGCCGTGGTGCCGCCGCCGGCCAGGCGCGTGATGCCACGCAAACACCGGTCACGGGCACCGCGATGATCATCGGGCAGGTGATCACCGGTGACACCGGCACCCCCGTCAGGCGCGCACGCGTCAACCTCAGCGGTGCGGAACTGCGCGGGCAACGGTCCACGATGACCGACGATGAGGGACGGTTTGTGTTCACGCAGATTCCGGCAGGTCGCTACTCGATGACGTCGTCGAAGGCCGGCTTTGTGTCGATCGCGTACGGCGCAAAAACCGCAGGCCGTGCGGGCACACCCATTCAGCTGGAAGACGGACAGAAGCTCGAGAGCAAACCCATTTCGATGCCGAAGGGCGGCGTGGTCACGGGTGTGGTGATGGACGAATACGGGGAGCCATCACCCGGCACGCAGGTGCGCGCGCTGCGTATGGTGATGCAAACGGGCGAGAAGCGCCTGCAATCGGCCGGGACCAGCACCACGGACGACCGCGGCATGTATCGCATCTACGGCTTGCAGCCGGGCGAATACGTGGTGACGGCGCAGCCGCGCAACGCGGGCCTCATGGGATTGCAGACATCGGTGACCTCGGAAATCGAGAGCGCATTGCAGCAGATGCAGCAACAGTTCGGGCGTGGTGCGGGTCAAGGCGCGCAGGCGGGCACGGGTGGGCGTGCGGCCGGAGCCGGACGTGGCGGCCAGTTGGGCGATCTCCTGCAGGGACTTGCGGGAGGCCGCGGCCAGCAGATGATCGAGCAGCTGCAGCAGCAACTCGATCCGGATGGTCAGGCGGCCGTGGGGTATGCCCCGGTCTTTTTTCCCGGGACGACGTCGCCGTCGTCGGCCACGCCTGTGGACATCGTGGTCGGCCAGGAACGGTACGGGGTCGACTTCCAGCTGCAACTCGTCTCGACGTCGACGGTGACCGGCACGTTGTCGGGCGTGGACGGCACGGTGCCGGCCGGTGCGCAGGTCACCCTGGCCCCTGTCGACACCTTGCCTGGACTGCCGGGCGCCACACAGACCGCGCGCGCCAATCAGACCGGCGCGTTCTCCTTCCGCAACGTCACACCCGGGCAATATCGGCTGTCGGCGCGCGCCCAGGTGCGTGCCCCACTGACCGAAGCGGAGACGGCGGCCGCACAGGCGGCGGGGGGCCGCGGGGGACGAGGCGGCGGACGGGGCGGCGCGCCGGCGGAAATCCTCTGGGCTCACGCGGAGATTTCCGTGGACGGCCGCGACCTGAGCGACGTCGGGCTCCAGTTGCAGAAGGGCCTGACCCTCCCGGGCCGCCTCGCGTTTGACGGGACGAAGTTGATGGCCCCCACCGACTTCAGCCGTGTGCGCGTCTCGCTGACCACCGTCGGCACCCAGGACGGCGACTTTGGCGGTGTGCCCAACGCCACGATTGATGCGAGTGGACGCTTCACCATCATCGGCGTGCCGCCCGGAAAATATTCGTTGCGCGGCACGGCACCGGCAGGCACCGGTGGCCCCGGCGTGGGTGCGGGTGGGGCACTCGCCGCGGGCGGATCGGGTAATTGGATTCTCCGGTCTTCCATCGCGGGAGGACGCGACACACTCGACTTCCCCCTCGATCTGGGTCCGAACCTGAACATCGGCGATGCGGTGCTGACGTTTGCCGACCGCACGACGGAACTCACGGGCCTGCTGCAGGATGCACAGGGCACGGCCACGTCGGACTACTCAATCATCGTGTTTCCGACCGACTCCCAGTTCTGGGTTCCGCAGTCGCGGCGCATTCAGTCCGTGCGTCCCGGCACCGACGGCCGCTACACCGTGCGGAACCTGCCCCCAGGGCAGTACGCCATAGCCGCAGTTACCGACGTTGAGCCTGGCGAGTGGTTCGACCCGACGTTCCTGCAGGAACTGAGTGGCGCGTCCATGCGAATCACGCTCGTGGACGGGGACCGCAAGACGCAGGATATTCGACTGTCCGGGGGAATTTGATGACAGGCCCTGCAATGGGGCAATGGGGCAATGTTATTTGCGCAATTCCCTGAGCCGCACACGGCCGCGTCGAATCACGAGCCAGATGATCGTGACCAGGACGATGACTGCGGCGACAAACGCGCCGGCAAACAAATACATCGTCTGATGCAGGATCGACTCGGCGTCGGTGATGACCTCCATCGCGAGCGGCGCACCGCTGAGTCGACTGGTGAGGTGCTGCTCCCAGGCCAGAATGTTGCCGCGCCCGACCGACCCGACCTCTTGCGGATTCTCGAGCAACCGGACGTTGTGGAAGATCACCTTGCTGGGCAGGTGCAGCTTGAACACCACCAGTTCGCTGCCGTTCCAGTTCACACCGGCCGGCACCGTCCCGGTGGGCGCGCCCACCGTCTGCCGGTACGTGATGCGGGCCTCACCCACCTCGAAGGCATAGGTCGACCACGCCAATGGCCCGCAGGCCGTCGCCTTCCTGACGTCCTCAACCGAAAATTGCACCTGGACAAACCGGCGCCCTGAGCGGCGCCAGGGTCGACTGACGCGATCGACCACACAGCCGGCCGCTTCAAATACCTGCCTGACGTCGTCCGTATCAATACGCGCGTCCGGCGCAGGGTCGAGCGGAAGGCCGCGCAGGGCGACCAGGGCGGCGACCGATGCCGACACCACGATGGTGGCCGAACCATCGACCTCCAAGTAGGTCTGTTCGTCGTACTCATACTGCCGGGCGAGAGGATTGGAGCACCCGCCCACCCCGATGACCAGCACCAATGCCACGAACGCGCCACGAAGACCCACGACCGAATGATATACATTCTTCGATGCCCCGCCTCTTTCTGATCGACGGTAACTCGCAGATGTACCGCGCGTACCACGCCATTCGGGGCCTGACCGGTCCTGACGGCAGGTCCACCAACGCCATTTACGGGTTCGTCTCGATGCTGCGCAAGCTCATCGCCGACCACAAACCCGACTATCTCGTAGCCTCGTTCGACCTGCCTGGCCGGACGTTCAGGGACGATCTGTTTGCCGACTACAAGGCCCATCGGGCGCCGATGCCAGGCGACCTCGTGGAACAAGTCCCGTTGGTCCACGAGGCCTGCGAGGCGATGGGTGTCCCCAATCTCACCTCCGAGGGGTTTGAGGCCGACGATGTGATCGGGACGCTGGCGGTACAGGCGCACGCGGCTGGATTTGAGGTCGCGATCGTGACCGGCGACAAGGATTTTTTTCAACTGGTCACCGACGGCCTCCGCGTCTACAACCCGAAAGACGATGGGACGTGGTACGACGCCGCTGGGGTCGTGGACAAGTTCGGCGTCCAGCCCACGCAGGTCGTGGATGTGCTCGCGTTGATGGGCGACTCGGTGGACAACATCAAGGGTGTGCCCGGGATCGGCGAAAAGGGCGCCCGAGAGCTCATCACCGCCCATGGGTCGCTTGACGCGCTGCTCGCCGCCGCCTCGACCCTGACGCAGAAACGGCAGCGTGAGGCGCTCCTCCAGCATGCCGACGAGGCGCGGGCGAGCCGGGTGCTGGCGACCATTCGCACGGACGTGCCGGTGAAATTTGTGGCGGAAGCACTGCGGTATCGCGGTGCGGACACGGCCCGGTGTTACGCACTGTTCTCCCGGCTCGGCTTCCGCACATGGACGGCCGACTACGCGCCGACCGCGGCGACGTCCACGCGCGACTACGCCTTGGCCACCACGACTGAGGACTTGGAGGCGCTGGCCGCTGAGGCCCGCGCGGCGGGGCATCTGTCGGTGGCGGCACTGACGACCGACGGTCCAGCCATGTTGCGTGGCGTGATCGGCGTGGCGCTCGCGACCCAACCGGGACGGGCGCGCTACATCCCGATGAGCCATACCGGCTTGAGCGAGACACCCAATGTCAGTCCTTCGGCTGTTGCGGCCGCGTTGGCCCCGGTGTTTGCCGACCCCACGGTGCGCAAGGTCGGACACGATCTGAAAACAAGCGCCATCGCGCTGGCGCGTCACGGCTTGCCGCTGGATGGGCTCGACCTCGACACCATGATCGCCAGTTACCTGGTCAACGCCACTGGTTCAGGTCACGCGATCGAGGAGTTGGCGCTTGAACGATCGGGGTATCGCGCGCTCAGGGAGGAGGACGTCACCGGGCGCGGCGCAAAATCGGTGGCGCTCGATGCGGTGCCCGCCGACGCGCTGCTGGCGTTTGCCGCCGAACGTGCGGATCTGCCGCTGACAGTCGCGCCTGGCCTGCGGGAGGATCTGGCCGCGGGTGGACTCGACGGCCTGTATCGCGACATGGAACTGCCGCTCATCGCGATCCTGGCCGACATTGAACGCGCGGGCGTGCGGGTGGACGTCCCGGCGCTTGAACGACTTGGCGCCACGATGCAGCAGGAACTCGACAGCCTGTCGGCGCGCATTTTTGAACACGCCGGCGGCGAGTTCAACATCAACTCGCCCAAACAGCTGAGTGAAGTGTTGTTTGAACGGCTGGCGCTGCCGACGGCGCGCAAGACCGGCAAGACCAAGACCACGTCAACGGCGATGGACGTGCTGGAAGAACTCGCGCAGATCCACGACATGCCGGGTCTGGTGCTGCAGTGGCGCAGCATTCAGAAACTGAAGGGCACGTATGTTGATGCGTTGCCGGCGCTGGTGCACCCGCACACCGGACGTGTGCACACCACGTTTAATCAGGCGGTGGCGGCGACAGGGCGACTGAGCAGCAGCGATCCGAATCTGCAGAACATCCCGGTGCGTACGGCCACGGGTCGCGAGATCCGCGCCGCCTTCATCGCAGAACCGGGTCACGCGCTGATCTCGGCGGACTACTCCCAGATCGAATTGCGCGTGCTTGCCCACCTCTCCGGGGATGAAGCATTGATCGAGGCCTTTCAGCGTGGAGAGGATATTCACGACCGTACGGCCGAACGGGTGTTCGGCAGCAACAGCGGACTGGATCCGCATGAGCTGCGCCGGCGCGCCAAAATCATCAACTACGCCCTGCTCTACGGCAAAACGGCGTTTACGCTCGCGAAGGACATCGGCGTGCCGCAACAGGCGGCGCAGGCGTTCATCGATGCCTACTTCGCCGGCTTCCCCGGTGTGCGCGCCTACATCGATCGCACCTTGGAGGACACGCGCTCGTCAGGCGTGGTGAAGACCGTGACCGGACGCCGCCGCATGATGCCGGAGTTGACCAGCAGGAACGGCCAGGTGCGCGCGGCCGCCGAGCGCGAAACCGTCAACATGCCTATCCAAGGGACGGCGGCCGACATCCTCAAACAGGCCATGATCGATGTCGCGGCCGCGCTCAAGACGCACAACGCTGCGGCCGCCACGCCCAGCCGCATGATCCTGACCGTGCACGATGAACTCCTCTTTGAGACCCCGGACGCTGACGTGCCTGCGGTTTCGGCCCTGGTTCGGGAGGTCATGCAAAATGCCTTCCTCTTGCGGGTTCCACTGACCGTCGACGTCGGAACGGGCCCAAATTGGAAGATGGCAAAGTCGTAACAAACTTCGTTAAATCCAATTTTTTCAACACTTTAGGGGCACTGAACCGACAAATTGGCGCTTTAATGCCCCTCAGTACGACCTATAATTCCGTCTCGTGGTTGAGCCCGTCATCGTTCCGCGCGCCGAGCACACGATCTCGCGCCGTGACATTGACTCGGACGCGCTCAAGGTCCTGTATCGACTGCAACAATCCCAGCACACGGCCTACCTCGTTGGGGGTGGTGTTCGGGATCTGCTGCTCGGTCGGCGCCCCAAGGACTTCGACATCGGCACGAGTGCCCATCCCTACGAAGTCAAAAAATTCTTCAGGAACTGCTGGATCATCGGTCGCAGATTCCGCCTCGCACACGTCAAGTTCGGCCTGAAGACGATCGAGGTCGCGACCTTCAGAAAAAATGTCCCCGATCCGTTGCCCGGCGAAGGCACCGACGACGCGCCCGTCGTCGCCAGTGTGCCTGAACCGCTGAGCACCGAAGGCATCATCAAAAGGGACAACACGTTCGGCACGCCGGAAGAAGATGCGTTCCGGCGGGACTTCACCGTCAACGCGTTGTTTTACGACATCGCCACGTTTTCGATCATCGACTACGTCGGCGGCCTGAGCGATCTCGAGCAACGCGTCATCCGCTCGATTGGCGATCCGATGGTGCGCTTTGTGGAGGATCCGGTCCGCATGTTGCGCGCGGCGGTGTTTGCCTCGCGACTCGGATTCACGATTGACGATCTCGTCCTGGACGCCATCCGGACGTTGAAGCCGCTCATCGCCAAGGCTTCGCCCGCACGGTTGCTCGAGGAGTACTACAAAATTCTCCGGTCGGGATATGCCGAAGCGACGTTCCGCACGATGCATGAGCTCGGCCTGCTGCAGTTGATGACACCGGAGCTCAAGAAGCCGTCGGATGCGGTGTGGGAGGCGCTCGCGAGGCTTGACGCCTATCGCCGCCGATTTGATGCGCCGCCACCCGAACTCAACAACACGCTGCTGATGGGCACGTTGCTCGCGCCACTGGGCCTGGTGGGACGTCGTCAGTTTGGCGCGGCCGAAACGCGTGTGCAGCTCGGCATGTTGCCGGTGGCCCGCCGGGACCTCGACCGTCTGGCGCAGGTGCTGACGATGTTGCCGCGCCTCACCGATCCCGAGTTGCCGACCCGGATCGCGAAAGGCCTGCCCAATCGCCCGGCGTTTGTGGATGCACTCGCCTGGTTGCAGATCTTCGGTGACGTGCCGGAAGTGGTCGAGCAGTGGACCGCTGTGCGTGACGCGATACCCAAGCCTGCCGCGGGTGATGCGGATGCGGACGCCACGGACGCCACCGGGCGCAAGCGCAAGCGTCGTCGTGGTCGTCGTCGGGGCCGGGGTCGCGGCCCGGCCGCAGAGACACCCGCAGAATAATCAGCCGTTCGTGCGCTCGAACTCCCGCATGAACTCGACGAGCGCGGTCACGCCCGCTTCCGGGAACGCGTTGTAAATCGACGCGCGCATCCCACCCACGCTGCGGTGGCCCTTGAGGCCGTCAAACCCGGCCGCCGTGGCGTCTTTCGCAAACCTGGATTCAAGATCTTCGCTCGGCAGCCGGAACGTGATGTTCATGCGTGAGCGCGAGTCCGCATCCGCGTGCGGGGTCCAGAACACCGACCGATCAAGTTCGGCATAAAGCGTGTTGGCCTTCCGCACATTCACGGCCTCAACGGCCGCAAGTCCACCGAGGCCCTTGATCCACTTCAACACGAGGCCCAGGATGTAGATGCCGAAGGCGGGCGGCGTGTTGTACATCGACCCGTTGTCCGCATGCACCTTGTAGTTGAGCATCGTGGGCAGCGAATCCGCCGACCGCGCGAGGAGATCCTCTCGCACGATCACGACGGTGACGCCGGAGGGCCCGAGATTTTTTTGCGCTCCGGAATAGACGAGGCCGTATTTCGCGATGTCCATCGGCCTCGAGAACATGTCCGATGAGGTGTCACACACGAGCGGCGCGTCCCCCACGTCAGGCAGGTGGTGCCACTCGGTGCCGTGGATGGTGTTGTTCGACGTCATGT
>CAYZLT010000072.1:0-12886 GCA_964479175.1 uncultured Solibacteraceae bacterium | reverse complement strand
CCTTCGCGACGTCACCTGCCGCGAACGCGTTGCCCGGACTGAACGGCTTGGCAATCATTGGTGCCACATCCGACAGATCAAACACTTCGTCGATCTCATACACGGCGTTGGCCCCGGGCGCCAGTGGCGGATACGGCAGCGTCGTCATCCCCTTCTCGCGGTACCAGGCGTAGGTGGTTTCGTCGGGGGCAAAAATGCCGTTGAGCGCCTCAGCTTCTGCCATCATATTGGCGATGGTGTTGCGCGACACCATCGGGAGCTGACGGGCGGCATCCACAAACTCGACCGACATGCCCTCCGACTGCTTCGCGCCCCATCGGCGGAGCAGTTCGAGGACGATGTCCTTGCCACCAACCCAGGGATTCAGTTTTCCAACAAACGACACGCGGCGTTGTTTCGCGAGCGTGAAGTAGATATAGCCCGTGGACCATCCGAAGCCCAGCGTGGTGGACCCGACCCCGATCCCCACCGCGCCGTACGCACCGTACGCCCGGCTGTGGGAGTCAGCCCCGGGAATGAACTGCCCGGGCATAACCAGCCCTTGTTCTGGAAAATAGAAGTGAAAAATGCCGTCGCCCGGTGTGGCGTAATACGGCTTCTCCATCCCGTGGGTCTTGGCAAACGCCCGTCCAATCGACGTCTGCTTCTCATCATCGTCTTTGCCGGTGAAGACGAAGTGATCGTTGGCGACGGCGGCCTGGCGAGGGTCGATCGTGTTGCCGCCGGTAATTTGATTGAAGGTATGGATCGAAAACGGCGCGGTACCGTCGGACGCAGGCAGCAGGTCCGCATAGGCGCGCAGGGTGGCGCCGGGCCTGAAGTCCGCGCGTGCCAGATCGCGATCGACGCGGTGCGCCCAGAGAATCTGATCGGTGGTGGTCATTCCCTTCGCGGTTTCGGGATCGGCCCAGTCGAGCGAGGGAGCCCGTTCGACCGACGCCTTGAACTCGCGGCGGCCCACCGCGAAGATGCCGCCGCCGCGACGAATTTCTTCTTCCTTTACCGAGAGCGGCACCGGGGTGTAGTCGAGGCCCTGCGTCACGTTGCGAATCGCCCGTGAGACGGGATCAAACGTGAACTCGTCACCATCCTTCGTGTCGGCGACCGCCTCGGGCGACTGCACCACATGCAGACCGAGGTTGAACGAGTTGCGGCGAAAGATGTCTCCCATGTTGTTGCCGCAGATGATGACCATCTCGAGGCCCACCTCTTCGGCGACGCCTTTGAGGCCAGCGGGGCTCATTTCGCGCGACGACCCGATCGCAAACCGGTCGCCGGCGATGAGAAACGTCTCGCCGCGATGCACCCGCGCCCGGAAGTCCGGCATGAGGTGCCGGAACGACCCGGCCTTCCATCGTTCGTCCAGCGTGTCGAGACTCTCGGACACGCAGTCGGCCGCGGGCGTAATCTGGTCGGTGTCGATGGCATCGAGTTTCTTCGTCCCGGCCGGCGCCTTCGGGTCCCACATGATGAGGGCACGGCCACGAATAAACGTCGTTGAGCCCGCGGCCTGCGGTGTGGGGGCGGGCAGCTGGTCGACGGAGATGCCGGGTTTGAGGCGAGCAGGTTCAATAGTGTGCATGGGGACAATCAGTCAACGGTCGGGCTCTAGTTTACCGGTAAAGCCCTGGCACTCCCGGACTGGCAGGGATGGAAACCGGGGAAACCGCAGGTCGATGTCCGACCGGCCGCAGCGCAGGAAGCGCGATCCTCGATCGTTTTCGAGCCAGCGGTGCCACTCGCACCGGGCACACAGCCCTGCCGCTTGCTCACGCCTATCGGAATGCATCATCATCGACTCGTGACAACGACCCAAGCCACGTTCACGTCCGAGGCGGTCACCCGCCAGATCCGCGTCTCGGTCTCGTCCGAGTATGCCCCGGCGCGGTCCGCGCCCGCTGACAATCAGTGGTTCTTTCTCTACACGATTACCATCGCCAACCAGGGGACCGAGACGGTCCAGCTGGCCACTCGGCACTGGCTGATCACGGATGGGACAGGCAAGATTGAAGAAGTCCGGGGTCCAGGCGTCGTCGGCGAAACGCCGACGCTCGCCCCCGGCGAGACCTTCTCCTACACCTCAGGCTGCCCGCTCACCACGCCCTTCGGCATGATGCAGGGCACCTACCAGATGGTGACCAAAGACGGCGAAGAGTTCGACGTGACGATCGCGCCGTTCACGCTCAGCGAGCCGTACACGGTTCACTGAACGAAGTCCCGAGGTCCCGAGGTCCCGAGGTCCCGAGGTCCCGAGGGCCCTTACCGTCGTGCGGCCCGGAATGACTGGATGCCCATAAACAGGTACCAGATCAGCACGACCGCCATCACGCTCTGAGAGATCACGGCGACCGGACGCTCGACGTCGCCTCCGCTCAGCAGTGCGGGCAGCCCCATCAGCCCCCGCGCCGACCCAAGAATCCCCACCAGCGCGACGCCCATCGCCAGATGCATCGCCGTTTTGCGCGTGTGTTCGTGTCGACCGTAATACCCCAGCCCGGAAATCACGAGACCAAAAAACGCGGGGATGAGCGCTGTCGGGCTCGCCATACCGGACATCACGTAGCCACCCACACCCAGCACCATCAGAATCACGCCGACCAACTGACTCGTTTTCGCCATCACGCCTCCCCAAAAATGGCCCGCACGTCCAGGGCCCCCGCCAACCGTATCAGGTATTCATCACGCGGAATTTCGGTCGCGCCAAACCGCGCCAAATGCGGGGTCACCCACTGAATATCCAGCAGCACAAAGCCCTGCGCCCGCAGCCGTTCAACCAGCACGACCAGGGCTACTTTTGACGCGTCCGTCTCGCGATGGAACATCGACTCGCCAAAAAACGCGCCGCCCAGGTGCACACCGTACAACCCACCGACCAGCACACCAGCGCGCCACACCTCCACCGAGTGCGCCAGGCCCTGGTGGTGCAGGCCGACATAGGCGTCAAGGAGCTCGTCGGTCATCCAGGTGCCGTCGTCCCGGTCTTCCGCGCACGCACGCATCACTCCGACAAAATCCCGATTGACCGTCGTCGTGAACCGGACCGATCGCACGAGACGCTGCAGCCGTTGCGGCACATGGAACGTCTCGATCGGAATGATGCCTCTGGGGTCAGGTGAAAACCAGCCGATCGGTCCATCCTCCATGCCCATCGGAAACACACCTTGCCGATAGGCGTGGACCAGCAGCGCAGGGTCGATCACGCGGGGTCCAGATCGAGCAGACGTCGGCCGCCCCGATACACACCGTAGAGGCCGACCATCTGCACCACATGGTAAAGATCGTTGTGATTGAAGTGTTGATGGAACGACACCTTCTGCATGAGCAACGCCAGGCCAACCGCCGTCGCCCCAAAACCCACGACCAGCCAACGGCGTCCGCTTCGGCGTGAGACCGGATCCACAACCGTGGGATGGATTGCCGAGCGCACACCTCCGGCCATCAGCAGCACGAAGGCCGTGACGATGGCGATAACGGTGAAGGTCCAGACCAGCCCCCACGCCGGCTCTCCCATCTGGAGCCGGAAGCCGTGGGACGTGCCTCCCGCAAACGACGCCCACGCCGCCATGGTGAAACCCGCCAGGTACAGTCGCGCCGCCATATCGGCGGGTCGATTCGCCGCGACGATGGCTCGTCGCAGCGCCATCGCGTGGACGACACTCTGGAGGGCCATCGCATAGTCGGTGAGCGTGGTTGTCGGTTCGCTGATGAACATTCCGAAAGGCCCTTGGCGAAATCATATGATCGCCGCACACCCTGAGAAGTGCTGAGAAGACCTGAGGCGGTCCGGACCCGTGGCGGGGAGATAATCTCGTCCATGCGGATTGCCCTCGGAGTTCTCCTGGCCGGATGCCTCGGCATCGTCGTCGTCGGGCAGGTCCCGGCCAACAAGAGCCCCCTGGGGCCGGCGATCAACACGAAGGCGTTCCGGGAGCTCCTGCCGCTGGTGTCTGCCGATGGCCAGACCTTGTACTTCACGAGGGAAGACCGCGGCGAGATCGCGGCGGCCGCGCTGCAGGCGCAGGTTGATGCGCAGTTGGCCGAAGTGAAAGGCAGCCTGGCGGGTCTCGACCCGGCGATGCGCGCCGAGATGGAAACACTGCTGGCCGAGAGCATGAAGTCGGCGCGGCCGGTCCAGCCTTCCGGCCGGATGCATCAGTCTGTCTACACCAGTCGGCGTGGCCCGGATGGTCGGTGGGGGGCGGCCGAACGCCTGCCACCGCCACTGGCGCACGACGCCATCACGTTGTGGGCCGGCTCCGTGCTGCCCGACAACAACACCCTGCTCGTTGCCGGTGAACTGGTCAGCAACCCGCTCGATTTTGCCGCGCGAGGCAAAGAGCTGGAAGCCCTGGTGGCACAAGGTGGCGGAGACTTTTTTTCTATGCTCGGGAGAACCGCCCCAGGAGGCGAGATTTCTCCGGCCGGCGACAAGAGCCGCCTCTTTGCCTGGGCCAAGCGGACCGCCACCGGATGGACGGCCCCTGAACCGCTGCGTCTCAGGAACTTCACGAACACCTCCGAGCGCCTCGACATGTTCCTTGCGCCAGACGGCCGTCACATCGTGTTGTCGATCGTCAACGCCCAGTCGGTCGGCAAACGTGATCTGTACGTGTCGGCACTTGGCGCGGATGGCGTCTGGCAGACACCGCGCAATCTCGGCACGTCGGTGAACACCACCTCCGACGAGTTGTCGCCCTTCGTCGCGCCAGATGGAAAGACGATGTATTTCTCGAGCAATCGGCCGGGTGGCCAGGGCTTCGATATCTGGATGACCCGTCGGCAGGACCAGTCGTGGCTGCGGTGGACACCGCCGGTGAACATGGGACCGGAGATCAACAGCCCGCAGGACGACATGAATCTGGCCGTGGATGCCGTCGGCCTGTACGCCTTCATGTCCATTGGACCGCTGGGGCAGGAAGACATTTACGAGTTTGCGCTGCCTGCGGCACTGCGACCACGCCCGGTGGCGTTTGTGCGTGGGCGTGTCACCGATCCCGAGGGACGACCGCTGCCCGCGTCGATCGTCTACGAGTTCCTGCGCGACGGCAACGGCGCCGGGCAGGCCAATGCCGCACCGGCCGATGGGCGGTATCAGATCGCGTTGCCGATCGGTGAGGACTACGCGTTCCGCGGATTGGCCGCCGGGTATGTCGCGGTGAGTGATCGCCTCGACCTCCGGAAGACAACAGAATCGACCGTGATCGACCGCGACCTCGTGCTGGTGCCACTGGAGGTGGGACAGACGATTCGGTTGAACAATGTCTTCTTTGATACCGCCAAGGCGGAGTTGCTGCCGGAGTCGCGACGGGAACTCGATCGTCTTGCGCAGTTGCTCAGGGACATGCCGTCGCTGGTGATCGAAGTGCGGGGGCATACCGACGCGGTGGACGCGGCGGACGTGAACCTGCGCCTGTCCAATGCCCGCGCAGCCGCGGTTGTGACCTATCTCGTGGCCGCAGGGACAACACCGACACGGCTGAACTCGCAGGGCTTCGGAGAACAACAACCCATCGCGTCCAACGACACGGACACAGGGCGGCAACAGAATCGCCGCGTGGAATTTCTGGTGGTATCAAAATGAGTGGAAGACGTGGAGTGATTGTGTGCGCGCTGTCGCTTCTGACCGTGGTGTCGGTGCACGCGCGACAGAGCGCGGTGACGCTGGCCCTTGCGCGCGTCGAAATTTCGGTGGGCGAACGGGTGACGGCGCAGCTCACCGCGCCCGCCGGTGCCTCGGTGTCGGTGACGACCACCGGGCCGGCCACCATTGCACCGCTGACCGTCATGGGTGCGGGCGCGCTGCAACCGGTGACGGTGGGTCCGTTCGCGCAGCCCGGCATGTATGCGATCACGGCCGCCAGTGGTGCGGGCGCGCAACGGCGCCAGGTCACGGCCACGCTGCAGGTCACCTGGCCGGGCGGTGGAGCGCCCGTCGTCGGTACACGCGTCGGTCCATCGGTGACGCGTGTCTCGGACGCGTTGCTGGAGGCCATCAATGCCTCGCGCACGACTGTGTCGAGGCTGCCGGCCACCGAGCCGACCATAGCCGAGACCAAGGCCGCGATCGACCAGTTGCTCCAGCAACTCGCCGATATCAGACGACGCATGACGGGGGCCGCGTCCACCATCGACGCCTACGGGGGACTAATCGAGCAGGAAACCAACGCCACGCGTGACGCGAACGACGCCTACTCACGGATCGCGAGAGAGATCAATCAGGTGCTGGATCAGCAGGCGCAGCAGATCGCCGCGTTTGGCCGCGACGCGGAATCAGCACCCGAAGATCCGTGTCTGGCCGCGATGACCATCGCGACCGCGCTCGACGGCGCCCGCGCCAGTGTCAGCGCGATGCAGGGCATCGTTCAACAGTTCGGACGCGAACGAGGGACCCGCGCCGGGGATGGCGCGGACTGGGCGCGAACACACGTCACGGCGGAACGACCACTGCGTGGTGAAGGCACCGCGTCGTCGAGTGCCGCCGACTGGCGACAGATGAAGATCAACATGGAGACACTGGTCGCCACCGGCGCGGCCCCATCGTTTGGCGAGGCGCAGCGCATCGTCGAACGCGCCACCGGCGACCGCGGGCTGGGTGGCTACTCCACGCGCCAGTGCGTGAAATACACCGGGGAGATGTCGGGCAGCACACACGTCGAGGCACTCGACAAGGGGCAGCCGTTTTACGCGCAGGAGAACAACTGGACCGCGCGCGTCGAACTGGCTGCGGCGCGTACGGTGACGCCGGGACGGGACGCACCCATTCGCGGTGTGATTCGCGGCGAGGCGCGCGACTTCAAGGTCCGCAATCTGCTGCAGAGTCTGTACGCCGGCCGTCCGGCCGACTACATCGAGTATCTGCAGAGCGATCCCCCACCGGAGCAGCAGTCAGGTGCGTTGTTTGTCGTTTCGGTGGAAGGCACGATTCGTGGCACACAGATGACGTTGAAGCTGCGCTCCGGAGGCGTGGACTACACCGGACGCGTGACCGGCAAGATCGCGGCGGTGGTCATTCCCATGGCCTCGCCCGTACCGATCGTGCAGACCTACGACCTGCCGTTCCAGGGCGGCACGTGGCAACTGATGCGCGCGATTGGACCGGATGGCACCACCGAGCGTCCCCTCCCCATTGTCGTCAGCGGA
This sequence comes from uncultured Solibacteraceae bacterium, assembly GCA_964479175.1. Taxonomy (GTDB): domain Bacteria; phylum Acidobacteriota; class Vicinamibacteria; order Vicinamibacterales; family SCN-69-37; genus SYFT01. Next base: position 5,746 of record CAYZLT010000072.1, on the reverse strand, counting down.
GACAAACGACTGGTGGAGGCCGCGTATCCCCGCACCCTCACCGCGCCGGGGGCGCGTGGCAACTTCGTGATTAAGATTCGGTTGTGTCACGGCTGCCAGTAGCGACGTCGCGACCGGCACTGCGCTGACGGCCCTATTTGATCGCTCTCACGCTGCGCGCATCCATGACCCACATCCCGCGCCCGTATGTTGAAATCACAATGCGGTGCTCGCGCGGATGGATCTGCAGATCCGACACCTGGATCGACGGCAGATTGGCTCCCAGCACGCTCCAGCTTCGACCGCCGTTTCTTGACACGTAGGCGCCGAAGTCGTTACCCGCGTAGAGCACGTCTTTCACCACGGGGTCCTCGCGAACCACATTGATCGACCCGGACGGAATGTTGCCCACCACACTCGTCCACGTCACGCCGTAGTCGGTGGACTTCCACAGGTACGGCGCAAAGTCGTCGTCTTCGCGGCCACGCTGGGCGACGAACACCGTTCCGGCGTCGTATCTGGACGGCACGATGCGCGAGATCCATTTCTTGAGCGCCATCGGCAGGTTCCTCCCGATGTCGGCCCACGTCTGTCCGTCATCCCGCGTCACGTGCAGGTTGCCGTCATCGGTGCCGGCATAGATGACGCCCTTGGTGAGCGGCGACTCGGCGATGTGTGTGAGCGTCTGATACGGGATCGCCGACGGATTGATGCCCATCTGTCTGGGGTTGTTGTCGGTGAGGTCGTCACTGATGCGGTCCCAGGTCGTGCCGCGATCACGCGATCGATAGACGTGCTGATAGCCGGCGTAGACCGTGTTGGCGTCATGGGGGGACAACACGATCGGTGCCATCCACTGCGCGCGCTGTGCGGGGTCACCGTCGCCGACTGGCGGACGGATGCCGGTGCTGGCAGGCGCCGCGGGCGCTGCGCCACCGCGTCCTCGTCCTGTCGGCGGCGGGGTGACGTCGGTCCGTGAAAAATTGCCGTAGAACCCGTGCGAGTACACAAGGTTCGGGTCGGTCGGATCGATCGCGTGCATGCTGCCCTCACCCCCGGGCGCGCGGCGGTCCCAGGCACGTGGCGGGTACACACCACGTGTCGCCCCGGGTGTGACGGCCACGCGGAAGCTGCCGGCATCCTGCACCGATCCGTACGCGCGGAAGGGCTTCGCCATGTCGAGCTCCACGTTGTAGAACTGCGTGGCGCGAATACCGGTGGCCTCACGCTTGGTCTTGCCGCCATCGTGGGTCATCGTAAAACCCTGATCGTGTGCGGTGTAGACGATGCGCGGGTTCACGGGATCGATCCACATCCGGTGATTGTCACCGCCGCCGGCCGCAAACGGCGTGAACGTCGCGCCGGCGTCTTCCGACACGGAGACACTCAGCGCGAGCACGTAGACCTTGTTCTCGTTTTTGGTGTCGACACGAAGCTGGGTGAAGACCCAGTTGTAGGTGTTGCCCAGGTCCATCATCTGCGCGGCCGTCTCGGGCGTCTGTCCACTTGTGCGTCGCCACGTCTCGCCGCGATCATCACTCCGGTACACTTCCATGCCCTTGATGATGTTGCTGTTGGCCGGCAACGGTCGGCCATACGCGTCGTTTTCATCAGGCCGGGCGGGACGCCCGGTGTCGTAGTTGTCGATCACGGCGTAGACCACGTTGGGATTGGACCGCGCGATATCGAGACCGATGCGCCCACGGAACCTCGCCTCCGGGAGTCCGGCACTGGCCGGCGTCCACGTGGCACCGCCGTCGGTGGTTTTCCACACGCCGCCCTCGCTGTAGTTGGGCTCCACGCGCGGATCACTCCACTTGCGGCGTACGCGCTGCCACATGCCGGCATACAGCGTGTTCGGATCTTTGGGATCCATCACCAGATCAACTGCGCCGGTGTTTGGACTGCGGTACAGAACTTTGGTCCACGACTTGCCGCCATCGGTGGTCTTGAACACACCACGCATCTCGTTGGGCGTCCACTCGTGTCCCGACGCAGCGACATAGACGACGTTGGGCAACGTGGGATGGACGATGACGCGACCGATCGTCCCCGTGTCGGTGAGCCCCATGTGTTGCCAGGTGCGGCCGGCGTTGATCGACTTGTAGACGCCGGTGCCGGACATGCTCGCGCGGAACAGATTGGATTCGCCGGTGCCGACCCACACAATCGCCGCATTGGAGGGCGCGACGGCCACGTCTCCGATGCTCGCCGTCGCCTCGCGTTCAAAGATCGGCCGCCACGTGACCCCCCGATTGAGCGACTTCCAGACTCCGCCCGTGGCAGTGCCCACATAGATGTGGCGCTGGCCCTGCACATCGGCCACCGCCACTGACGTGGTGCGTCCCGTGTGATTTGATGGCCCGATCGACTGCCATGGGATGAGCCTGTACGGCGACGCGGCCGTCATTGATCGATGCGTCGCATAGGCCGAGAGGTGCGCGTTGGCATCGGCAGGCGTCGTGATGTCGAACAGTTCGACGTCAAACACCAGCATGCCGCGCGGCGCGCCCGCGCGCGGGTTCTCGCCGTAGGCCAGCGCGGCGGGAATCCAGAAGCGTCGCTTCTCGCCCTTGACCATCATCTGCACGCCCTCGGTCCAGCCCCTGATCACGCGGCTCACGCCGAAGGCCGAGGGTTCGCCGCGCACGACAGAGCTGTCAAACATCTGGCCGTCTGTGGTCCAGCCTGAGTAGTGAACCTTGACCGTCGACGCTGCGGTCGGCCGCACTGTCCCGGTGCCCGGCGTAAGCACCTTCGACGCCAGCCCTGAGGCCGTCACAAGGGCATCCGGCGGCGGCGCGGCCACGTCGGAGGGCGGTGGCAGTTGAGGCGGCGGAGCTTGCTGAGCCCCCGTCGTCACGACCGCAACGGTCAGAACCACAGTCAGCAGCATCACGGCAAGATTGGGGCGAGTTCTCATGGCACAAGAGTATGTGCCCGATCGCTGACGATGCGATAATCCTCACGCCCCTAATGTCAGACCCGAATCTCTCATCCTTCATTTGGTCCGTTGCCGATCTGCTCAGGGGCGACCAAGTCAGCCGTGCTGGCCGAACGGGAGAAGCGCACGAAGGCCGGCGTCAATGCGGAGCCGTTCCTTCTGAAGAAGGCCGGACAGCTCTTCTACAACACGTCGCCGATGGACCTGAAGAAACTGATGGGCGACCAGGACCACATTGGCGAGAACCTGCGGTCTTACATTCAAGCCTTCTCAGCACCGGTTCGCGAGATCGTCGAGCGCTTCGAATTCCACGCGCAGATCGATCGGCTGTCGAAGGCCGGGCTGCTCTATCTGGTCACCGAGAAGTTCGCGAGGATAGACCTGCATCCCGACGTCGTGACCAACGCCCGGATGGGCGCGGTGTTCGAGGAACTCATCCGCAAGTTCGCCGAGTTGTCCAACGAAACCGCCGGTGAACACTTCACACCACGCGAAGTCATTCGCCTGATGGTGAACCTCCTGTTCATCGAAGACGATGCCGCGCTGACCAAGCCCGGCGTGGTGCGGTCGCTCTATGACCCGACGGCTGGATCCTGAGCAACAGGAAGCCGAAGGCGCGCAAGGGCAAGGTGCAACTGATTGACGCCAGTGCGTTCTGGCAGAAGATGCGCAAGAGCCTGGGCAGCAAGCGCAAGGAGCTGAGCCCTGCGCACATCGAGGACATTACGCAGTTGTTCGGCAACTTCGAGGAGGTCACCCGCGACGGCGTTCCGATCAGCCGTATCTTTGGAAACGAGGACTTCGGGTACCGCACGATCACGGTCGAGCGGCCGCAGCTGATGCGGACGGCACGGTCGTGTTTGCGACGAAGGGCAAGACCAAGGGGCAGCCGGTGGCAGATGCGAATCTGCGCGACACCGAGAATGTGCCGCTGCACGAAGACGTGAACACGTACTTCACGCGCGAAGTGCTCCCTCACGCGCCGGACGCCTGGATCGACCACCACAAGACCAAGGTCGGGTACGAGATTCCGTTCAACCGTCACTTCTACGTCTTCAAACCGCCTCGCCCACTGGCCGAGATCGATGCCGAGCTCAAAATCGTCACCGACCGCATCGTCACCATGATCGGGGAGCTGTCCAAGTGACCACGAACCAGACGCCGCCTTCGTCCAGCTTGGTTCTGTACGCGACCGAGGACGGCCGCATGCGGGTGCAGTGCCGGTTCGAGGAGGCCACCATCTGGCTGACCCAGGCCCAGATGGCGGATCCAACTATTCGGAAATTCCGAATAGTTCAAACCGAGGGGCGCCGTGAGGTGGGCCGCGAGATCGAGCATTACAGCCTCCCGCTCATTTTGGCGGTTGGATATCGAGTCCGCAGCCCCCGTGGTACGCAATTCCGCCAGTGGGCCACAGCCCGTCCGGAGGAGTTTCTCGTGAAGGGCTTCGTGCTCGACGATGAGCGGTTGAAGAACCCGCCCGGACCGGGCGTGCCGGACCACTTCGACGAAGCTGCTGACCAACTCGCGCCATATTTTCGTATATACTGAAACCCGGGTTCGAGTGGGATCCGCGTAAAGCAGCGGCGAACGTCGATAAACACGCCGTCACCTTTGACGAAGCGGTGACGGTGTTCCTGGACGTGGAGGCCCTCGACGGTCCTGACGAGCGGCACTCGGACAAGGAAGATCGCTTTCTTCGCCTGGGTCAATCCGCGGACAGGCGAATACTCATGGTGTCGTATACGCGACGAAGGGAGGGCAATGTCGAAACGATCCGCCTCATCAGCGCGCGCCGGGCGAACCGGCGCGAACGCGCGGCGTACCAGCCGGCCGATTGACTACTCCGATACTCCGGAAGCGTCCGCGACCCAGCTCGCCTCCATGCGACGTGTGGGACGGCCCCCGTTGGGAGACCAGCCGCGACAGTTGATTGCCATCCGCCTGGATGCCACCGTGCTTGCACAGTTTCGCAAAGAGGCCAAGCGGCGAAAAGTGGGATACCAGACGCTGATCAACCAAGTGCTGGCGCAACACGCGGGCAAAGACGTCGCGTAGAACGGGCCCCGCATGAACCTCCCTGCGATTGATCAGTTTGACGGTCTGACACCCGACCAGCGGGCGTGGGCGGAACACTCCGAGCACCTCTGGCAACGAGCGCACGCCATCGTCGGCGCCGACACCACCATCGATGTCGGCGACGTGTATCACGCGCTTCGCGCGCTGGAGTTGACGCCAACCGAACGCCTTCGTCGAGGACTGAGTCGTGGACGACTTCGCACTTACGCCCGCTGAGCGCGCGCTGTTTGACGCGCTCAAGCGGCGGGGCGTCAACTTCCTGATCATCGGCCTCGGTGCCGCCGTGCTGGAAGGCGCCCCTGTCGCGACACAGGATCTGGATCTGTGGTTTGAAACACTGGACCCTGAACAACTGTCGCTGGCTGCGCAGGAGGCCGGCGGGTTCTGGGTGTCTGGATTTGGCCTGCAGCCTCCGGCGTTTGGCGGCGACGGACTCTCACGCCTGGATGTGGTGTTGACCGCACACGGACTACGGCGGTTCGCCGACGAGTATGCAGACGGGATCGAGCGAGACATCGATGGTGTCACCGTCAGGATCCTGCCGCTTGAACGCGTCATCGAAAGCAAACGCGCGACCGGCCGGGCAAAGGATGCGGCCAGCCTTCCGGCACTTGAGGCCACGCTGCGAGCGAGGCGTGACAAGGAGTCGGGTCAACGGTAGCGCTGCACCATGAGCCTGCACAAAGAAGTCCGCTTCGAGGACGATATCTGCGCGCACCTCGGGGAGGCGCTGCGCGAGCCGGT
>CAYZLT010000071.1:0-12939 GCA_964479175.1 uncultured Solibacteraceae bacterium | reverse complement strand
ACCATGCTGTCGCGAAACGTCGATGCCATCCAGAAAGTCTACAATTACTGCCGTGCGAGCCGTTCTGCTGACCGTCATGATTTCCGGCCTGTGGGTGGCGCTCGACGCCGTGCCCCAGCAGCCACGAGCCGCGCACGGCCGACTGTTCCCGCCCGAGAAGCTGGGTGAGTTGGAAGGGCCGGACCGCGACGAGTGGCAGCAACCGGAACAGATCATGGACAAGCTCCTGATCGCCGACGGCTCCCGCGTGGGCGATATCGGTGCGGGCGGCGGCTGGTTCACCGTGCGACTCGCCCGCCGGGTCGGCCCGAACGGGCGCGTGTTTGCCGAAGACATCCAGCGGCAGATGATCGAGTCCATCCAGCGTCGTGTGGCGCGTGAGGGGCTGAGCAACGTGGAGCCAATCCTCGGCACCCCGCTCGATCCGCGGTTGCCTGAGGGTCTCGATGCCGTGCTGATCGTCGACACGTACCCGCAGCTCGATGATCCGGTGGGACTGATGACCCACGTCAGACGATCCCTCAAACCCAACGGACGCCTCGGCATCGTGGACTTCAAGAAGGATGTGCTGGGTCCCGGACCCGATCTCGATGAACGCATCGAGCCTGAGATCATCATCCGTGACGCCGAACGAGCCGGCCTCAAACTGCAGGCGCACGAGACATTCCTGCGCTACCAATATCTGCTGGTGTTCACGCCGCGCTGATGTCATCACTTCCCGGTTTTTTCGGCACACACCAGCCGGCCATTACGCGCGCGCTTGACGCCTTTGTGCCGGCGTCCACCGGCGCTCCTGTCGTGGACGCCATGCGATACACGCTGCTCGCCCCCTCCAAGCGGGTGCGCGCGGTGCTCGTGCTGCTGTCGGCGGAACTGTGTGGATCCTCCGCGCGCGCGATGCCGGCCGCCTGCGCAGTCGAGGCCATCCACGGCGCGTCGCTGATCCTTGACGACCTGCCGTGTATGGACGATGCGCCGCTGCGGCGTGGACGACCATCGGCACACGTCGAGTTTGGTGAGGCGGTCGCGGTGCTGGCCGCGTTTGGCCTGTTGAATGACGCATATGGCCATCTGGCGCGTGCGTACGAACCCGCGCTCGCGGCGAAGATCACGACGCTGTACGCCGATGCGGTCGGCCTGGATGGGCTGGTGGCCGGCCAGGCGGAAGACGTGCTCGCCACCGACACAACGTTGACGTTCGACACCCTCGAACGGATCCATCGTCGTAAAACCGGTGTGTTGTTCAGTGCGGCGGCCACTGCAGGCGCGTTGTCGGCAGGGGGATCGGCAGACGACATTGCGGCGCTCACGGCGTACGCCAAGAACCTCGGCCTGGCGTTTCAGATCGTTGACGACCTGCTCGACGTCACGGGCACACCGGAAGAAACCGGGAAAGCCGTCAGGAGTGACGTGCGCAAGACCACGTTTGTCTCGTTGAGCGGCGTGGACGGCGCGCGCGAACTGGCGCTGGAGTTGTGCCGCACCGCGGCCGGCGCCCTGGCCCCGTTTGGCCGACGCGCGGCCCACCTTTCCGAACTCGCGGAGTTCGTCGCGCAACGGAGGCTGTAGCGCGTGGCATCCGTACCTCCGTCAGGCGACGTCGACGCGCTGCGCGAGCGCCTACGCGCGCTCGGATACCTCGACGCGCGCGTGGACCGTTTTGTGCTCGGTGGTGCCGCCTCGCGATCACGCGCAGCCTCACTCGCCCTCGCGGCGTCAGTGCGGATCGGCCTGCTCGCGGGTGTCATTCTTGGACCGGCCGCGGTCATCGGCATTGCGACACGCGCGCCCGGCCTGGTCACCAGTGTCACCGACGCCATGGTGCTGGCGGCGTATCTCACGGTGCCGTTTGGTCTCGCGTCAGCCGTGCTCGCGTGTGTCGCCATCCTCACGGCCGGGTGGCTGGCGCGACAGACCGCGTCTGATCCTGAATTTCCGGCACGGGCGAGGCGCGCGGCGATTGCCGCCGGGCTGATGGTCGCGGCTGTGTGCCTGGCGTATCTCACGTTGTGGTGGCGCGCGGCGGTGCCGCCGGACGCGTGGGCGATGCAGGCCGTCGTGCTCGCGGTGGCCGCGGCGATCTCCGTGCTCATCGGCCATGTGGTGACGATCAGCGTGCTGGCCTATCTCGCACGTCTCGGTCTCGCAGGGCTGCCGGTCGGCTCGCCACTCTCCTCGTGGCGCGCGGTCGTTCCCGCTGGCGCGGTCGCGTTGATCGGTGCGATGGTGCTGATCCGGACGCTTGCGCCGGTGGCGGCACCAGAGTCAGCCCCACCGCCGGCCCTCACCGTGGTGCCGACTGGCGTGCGCGCGGTGGTCGTCGCCATTGATGGCGTGGACGTGTCGACGCTCACGCGCCTGCGCGCCTCCGGCGGACTGCCGACGTTTGACCGTCTCGTGTCTGGCGCATCCGTCGGACTCGCGGTCAGTACGGATCGTGATCCCGCGCAAGTATGGACCACGCTGGCCACGGGACAGCCGCCCGAGCGCCACGGCATTCGTGCGCTTGAAGGGCGACAACTCGCGGGCGTCGAAGGACGCGTCGGCGCGGACTCGCCCGGGATGTCGATGTTGACCACCGCCACCGACCTGCTGCGTCTCACCCGCCCGACGATCGCATCGGGTGAAGAGCGCCGCGTCCCGAGTTTCTGGGAAGTGGCGGCGTCGGCCGGCTTGCGCACGGCCGTGGTGCACTGGTGGGCAACGTGGCCCGCGGCGGGGACGCTCGGGACGGTCCTGTCGGATCGCGCGATCCTTCGCCTCGAACAAGGGGGAGAGTTGGCCGCTGAGATCGCGCCCGCGTCCATCTACCCCTCTCTGCTCGCGTCAGCGTCGGTGCGCATGGCCCGCGTGAACGAGGTGGCGGCCTCAGCCGCGCTCGGCCTCTCGCCGGAGATCGCAGCCATCATCGAACGGTCGGCCAGGCTGGACGCCACGGTGCTCGACCTCGCGACCGACTCGACGGTGGGCTCCCAGGATTTGCTGGTCGTGTACCTGCCCGGCCTCGACATCGCGCAACACGCGCTTTTCCCGGCTGCGCCAAGCGACACGCTGGCCCCGGCGGCCGCGGCCGAACGTGTGCGGGCCCTCGAGGGCTACTACGCGTTTCTTGACGGAGCGTTGGGCCGAACCGTCGTAACGTCGGGCGGTCCGACACACCTGACGTGGCTGGTCACACAACCCGGTCGTGTCGCGGGTGGCGCGGCAGGCACCCAGGCGCTGATGGCCATCTCAGGCCCAGGCGCGGGCCTCGACACCACCTCTGAGGTCGTCTCTGCCGAAGCGCTCGCACCCACCGTGCTGCGCGCACTCGGTGTCCCCGTGGCCGCGGATCTTCCCGCGTCGTCAGTCGAGTCGTTGTTTGCTGACGCGTTCAAAACGACGTTCGTCGTGCGCTCGGTGTCCACCTACGGTGAGCGCCGCGTGGGATCCGTACAGACCACGGGCAAGCCGCTCGATCGGGAAATGATCGAACGGATGCGAAGCCTGGGGTACGTCAGGTAGTCCAGGAGTCAGGGGGGCCGGGGATTCGATTCAGCTGCGAACCCAGCGCGCGGCGCGGGGCAAGGCCATCGCGGCGATCAGCACCTTGACGAGGTCGGCGACGATGAACGGGGCGATGCCCTGGGCAAACGCGGCGCCTAGTGACGGCGCGAAGCGGGTCATCCAGGCGAAACCACCGAGATAGATCATCGCGAGACCGGCCAGCAGCGCCACCGACGCGCGAAGGAAGGAGCGATCCCATCCACGCTCAGCCAGGTACCCAGCCGCAAACGCAGCCATCGGGTAGGCCAAAAGATATCCGCCCGTCGGACCGAGCAACCGACCCGCGCCGGGAGGCAGCACCAGCGATGGCGCAAACACCTGCAACCCGGCAATGCCTGCGGCCAGATACGCCATCTGCGCGGCGGCGCCGAGGCGCGAGCCAAGCACGGCACCGGAAAGGATGACCACCAGCGGCGTCAGCGTGAAGGGCACCGCTGTGAACGGCAGCACCACGGTGAACTGCGCGGCCGTGGCCGTCAACGCGACCGCCAGACCTACCGCAGCGACGCGCACAGCCGGCGCCAGGGACGCACCCGACGCGCCAACGGATGTGCCAAGGGACGATTCGAGCAAAGAGCCGCGAGCAGAAGAAGCTGACATAGGTCAGAATTCTAAGCGAATGGTCGTGGCACTGACAATCGCCGGCAGTGATTCGGGGGGCGGCGCCGGCATTCAGGCCGACCTGAAGACGTTTGCCGCCCACGGGGTCTTCGGGACGTCGGCCATCACCGCCATCACCGCCCAGAACACGCGCGGGGTCTCTGCCGTGACAGCACTCGACCCGGCCCTGGTTGTCGCTCAGATTGACGCCGTCGCGACCGACCTTCGGCCTCGCGCCACCAAAATCGGCATGTTGGCCAACGCCGCGATCATCAACGCGGTCGCCGACGCCATCACTCGGTATCAGCTCACCAACGTCGTGCTCGACCCCGTGATGGTCGCCAAAGGCGGGGATCACCTGCTGGAGGCCGCTGCGGTGGCCGCACTGCGCGACGTGTTGCTGCCGCTGGCTGACGTCCTGACGCCGAATATGCCCGAGGCCGAGGTGCTGACCGGCCTCACGATTCGATCCGTCGACGACATGAAACAGGCGGCCGCGCGCCTGATCACGCTCGGCGCCCGCGCCGTGATCGTCAAGGGCGGCCACCTGGATGGAGCGGCGACCGACATCTGGCACGACGGCACGCGTTGGATTGAGATATCGACGCCGCGCATCGACACCATCCATACACACGGCACGGGCTGCACATTCTCCTCGGCGATCGCCGCGGGCCTGGCGAACGATCTCGACATCGAGGCGGCGATTCGTCAGGCGAAGGACTACGTGACCGGCGCGATTGCACACGCGCCCGGACTCGGTGGCGGACACGGACCGCTGCAACATTTTTGGAGGACACATGTTTAACGCAGATACCTACACGCAGCGTCGCACCCGTTTGAAGAAGGACGTCGGGTCCGGGCTTGTCCTGTTCCTGGGCAACGACGAAGTTGGCCGCACGTATGCCGCGTCGACCTACCCATTCCGGCAGGACAGCACCTTCCTCTACTTCTGGGGCGTGGACCAGCCCGGCCTCGCCGCGTTGATCGATGTCGACGCGGATTCGGATGTCCTCGTGGGCGAGGAAGCCACGATGACGGACGTGGTGTGGTCGGGGCCGTTGCCGTCACTCGCGGAACGTGGTGCCGTTTCTGGCGTCACGAAGGTGATCACGCCAGCTACCCTGCAGGAACACCTGTCAGCGGCCGTGCTCAGCGGCCGCACGGTGCACTACCTGGCGCCGTACCGTTCGGATCACACGGTGAAGATCGCGGCGTGGCTCGGTCTGGCGAACAGCGCGGTCACACCGGGCCGTTCGGACAGTTTCCACAAAGCGGTCATCGCGCAGCGCAACTACAAGAGCGCGGCGGAACTTGCCGAGATGGAGCGCGCGGTTGGCGTGTCCAAGGCGATGTACGCCGCTGCGATGTCTGCAGCGAAGCCGGGAAAGTTCGAGTACGAGATCGTCGCGGAGATCGAACGCGTCGCTGTCGCCGCCGGCGGCACGTTCTCGTTCCTGCCGATCTGTTCGGTGCATGGCGAAACACTGCACAATCCCTATTACCGAAACCAGATCAAGGCCGGCGACGTGATGGTGCTCGACTCCGGCGCGGAAACCGCCAACGCCTATGCCAGCGACATCACCCGCACGTTGCCGATTGGCGGCACGTTCACACCGCAGCAGCGTCTGATCTACGAGATCGTCCTGCGCGCGGAAATGGGGGCGATCGCCGCCGTCACGCCGGGCGTCGCGTATCGCGACGTGCACCTCGCTGCCGCGCGCTCGATCGTCGTCGACCTGACGGCTGCGGGCCTCATGAAGGGTGACCCGGACGCGGCGGTCGCGGCCGGTGCCCATGCGCTGTTTTTCCCGCATGGCCTGGGTCACATGATCGGCCTTGATGTGCACGACATGGAGAACCTCGGTGAGGAATTCGTCGGGTACGGTCACGGGTTCACGCGAAGCACACAGTTTGGCCTCGCCTACCTGCGTCTGGCGCGCACGCTCGAACCCGGATTTACGTTGACGGTTGAACCGGGCGTCTACTTCGTCCCCGCACTCATCGACCAGTGGAAGGCCGACGGCACCAATGCCGAGTTCCTCAACTTTGTGGAAATCGAGAAGTTCAGAGACGCACGCGGGTATCGCGTTGAAGACAACGTCGTCGTTACGGACGCCGGCTGCCGGGTGCTTGGCCCGGCCATTCCCAAAACCGTCGCCGACGTCGAGGCGGCGTGCGCTGACTGATCGTCTGGCCGCGTCGGTATACTAACGGGATGCTTGCGGTGACCCCCGCCCCCCTGTCGATCGATGCGCTGACAACGGCGGTCGAAGGGGTCGTACGCCTGCGCGGTGAGGGGTGTGGGGCCCTGGCGTCGTTCCTCGGGGTCGTCCGCGCCACCCACCAGGGGCGCGTGGTTCAGTACTTGGACTACGAGGCCTTTGACGCACTCGCCGTGCGGACCTTTGAACAGATCCGCGACGAGGCGCGTGCGCGCTGGCCGGAGGCCGAACTCGCCATCGTCCATCGTACCGGGCGTTTGCAGATTGGCGAGGCCAGCATCGCCATCGTCGCCGCCACCGCCCATCGCGCGGATGCCTTTGCCGTGTGCCGGTATGCGATTGAACGCGTGAAACAGATCACGCCAGTCTGGAAACACGAGTTTTTCGCTGACGGCGATGCGTGGGTTGAGGGTGCGGTCGCCGATCCGCAGGACGAAGACGCGCGTGAGAAAGCGATGGCCATCGCATGCGCGTGACGGTTCGTCTATTTGCCCGGCTGCGCGAGATCGCCGGTCGGGAGTCGTGGGACATCGAGGTTCCCGCAGGCTCGACCGCCGGCGACGCGTGGGCATCGGTCACCGCCGGCACCCCCGCGTTGGCGCCGTTTGACCGCGCGATTTCCGTGGCGGTGAACGCCAGTTTTGCCCGCATGTCGCGCCCCCTCAGTGAGGGAGACGATGTGGCGTTTTTGCCGCCGGTGTCCGGCGGATGATGGAACAACGATGACTCCGCAGGTTCGCGAAAAACTCAAACTGGAAGAAGCCCGCTACAACATGTTGTTGGCGCAGGTCTCCGACCCGACCGTGCAATCGGATGCGGCGGCGTATCGCAAGCTCTCGAAAGAGCTCTCGGAACTGCAGCCCGTGGTGGAGGGTTTCCGTGACTGGCTGAAGCTCGACCAGCAGGCCACCGAGAACCGCGCGCTCGTGCAGGGAGACGACGCCGAGATGGCGGCGATGGCGAAGGAAGAGCTGCCGGGCCTCGATGAACAACTTGAGAAGCTCGAGGGACGGCTGCGGCTCCTGCTGGTGCCACGCGATCCGAATGACGACCGCAACATCGTGCTTGAAATCCGGGCCGGCACCGGTGGCGACGAAGCCGCGCTGTTTGCCGGCGACCTCTATCGCATGTATTCGCGGTACGCCGAGCGGCAAGGGTGGAAGATCGACGTCCACAACATCAGCGAAAACGGCATCGGTGGCTTGAAGGAAGTCGTGGCGTCGGTCGAAGGCCGCAGCGTCTATGGCCAACTGAAACACGAAAGCGGCGTGCATCGTGTGCAGCGCGTGCCGACCACCGAAGCCAGTGGACGCATTCACACGTCAACGGCGACGGTCGCGGTGCTTCCCGAAGCCGAGGAAGTGGACATCCACATCGAGGCCAAGGATCTGCGCATCGACACGTTCTGCTCGAGCGGCCCAGGCGGCCAGAGCGTCAACACGACGTACTCTGCCGTGCGAATCACGCACTTGCCGACCAACACGGTGGTGTCGCAGCAGGATGAAAAGTCGCAGATCAAGAACCGTCAGAAGGCGATGAAGGTCTTGCGCGCGCGTCTCTATGAGATGGAAATGCGGAAGCAGCACGAAGCCATCGCCAAGGAACGGCGCGGACAGGTCGGCACGGGCGAACGGTCTGAAAAAATTCGCACGTACAACTTCAAGGAAAACCGTGTCACCGACCATCGCATCAACTTCACGATGCACCAGTTGCAATACGCACTCGATGGAGACATCGCGGAGCTCATCGACCAGATGAACCAGCACGTGCAGGCCGAGAAGCTCAAACAGGCGACCGAGGAGTCTGGGCCGAACTGATGCCGAGCATTCTCGCCACCGTCGCACTGGGTTCCATCGCGCTGCGGGACGCGGGCTTTGCTGCGGAAGACGCGGACGTCGATGCCAGTGTGATTGCGCGTGGGCTGCTTGGGTGGACTCTCGCCGACTGGATATCGCAAAAAAACAAACAGACTGAAGAACCGTTCGGTGGCGCCTACCACGCGCTGATTGCCCGCCGCGCCACGAGGGAGCCTGTCGCATACCTGCTGGGCTCCAAGGAGTTCTACGGTCGGCCGTTCACAGTACAGCCGGGTGTGTTGATTCCCAGACCTGAGACGGAACTATTGGTTGAAGTTGCGCATGAATGGGCTGAGGCGATCGAAGCCAAGCGCATCGCCGACGTGGGCACCGGCTCCGGGTGTGTGGCGATCACACTCGCGCTCGAACATCCCGGGCTCTCGATCATCGCGACCGATCGATCACCCGAAGCGCTCGTGATCGCCAAGGCCAACGCCGAGGCACTCGGCGCCGCCACTGCGATCGACTGGCGCGAGACTGATCTGCTCAACGGCGTCACGGGACCACTCGATTTGATCGTGTCCAACCCGCCGTATGTGCCGACGCGTGACCGCGATACGCTCTCCGCCGACGTCCGTGACTTCGAGCCGTCACTGGCGCTGTTCGGAGGCGACGATGGCCTCGATGTCGTCAGGCGTCTCATCCCGCAGGCCATCTCCCGCCTGCGGCCCGGCGGCGCGCTCATCATGGAAGTCGGCGAAGGTCAGTGGGCCGCCGTGACGACCCTGCTCGAACAGTCCGACTGCGCGTCCGTTGATTGGCACGTCGACCTCCAGGGCATTCCCAGGGTCGTCGCTGCGGCCCGCTGATGGTCCACGGTCCGACGGGGCTTGCCCGGGTGCCACTGGACTATTCGCCCTCAGTCTTCACGACAGCACTCACTCGAACCAGGAGAGCGTCGACGCGGTCAGCGAGTTCTGTGCGGTCAAGTGCTTCTTCGTCCTGATAGAGAGACTCGTAGCGGTACTGCACCGCAAAAGCATTCAGATCGACGAACGCCTCTATAACACTCGTCTCCACTGCCCGCTGGGCCAACAGGTCAAGGAGCTGCTTGATGTCATGGGTCTTTGGATACCTGACTCCGAGCCACGCCAGCCAGGCCTTCAGGGCCTTCTCTACCGCCTGCTGCGCATGAAATCCGAAAATCTCATCGGAGAACGTCTCGCCGTCGAACATGCCCCGGAGCGCTCGGGCGTCCCGATGAGCCGCCTCAAGCATTGTTCTACCGTGTTCGTGGTCGCTCATAGACGACGACCCCCTCTTCGAGGGCCCGAGACAGAACATGGTTTGTCGTGTGACGCCACTGATCGAGTTCACGCGTGTCAAAGACCAAGACGTCCACCGGCCACCGGCCTGGAGGAATGGCACGCCGAATGTCCCCAATCATCCGGCGTCGGCTTCTTGTTGACGAAAAGGGCGCATCATCGATGACGAGCAGATCGACGTCAGAGTCGGGACCAGCCGTTCCTCGAGCTTGTGAACCAAACACGACGATCATGACCGGATCCAATACGCGCAACACCGAGGTTTTGAGGCTCTCAACGACCCCGATGTCAAGCGCGCCAATCGCACCCATTGGTGTGGCAGCCATGCCTCCGATGATACAGCGACCACGACCGGTGTGCGTAGAGCGACGCTGGCGTCCACGGTCCGACAAGGCTTGCCCGCCGGAGCCTTGGCGCAGGCGGGTCCAGGGTCCAAGGTTCCACGGAGCCACGGAGCCACGGCATAATCAGCACATGACCAACTGCCTGTTCTGCCGGATCATCGCCGGGGAGATTCCGGCGAAGAAGGTGTACGAGGACGACGACCTGTTGGCGTTTGAGGACATCAATCCTCAGGCCCCGATGCACGTGCTCGTAATTCCCAGAGTGCACGTGGCGACGCTCAACGACCTCAGTGCTGCGCATGAGCCGCTGGTCGGCGCGATGGTTCGCGCCGCCGCGCACATCGCGAAGGAGCGCGGTTTCGCTGAGAGCGGATACCGCACGGTGTTCAACTGCAACGCCGCCGCCGGCCAGACGGTCTTTCACATACACCTGCACGTCCTGGGCGGCCGCAGCCTCGCCTGGCCGCCGGGGTGATTTCCGTGGTCCAGGGTTCCACGGTCCACGGTCCACGGTTCGAGTCCAAGTAGCGCGCGCTGGTTTTGAAGCGCGCTGATCGTTGCATTTAATGTGCAATGTGCAGTATATCTTTCCCGCATGGGCGACTACCTCGGCGAATTTGAGCAACTGGTCCTGCTGGCATTGGCGCGATTGGGAGACGACGCGTATGGCGTGACCATTCGAGACACGCTGCTGGCGCGCACCGGTCGCGAAGCGTCGTTTGGCGCCATTTACAGCACACTTCGCCGCATGGAACAGAAGGGCCTCGTCCTCTCGACCATGGGTGAACCCGAGGCCGTGCGGGGCGGTCGCGCGAAGAAGTTCGTCGCACTCACCCCCCGCGGTAAGGCCGCACTGCGCGAATCACACTCGGCGGTCGTGCGTATGGCCGAAGGCGTGGCCGGCCTCAAACGCTGAAGGTGCACATGCGAATCTTCCTCAAGCAATTGCTGCGGATTGGGCGCTCACACATCGACCATGCGGCCCTGGTTGGCGACCTCGACGAGGAATATGAACGACGACGTGCGCAGTCTCCGGCCGCCGCGACGCGCTGGTATCTGCGCGAGACCATTTCAGCGTTCCTGTATGCGCTTCGTGATCTGACACACCTCGGCGGCGCGCTGAGCGAGGCGCGACAGGACGTCCGTTACGGTGTTCGTCAGCTCACACGCCAAGTGGGCTCCACCGGCGTCGCGGTCGTCACCCTGGCACTGGGCATCGGTGCCGTCACCGCGATCTTCTCTGTCATCGACGCGACGATGCTCAGGCCGCTGCCGTACCCCGCGCCCCATGAACTGGTCGACATCCTCGTCGATGCGCCCGTCATGAACGGTCGTGCCGGACGCATGTCTCCGTCCATGGAAGACCTCGAACGCCTCCGCGAATCCACTGACCTCTTCTCCATTGTCGCAGGCTGGGGAAGCGGGCCACGTGAGCTCGTGACACACCCGGAAACCGAACGTCTCAGCATTCTGCCTGTCACCCACGATTACCTTCCGATGCACGGCGTGAGGCCGGTACTTGGACGAAGCCTTGATCAGCGCGATATGGACCCTGGCGCCCCGATGGTGGCTCTTATCAGTCACGCGCACTGGCAGCTGCGCTACGGCGGCCGGACCGACGTCGTGAATGAGTTCGTGAGATTCGACACAGGCCCCGTGCCCATCGTCGGCGTGCTCCCGGCATGGTTTAAACCTCAAACACCGGTCCTGCAACCGCTGAGACTTCCGGCATCCTTTCACGCGATGCGTGGGTCGGGCCGGCTGTCGGTGCAGGCACGCCTGCAGGACGATGTGACACCTGAACGTGCGGCTGAACGACTTTCGGCGCAGCTCGGCGTGGGCGTCGCCGTGCGATCGCGGGCGAACGAAGCCAGTGCCGATGCGCGCACGACCGTCACTATTCTTGGCGCCGCCGTGGCGCTCATCGTCTTGATCGCGTGCGTCAACGTGGCTGGGCTGCTGCTCGCTCGGGGAGCGAACCGGCACTCCGAGTTGGCCGTGCGCGCGTCGCTTGGGGCAAGTCGCATCCGCCTCATCCGGCAGATGTTGACCGAAAGTCTGGTGCTGGCGGTTCCGGCAGCCGCGCTTGGAATGACGCTCGCGTGGGCGACACTCGACATTCTGATCGCCAACCTCCCACTGTTGCCGACAGACTCGCCAATCACGCTGAATATGGGTGTCCTCTGTGCCACGATCGCGCTTCTGATCCCGGTGACGCTGTTGGTGGGGCTTGTGCCGGCGCTCCGGCGCTCCCGCGTCCAGTTCAGTCAGACGCTGGCGCGTCGGAATCGCAGCGGAGGTGAAGCCCTCTCCACACGCGGGGGGCAGTGGCTGATCGCGATCGAGGTGGCCCTGGCCGTGGTGATGGTGACCGGTGCGGCGCTCATGTTGCGCACGGTCGCGCGGATCAATGCGGTGGATCTGGGTTTCGAGCCGTCGGGTCTGATCACGATGCAGGTCTTGCCGCTGGACGGTGACGGCCCCGCGCATGCGAACTACTACTCGGGCCTGCTGCGAGATGTTCGTGCGCTGCCAGGCGTGGAGACCGCGGGGCTGGTGGACTACGTGCCGCTGGTCGTGTCGTTCAAGTTCGCGCTTGTGACGGGAGCCGGGGCGCCGTTGCCAACCATCGCCTACCGCTCCACACCGGGGTATCTTGATTCGCTCAATCCAAGACTTCGTGCGGGTCGTTTTCCGAGCGAAGACGACGTCCGTGGACAGGCCGGCGGTGTGGTGGTCAGTGAGTCCGCAGCCAGACGGTTGTTCCCGGATGGCACGGCGGTGGGACGAGAAATCACCCACGGAAAGGACCCCAGGCCGTGGTCGATCGTAGGTGTCATTGCCGATCTGCGTCACGAGGGGCCGTTGCCGCTCGACGTGCCTGGCGACTCTGCCATGTATACCTCGCAGGTGTTTTTTCCAATGGAAGCCGACGCACTGAACGTCAAGGCGCCAATGACCCTGGTGGTGCGGCCGAAGCCTGGCGCTTCCCTCACGCCGGACGTCGTCAAGCAAGCGGCGACGTCAGTGGGGCCGCGTGTGCTCATCGAACGTGTGCGCACGGGAGACCAGTTGTTCGGTGCCAACATCCTCGAAACGCGGCAGA